>CALRYE020000053.1:0-34551 GCA_943372275.1 Janthinobacterium lividum
AAGAGGTGATGGTGGGTGGCGGTCTCAAAAACCCGACAGGACGATCTTTCCCTGGGTGCTACCGCTTTCCAGCAGCGCGTGGGCGTGGCGCAGGTTGCGCGCATTGATCGGGCTGAGGGTGGTGTGCGCGGTGGTGCGGATCCGGCCGCTGTCGACCAGCTGCGCCACCTCGGTCAGCAGGCGATGCTGCTCTGCCATGTCAGGGGTCTGGAACAGTGAGCGCGTATACATCAGCACAAAATGCAGCGAGATGGACTTGGCTTTGAGCTTCATGATGTCCACGCCATCGAGCTCGTCGATGAAGGCCAGTGCGCCCTGAGGCTTGAGCGCCTCGACGATCTGTTCGTAGTGCTGCGAGGTGTGGGTCAGCCCAGCGACATAGTCAACCTCATTGATACCGGCCGCCTTCAGGGCGGTCGCCAGCGGCTCGCTGTGGTCGATGACGACGTGAGCGCCGAGGTCCAGGCACCACTGGCGCGTGCTCTCCCGTGAGGCGGTCGCTACGACACGCAGTTGCGTCAACTGGCGGGCCAGCTGGATCAGGATGGAGCCGACGCCGCCGGCGCCGCCGATCACCAGCAAGGTTTGACCGGCCCCGCCGCCCTGCGGCACGCGCAAGCGGTCGAACAGCAGTTCATAGGCTGTGATCGTGGTCAGCGGCAATGCTGCCGCCTCTTCGTCGCTCAGCGATTGCGGGGCGCGCGCGGCGATCCGCTCGTCGACCAGGTGCAGTTCGCTGTTGGTCCCCGGTCGGTTGATGGCGCCCGCATAGAACACCCTGTCGCCAACCTGAAAGCTGGACACTTTGTCGCCCACAGCTTCCACCGTGCCGACGGCGTCCCAGCCCAGCACCTCGACGCCGCCTTCGACCGGCTTGCGGTTCTGGCGAATCTTGGTGTCGACCGGGTTGACAGAGATGGCCCGCACTCGCACCAGCAGGTCGCGGGGGCCGGGCGTGGGGTCGGGCAGTTCAATGTCGAGCAGCGCGGCATCGTCGTGAATGGAGAGGTTGTCGCGGTATCCAATGGCTTTCATGGCAAGTCCTTTGTCGGTGAGGGGTTGTGTTAGTGATTCAAATTGTAGAGAATCATTCTGAGCTTGATAATCCCTGATTAACTTACATCACCTTCAAATGAAAATTGAAAATCTCTCGGACCTGCGTGTCTTGTTGCAGACCGCGCGCACAGGCAGCCTCACCCGGGCCGCCGCCGTCCTCGGCATCACCCCGGCGGCCGCCAGTGCCACGCTCAAACGGCTCGAAGGGCAGCTTGGCACCCGGCTGTTCGAGCGCTCGACCCGCGCCATGCGGCTCACGCCGGCAGGCCAAACCATGCTGGACTACGCTGGCCGGGCCTTCGATCTGCTCGGCGAAGGCGAGGCGCAGGTCACGGCCGACACGGAAACACTGGTCGGCCGCGTGCGCCTGTCGGCCCCCTCGGACCTGGCCCGGACGGTGTTGCTGCCATGGCTGGACGAATTCCTGGCGCAGCACACCGGCGTGCAACTGGAACTGTCCATCGGCGACCGCACACTCGATGTGCTGCGCGACGAGCTGGACCTGGCGGTCCGCTACGGCACGCTGGCGGACTCGCGTCTTGTGGCACGGCAGCTGATCGCGCCCCACCCTGTCGTCGTCGCCTCCCCCGCCTATCTGGAGAGGTTCGGCGCGCCGGCGTCGCCGGTCGACCTGAGCCAGCACAACTGCCTGCTGTATCACCGCGTAGGCCGCGTGCACCGAAGCTGGCGGTTCTGTCGGGACGGCCAGTGGGTGGAGGTTGCCGTCCAGGGCGATCGTCAGGTAGACGATGCTTCCCTGGCGCGCCAATGGGCGCTGGCCGGTGCCGGCATCTTGCTCAAGTCGCCTGTCGAACAGATGCAGGAGATGGCCGACGGGCGCCTGGTGCGCTTGCTCGGTGAATGGCAGACGGAGGCCTACCCGCTGTATGCGGTGCTGCCCAGCGGCCGCTTCATTCCGCGCCGCCTGCGCGTGCTGATCGATCACCTGGCGGCGAAGTTCGAAGCCATGCAGGCGACCTTGGCTACGGTGCTGAGCCGCTGAGCCGCTGAGCCGCTGAGTGGCTCACTTGCTGACGCGAGCAAGCGCCTTCAAGCCCGTGGCAAGCGCGACCTGGTCAAGCTGCCACCTTCGCTGTTTTAGCAGGCTCAGGCAGCGCCTGAGCGCCGGAGCAAGACATTCGACCCAATTTTTTTGTCCCTGGCCGGTGCTATATATATGATTCAAGCGTATATTCACTCATCATGGATACCGCCTCACCAGCCTGCATCTTCGGGCAAGCGCGCAGCAGCCACGCTGCGCGTGCGATTGCCGGATGGGAACCACATCGACTGCACCTGTCGTCTGCGCGGCGAACGCTCGGGCGGCCAGCGCACTTGCAATGCGTCTGAACGACGGGGTGGGGCAAGGTATCGATGAGCGGTTTCGGTGACCGCCAACTCCTCTTGATAAGGTTGAATCGACATGACAAGCAAGACGTTTACATTTGCCAGCGGGACTGGCGCTCAGATTTCCGGGCACCTCGAACCACCCGAGGGGTCAGCGCGAGGCTGGGCGATCTTCGCCCACTGTTTCACTTGCGGAAAAGACAGCCGCGCCGCCGTATACATCGCTCGCGCGCTGTCGCGCGCGGGGATCGGGGTCCTGAGGTTTGATTTCGCCGGCACCGGTTTGCAGAGCGGGGAAGGACAATCTGTCAACTTTGCGGCGGACGTTGGCGACCTTCGTGCCGCTGCAAAGGCGATGGCGGCGGCAGGGATGTCACCGTCGCTTCTGGTCGGGCACAGCCTGGGTGGCACCGCTGCCATCGCCGCTGCGGGCGAGATGCCGGACATTATGGCGGTAGCGACGATCGGCGCGCCCGCCGACCTCCAGCACATCCTGCGCTCGTTCCGACAGGACGATCTGGACACCATTGCAAGCGCGGGGGAGGCATCGGTAGAAATCGCCGGTCGGCCCTTCCTGGTGCGTCGCAGTTTTCTGGAGACGGTTGCAGGCATCGACGTCGAGCAAGCCATTGCCGCGTTGCGGCGTCCCGTGTTGATCATGCATTCTCCGCTGGATCAGGTGGTCGGCATCGAGCACGCGTCGCGCATTTTCGTCGCATCCCGGCATCCCAAAAGCTTCATCTCGCTCGACAACGCCGATCACCTTCTCACCAACGTTGCGGACGCGAATTACGTCTCGGCCATCGTGGCCGCATGGGCCAGCCGCTTTCTGGCGCCGCTGACGGCCGATCTTCCACAGGTCGAGGTGGCCCAGGGTGTCGTTGCCACTGAAACGCTGGACGGGCTGTTCCAGCTCACGGTCCGCAGCGGCGAGCACACCTTCTTTGCCGATGAGCCAGCTTCCGTCGGTGGCAAGGGAAGCGGACTGTCTCCCTACGAACTGGTCTCTGCCGGCCTCGCAGCCTGCACGGTGATGACGATGCGCCTCTACGCCAACCGCAAAGGCTTTCCGCTCGAACGGGCGAGCACGACTGTGCAGCACGAGAAAGTGCGGGACATGGTGCCGCCCGACCGCTTCACCCGCACCATCGTACTCGATGGACCGTTAAATGATGATCAGCGCGCCCGTATCCTGGCGATCGCGGACCGGTGTCCCGTTGATCTGAGCCTCATCCGGGGTTCGGACGTGCAGACGACGCTGGCGGGCACCAGCCAGGCTACGGATCCCGCCGCACTGGCGTGACCGTGCGCACCGGCGCTGTCGGTGTCGCCCTTTCCTTCATGCGCAACCAGGCTGCCGCGCCGGCGGCCGCGTTGCATCAACCATCGCCCCGTCATGCTGATACTGCCAGGTGCTAACGCGCTTTCTGCTTTTCGTACCCAGGGCCTCTTGTCCCTGCTGCAAGCCACCGATCCTTCCATCGCCAGCATTCACGGACGGTTTCTCCATTTTATCGATTGGACGGCCCAGCCCGGTCCAGATGAAACAGCCCGGTTAACTGCGCTGCTCAATGACGCGCCGTTTTCAGGCGACGCGTCGGGCGACGAATTCATTGTCATTCCCCGGTTTGGCACGGTTTCGCCCTGGTCCAGCAAGGCGACCGACATTGCACGCAACTGCGGCATAGCGCAGGTGCGGCGCATCGAGCGCGGCGTGTCGTATCACATCGGAATGACATCGCGCTTGCATGGAAGGCCTGCAACACTGTCCGGTGCGAGCGTGGAAGCGGTCGCCGCGCTGTTGCATGACCGAATGACTGAAATGGTAGTGCGGCGTGCCGAGGACGCCTGCGGACTGTTTCGCGCCCTGGTGGCCATGCCACTGGAAACGGTCGACCTGCTTGCAGGCGGCAAGCCTGCGCTGGAAAATGCCAATGCGCAGCTCGGACTGGCACTATCGGGCGACGAAATCGACTATCTGCTGAACGCCTTCCAGCACCTCAAGCGCAACCCCACCGATGTTGAATTGATGATGTTTGCGCAAGCCAACAGCGAGCATTGCCGTCACAAGATTTTCAATGCGGAATGGACCATCGACGGGGAGAAGCAGGATAAAACGCTGTTTGCGATGATCCGCAACACGCACCAGCTGCATCCACGCGGTACGGTCGTCGCTTACAGCGACAATTGTTCGGTGATCGAAGGAGCGGCCATCACCCGCTTTTATCCGCGCGGCGCGAGCCAAGGCCATGTCTACGCGGCGTCGGAAGAACTGACGCATATTCTGATGAAGGTCGAGACGCACAATCATCCAACGGCGATTGCGCCTTTCGCCGGTGCCGCTACCGGCGCCGGCGGCGAACTGCGCGACGAAGGCGCCACCGGGCGTGGCGCCAAGCCGAAAGCCGGCCTGACCGGATTTACGGTGTCCAACTTAATGATCATGCATGCGCTGCAGCCCTGGGAGAATGCGTGCGATGTCACGCAACCGCTGGCTGAGCGGGATGCGGGTGCGCACCGCGGCAGCTACGGCAGACCGGACCGCATCGCTTCGCCACTGCAGATCATGATCGACGGCCCGCTCGGCGCCGCCGCTTTCAACAACGAGTTCGGCCGCCCTACGCTCGGCGGCTATTTCCGCACCTACGAACAGAATATCGGCGGCCAGGTGGCCGGCTATCACAAGCCCATCATGGTCGCTGGCGGCATCGGCAGCATCGCGGCCATCCATACCAAAAAAAACGCTGTCGCGCCGGGCAGCCTGCTGATTCAGCTGGGCGGCCCAGGCATGCGCATCGGCATGGGCGGAAGTACCGCTTCCTCGATGGCGACCGGCACCAATACCGCTGAACTCGATTTCAACTCCGTGCAGCGTGGCAATCCTGAAATGGAGCGGCGCGCGCAGGAAGTCATCAACGCTTGCTGGGCGATGGGCCATGCCAATCCGATCTTGTCGCTCCACGACGTCGGCGCTGGCGGCTTGTCCAATGCGTTCCCGGAGATTGTCAATGATGCCGGGCGCGGTGCCCTGGTCGATTTGCGCAAAATCCATCTGGACGAAAGCGGCATGTCGCCCAGGGAAATCTGGAGCAACGAAGCGCAGGAACGCTATGTGCTCGCTATTCATCCAGACTGTGTGCCGCTGTTCCAGACCTTGTGCGAGCGTGAGCGCTGCCTGTTCGCCGTGGTGGGCGTGGCGACCGAGGAGCGGCAACTGAAGGTGACGGATCCCGAACACTGCAACAACCCGGTCGATCTACCGATGGAAGTGCTGTTCGGGAAACCGCCCAGAATGCATCGCGATGTCCGGCATGTCGAGCGCAGCTTTCCCGCCATCGATCTGACCGGACTGGCAGTGGCGGAAGCGGCACAGCGCGTGCTGCGCCTGCCGGCAGTGGCTGACAAATCGTTCCTGATCACCATCAGCGACCGTACCGTCGGCGGCAACTCGGTGCGCGACCAGATGGTCGGACCGTGGCAGGTTCCGGTGGCCGATTGCGCCGTCACGACCATGAGTTTCGAGGGCTTCCGTGGCGAAGCGATGGCGATGGGCGAACGCACGCCCCTGGCCGTGATCAATGCGCCCGCATCGGGACGCATGGCGGTCGGCGAAGCCATTACCAATATCGCAGCCGCGCCGATTGCCGACATCTCGGATATCAAGCTGTCGGCCAACTGGATGGCGGCCTGCGGCCAGCCGGGGCAGGATGCTGCGCTGTTTGACACCGTCAAGGCGGTCGGCATGGAACTGTGCCCGGCGCTCGGCATCAGCATCCCGGTCGGCAAGGATTCGCTCTCCATGCGCACCTCCTGGACCGATGAAGGGAACGACAAGTCGGTCACAGCGCCCGTGTCGGTCATCATATCGGCATTCAGCCCGGTCACCGATGTGCGGCAGGCATTAACGCCCCAGCTGCGAACAGACGCCGGCGATTCGGTGCTCATTGCCATCGATCTTGGACGCGGCAAGAATCGCATGGGCGCATCAGCGCTGGCCCAAGTCATGCAGCAACTGGGCAGCGACACCCCCGATGTGGACGATGCGGCCGATGTGAAAGGATTGTTTCAGGCCATTCAGCAACTGGGCCGCGACCAGCAATTGCTTGCTTATCACGACCGTTCAGACGGCGGACTGTTCGTAACGCTCTGCGAGATGGCGTTTTCCGGCCACTGCGGCATTTCGGTCAACCTCGATAGCCTCACCACGGACGGCGAATCCGCTCCCGCCTGGCCCGCTACCGGTGACGACAGCGCGCCCACCGGCGCGCGGCGCCATGACCTGACCTTGCGCGCCCTGTTCAATGAAGAACTCGGCGCGGTGATCCAGGTGCGCGCAACCCAGGCGCAGCAGGTAATGGAGGTGCTGCGCTCCCATCGTCTGGGCGCGTGCAGCCACATCATCGGGAAACCGAACGCGAGCGATACGATCGATGTCATGCGCCATGCCCGGCAGATCTACAGTCAGCAGCGCGTCGCGCTGCAGCGGCTGTGGAGTGAAACCAGCTGGCGCATCGCGCGCCTGCGCGACAATCCGGCCTGCGCCGATGCGCAATACGATCACATTCTCGATGCAGCCGATCCCGGCATGTCGCCAACCCTGACGTTCGATCCGCGGCAAAATGTGGCTGCCCCTTTCATTGCAACCGGGGTCAGGCCGACAATCGCCATCCTGCGCGAACAGGGCGTCAATTCGCATATCGAAACCGCGTACGTCATGCACCAGTCGGGCTTCACAACAGTCGATGTGCACATGAGCGATTTGATTGCGCAACGCACGCGGCTGGACAACTTCCAGGGCCTCATCGCCGTCGGTGGATTTTCCTATGGGGACGTGCTGGGAGCAGGCCAAGGCTGGGCAAAAACCATTTTATTCAATGCGATGCTTGCTGAACAATTCAGCGCATTCTTCAACCGCTCGGATACATTTGGTCTAGGCATCTGCAATGGCTGCCAGATGATGAGCAACCTCAAATCCATCATCCCCGGCGCGCATGCGTGGCCGACATTTACCCGCAACAAATCCGAGCAGTTCGAGGCCCGCTTTGGCATGGTCGAGCTTGCCGATTCGCCTTCGATATTCTTCGATGGCATGGCAGGCACCCAATGCCCGGTCGCGATTGCGCATGGCGAGGGGTACGCCGACTTCACGCTGACCGGCGAGCTGCACGATGCAATCGTCGCGATGCGCTACGTTGACAATTACGGGCAGCAAACCGAACGCTACCCGTTCAATCCAAACGGCTCGCCGCAGGGCATTGCGTCGGTGACGACCACCGATGGCCGCTTTACGGTCCTGATGCCGCACGCGGAACGGGTCTTCAGGACAGTGCAGCACTCCTGGGCTCCCCAGGCGTGGGGCGCGGAGTCACCCTGGATGAGGATGTTCCGTAATGCCCGCACATGGGTCGGTTGATCGCGTCGCCCTGATTGACCCTGTCGTCCACCCCAACTAGTGACAAAAATCTATGCCCGAATCACATAGTTTGGTATATAGTGAATTTCCTGACGTGAATAATTCACGATGGGCGGCGCGGCAGGCATTGCGCGCCGAAGGTGACCATTGTTCCGGCGCGCGCCCCAGTGCGAGGCGCCGTTTTGCTGTCCTGGAGACCCTTCATGGTGTACTTTTTGTCGCCCAACAACGCCGCCGCGCTGCCCTGCGGCCCTGATTGCCAGCGGCCTGCCAATCGCGGCCACCGGTTGGCCGATCCGCATTGCGCATTTCACCGGACAGCGTCTGCCCGTTCATGATCGTCCTGTCACGCCGCCGCCTGGGGCACATCTATCTGTTCAAGCAGCTTCGCAGGGCGCTCGCTTATCTCGTCCACGCCGCACCTTTCCGCATCCTTCCTGCACTGATCGCCAGCGCAGTGCTCTTGCTCCTGTTGCTGTTGCCCTGCCCGGCCGGACTGGATCCGAAGGCATGGACGCTGGTCGCCATCTTCCTCACCACGATTGTGGCGATCATCCTGAAAGTCATGCCGATCGGCGTCATGGCCATGGTGGCCATTGTGGTCGTCGCGCTGACGAAGGTGACCTCGACTTCGTCGAAAGGGGCGATGGCAGACGCCTTGAGCAGTTTCTCGAGTCCACTGATCTGGCTCATCGTCGTCGCCATCCTGATTTCGCGGGGCTTGAAGAAGACCGGGCTGGGCAGCCGGGTCGGGATGATGTTCATCGCCATGCTGGGAAAACGCACCATCGGTATCGGTTATGGCCTGGCCGTGTGCGAGCTGGTGCTCGCGCCTTTCACGCCCAGCAATACCGCCCGCGGCGGGGGCATCGTTCATCCGATCATGAAGTCGATCGCCACCGCGTTCCAATCCGATCCGGCCGACGGCACGCAAGCGAAAATCGGGACCTATCTGGCACTGGTCAACTATCACGCCAACCCGATCACCTCGGCCATGTTCCTCACTGCAACCGCGCCCAACCCGCTGATGGTCGATTTCGTCGCAAGGGCCAGTGGTCAGCAGTTTCACCTGAGCTGGACGACCTGGGCGCTGTGCATGGCGCTCCCCGGACTCGTCTGCCTGATGGTAATGCCGCTAATCATCTATCTCCTGTCGCCGCCCATGCTCAAGACGACACCAGGCGCGGTCGCTTTTGCCCGCGGGGAACTCGCGCGCATGGGACCACTGGCGGCAAAAGAGCAGGTCATGCTCAGCACCTTCGCTCTCTTGCTGGTGCTGTGGGCGAACGTGCCGGCGATGGTGCTGGGCCCCGCCTACACGCTGGACCCCACTGTCGTGGCCTTGATCGGCCTGTCTGTTCTGATCGTTACAGGGACCTTGGACTGGGATGATGTACTGTCAGAAAAGAGCGCCTGGGATACGCTCATCTGGTTCGGCGCGCTTGTCATGTTGGCCGAGCAGTTGAACAAGCTGGGCGTCATTGCGTGGGGCGCGGGCGCCATGAACGATGCGATCGTCAGCAGCGGAATAGGTTGGACTGTCGCTGCAACCGTGCTGATACTCGCGTTCGTCTTTTCGCACTACCTGTTCGCCAGTACGACCGCCCATGTCAGCGCGATGATGCTGGCCTTCCTGCTGGTGGGCGCAAAATTGATTCCCGGAGAATATCTGGTGCCCTTTCTCCTGCTGATGACCGCCGGCGCGTCGATCATGATGACACTGACACACTATGCCACCGGCACCTCGCCGATCGTTTTCGGCAGCGGCTATGTCACCATGAGTGCCTGGTGGGGTGTTGGATTGGTGATGTGCATCGTCGAACTGGCCATTTTTGCCCTTGTCGGCGGTGCATGGTGGAAGCTACTCGGCTATTGGTGACCGCGCCCCGATCCGTTGCGCACTGCTGCGACGAACCATTTGGGTCGATTATTGTCACATTTTCTGCGCCGATAATATATGATTCAGTCATACACTATGCATCACAGGTAATGCCCATGGAAAGCGACAATGAGTGTCTACCCGTGACAATAGTTTGTTGTATAGCGGCGTGTTGTTCCTACCGGTGCTGCAGCGCGTTGGCCCTGACCGCCCGCGGCACATGCAGCGACGGCTTGCATCGCGCTGTCGTAGCGACTGTTGATTTCCGGCTTAGCAACCCACACCGAGTGCAAGGATTGATGCGATGAAGGCTGACTCCAGAATTCCCGCTGCGACGTTGAACAGTCTGATCGCCGAACTCGACGTGCAACTGGTGTCGTTTGCGGAGTGTCTGATCAGCCCTGGATGCCGGATGAATGTGAAAGGGTACGAAACGCCCTGCATCTACTACGTGATGGAGGGTGCCGGCCACCTGCACTTGCGCGGCAATCCACCGGTTGCCGTCGTGCGCCACACGCTCATTATCGTCCCTCCAAACTATGCGTTCAGTCTGGAGACGGCTGAAGCGGATGCAGCAGGCGAATGCGTCGCGGTCGATGGCTTCGCCCCCATCGAACGCGCAAACGCGGTGTGTACTTTTTCGGCCGGAACGCGCAGTCCCAAGACCATCGTCTTTTGTGTGTTTTTACGAACCCTGTACTGCAAATCACTGGGGCTATTCGAAACGTTGTCTGAGCCGGTCGTACAGGAGTTGACCGCCGATGATCAACTGGATATGAAGTTCAAGTCGGTCATGGCTGAACTGAGGTCTCAGGACGTTGCTGCTGGCGCGATGATTGCCGCCCTCCTTAAGGAAATCATCGTGACATTATTTCGCCGCTCGTTCAGCTCCCTGACGTCATGGACCGGGCGCGTCGCCCTGTTAAGCGACCCCCACGTGGCGCGCGCGTTCGCGCATATGGTGGTGCAACCCGGAAAGGCACATTCCATTCATACGCTGGCAACGAGTGCCTGTCTGGGCAGATCGACATTTATCGCCAGGTTCAACAGCGCGGCCGGGCAATCTCCGATGACCCTGCTGAGAGAGTTGCGGATGCATCAAGCTGCCTTGCAGTTGCAGATGAGTAATCTGCCGGTTGAACAGATTTTGCGCAATGCTGGCTATTCGAGCCGCAGCAGTTTTGTACGAGCCTTTCGTGCCAGCTATGGAGTGGATCCGTCCACCTATCGCGATTTCAGTCCGGTCGACTCTTCGATTGATTGACCAGGGTGCAGGGCACTGACCGGACTACCTCAACTTGAATGCGAACCTGGGAATTTGACGATGAAGTCTGCTACAAGAATTTCTGCGTGGGGGTTGAACCATTTAATCGCAACACTGGATGTCAAGGCCGTGGCCTTGACGGAGCGCGTGCTCACACCAGAGCGCCATCTGGCATTGCAGGGACATGCGTCGTCGGGCATGTATTATGTCCTTGCAGGGATAGGCGTCATGTATCTGCATAACCATCCACCTGTTAAAGTCATGCCGCATACGCTGATCATCGTGCCGCCTCATTGCCCGTTCCGGCTGGAGGTATTCAATGGCGCGGCACCCGTGCATATCGCCGGGAAAACGAGCTGCGACGCTGGTTCAACGCCAGCCGGTCCAATGTCCGGCGTGTCAGATGGCCACGCTGTGGCCGAAACATTCATGATGTGCGGCCTGTTCAAGACATTGTGCGGCTCGACCTCGGATTTTTTCGAAACCTTATCCGGGCCGATCATCCAGAATTTCAGCGCCATCGATCAACTCGACGCAAAGCTTAAAACTGCGGCGAACGAACTGAGGTCTCAGGAAATCGGCGCAGAGGCGATGACCTCTGCATTGCTCAAGCAAGTTATCGTGGCCCTGGTGCGCAAATCGCTGGACTCCATGCACGTATGGGTGGAACGCTTTTCCATGCTCAGCGATCCGAAGATAGCCCATGCCTTTTCAGAGATGGCCGCTCAGCCCAGCAAACCCCATTCAATTCACTCGCTCGCAGAGACTGCCTGCCTGAGCAGATCGGCCTTCATCGTCCGATTCACCAACGCCATTGGACGTTCTCCCATGATGGTACTGCGCGATCTACGGATGCGGCAGGCGGCAACCCATCTCATGACAGGGAATATATCGTTGGAGCAAGTAATCCGTAACACCGGGTATGTTAGCAGCGTCAGTTTTTCTCGCGCATTCAAGCAGGCGTATGGCGTTGACCCATCCGTCTATCGAACATCCGGTCACGATCACCCATCCGTTTAAGCTGGCGTTGTCGACGTACAGGCGGTGCTGTCGCTAGCGCTCATGGCGCAAGTGCTTTAAGCGTTCCCGATGTCGCCAGCTGGCGCGCGCGCGCGATGTCGTTTGCAATCACGGCACGGCCCGGATCGCGCTCCGGCATGGTGACCAACAGCCGCTCCCAACTGGCGGCAGCCTCCACGTAGCGGCCGGCCTGGAACCTGGCCATGCCGACGAGCTTCAGACTGGTCGCCTCCTGCGGGTTGGCCGCGAGCGCTTCGTCAGTGAGGGCCTGCAACTGAGCAGGCCATTGACGACCGCCTGCGTAGTATCGGGCCTCCGCCCACCGGCCCAGAAGATCTGGCGGCCTTCCCGCAAGCGTGGCTGCCCGCTCGAATGCCTGCGCCGCCTCGGCCATGCGTTGTTGGGCCATGTAGGCGCGACCCAGTAACGCCCACCCCTCGGCGGCGTCTGGTTGCACGGCCAGCAGCGCTTCCAGTTGTTTGGCGATTTTCTCAGCCCCAGGCGCGGCTGCGCTGCTTTGCTGGCGTGCCTGCGCCAATTGGTCTTGCGCACCCCAGTGCAGATACAACGCCAGCGCCAGCGGCGGTATCGACAGCGCGGCGCCGAGCGGGACGATCACCCGCCGGCGTGCACTGCCTGTGTGCTCCGGAGCATGGGTGTCGTCCAGCAGTTCACGCGCTGCCTCGACCCGCCCGGCGTCGAGTTGCATTGCGCTGAGCGTGCCGCCCTCGTGCTGCAGTTCGAGGGTACGCAGCCGTTCCCGGTAAAGGTCGACGTTGACGTGGGTACGGTTGGCTTCAAGCCGCCGGCGCGGGTTGTACAGTTGGGGGACAAGGATGAAGGCAAGCGCTGCGGCGAGCAGCAGTGCCGTATAGAACCAGAATGACGTCATGTATTTTGCTCAAAGGAGGTGGCTGATTCTTGCAACAGGCGGCTCAGGCGGAGCCGCTCTGCTTCGGTCAACGCGACTTGCTGAGCGGGGAAAGCCCGGCGCCGGTTGGCGATGAACATCGCCAGCGCAACGCCGCCCGCCAGCAGCAGTGCGCCCGGACCGAGCCACAGCAACGCTGTGCGTGCGGACAGGCGTGGGTCGTACAGCACGAAGTCGCCATAGCGCGCCACCATGGAGTCCAAAATCTGTTCGTCGCTTTGGCCTTCACGCAGCAGCCGGTGGATCTCGCCGCGAAGATCATTGGCGATCGGTGAATTTGATTCGGCAATGCTCTGGTTCTGGCATTTGGGACAGCGCAGCACCACCGACAGGTCTTGATAGCGTTGACGCAGGCTGCTGTTGGCGAATTCATGCGTGTCGACGCCCGCGTGCGTGATACCGCCTAGAGCAAGTCCTAACACAATGGCAACGATCAGGCGCTTCATGGCATGGCCTCCCGCAGCAGTTTGGCATACAGGGGCGCCAGCTTTTCCCGCCACACGTCCTGGTCGACGATACCGACGTATTTTTCGCGGATGGTGCCGCGGGCATCGATGAGAAACGTTTCGGGTGCGCCATACACGCCCAGGTCCATGCCCAGGGTGCCTGCGGCATCCTCCAGGTTCAACTGATACGGGTTGGACGCTGTTTGCAGCCAGCGTTGCGCTGCAGTCCGGTCATCCTTGTAGTTGATCCCATAGATGACGATGCCCTGCCCGGCCAGCTTGGCCAGCAACTGGTGTTCCTCCCGGCAGGAAGCGCACCAGGTTGCCCAGACGTTGACCAGCGCCGGCCGGCCGGTGAGATTGTCGCGCGTGAGCGTGTACGACGGGTTGTCCAGCGCTGGCAGCGCAAAGCTCGGAAAGGGCTTGCCGATCAATGCGGACGGCACGCTGGCGGGGTCAAGGAAAAGGCCGCGGTACAGCAGCACTGCGATCAGCAGGAACAGTGCCAGGGGTAGCAGCAATAATGATCGCTTCATGCTGGCGCTGCTGCCATGTGTGGCATGCCGACCGCCGCAACGGCTTTGCTGCGATAACGCCGGTCGGATGCCGCAAGCAAGCCTCCCAGTGACATCAGTAGTGCACCGAGCCAGATCCAGCGCACGAAGGGTTTGATCTGTACCCGCACCGCCCAGGCCCCGTCGCCCAACGGTTCGCCCAGGGCCACGAACAGGTCGCGCGTAAAGCCAGCCTCGACACCGGCCTCGGTCATGGCGGCCCGCTGCGTATGGTAAACGCGTTTTTCCGGATGCAACATGGCCACTTCCGCGCCGCCGTTCAGGACCCGGATGGTGCCCTGGTCGGTCACATAATTCGGCCCCGCGAGCCGCAGTGTGCCCAGAAATACAAACTGATAGCCGCCCAGTTCGACGGCCGTGCCAGGCGTCATGCGCAGGTCCCGTTCGACGCTGCCGGTGGTGACCAGCACCGCGCCCAGCGCGCATACGGCAAAGCCCATGTGGCCAAGGTGCATCCCCCAATAGCTGCGTCCGAGCATAGGCAAGCCATTGATCAGCCCTGCGTGGCGGGTTTTGTCGATCATGTCCCGCAGGCCCGCCGCCACCATCCAGGCAGCCAGCAGGCAGGCGCCGGCGACTGCGAAGCGCGAGCGATCATTCAGTATGGCCGCGATCACTGCGACGAGCACACTTGCCGCCATCGCCGGTACGAGCATGCGCGCCAGCCAGCGCGCCGGCGTGTCTTTCCAGCGCGTGAGCATGCCGACGGCGGCCGCCGCCATCAGTATGGCCATGAGCGGCACGAACAGGGCGTTGAAATAGGGCGGGCCAACGGAGAGCTTTGCGCCGGTCAGCGCGTCGAGAATAAGGGGATAGAGCGTGCCTAGCAGGATCATGCCTGCCGCTACCGACAACACGAGATTGTTCACAAGTACAGCTGCCTCGCGCGACCAGATCCCGAAGCCGATCTGGCTCCTGACGACCGGCGCGCGCAGCGCAAACAAGGCCAGCGATCCACCCACCACCGTCAACAGGAACACCAGCATGAAGACACCGCGTGCCGGATCCGTTGCGAAGGCGTGTACCGAAGTCAATACCCCCGAGCGGACCAGGAACGTACCCAGCAAGCTGAGCGAGAACGCGGCGATGGCCAGCAGCACGGTCCAGCTTTTAAACACGCCGCGCTTTTCGGTTGCCGCCAGGGAGTGGATCAGGGCTGCTCCCACCAGCCAGGGCATGAACGACGCGTTCTCGACCGGATCCCAGAACCACCAGCTGCCCCAACCGAGCTCGGAGTACGCCCACCAGGATCCGAGCGCGATGCCCAAGCCGAGAAAGGCCCATGCCGCGAGGGTCCACGGCCGCGACCAGCGTGCCCAGGCGGCGTCCAGCCTGCCCTCCAGCAGCGCCGCGATGGCGAAGGCGAATGCCACCGAAAAACCCACGTAGCCCATGTACAGGATGGGCGGATGGAAAATCAGGCCGACGTCCTGCAGCAGTGGGTTGAGGTCGTTGCCATCGGTCGGCACATTCGGCAGCAGGCGTGAAAATGGATTGGAGGTTCCGATCAGAAACAGCAAGAAGCCCGTGCTGATCATGCCCATGACGGCGAGTACACGCGCCAGCATCGCCTCAGGCAGCTCGCGCGCACCCAGCGAGACCGCGAACGTCCAGCCGGCCAGGATCAACACCCACAGCAGCAGTGAGCCTTCATGCCCGGCCCACGCGGCGCTGAACTTGTAAAACCAGGGCAGCATGCTGTTGGAGTTGTGGGCAACATACGCGACCGAGAAGTCATCATGCAGGAATGCGTAGACGAGGCAGGCGAATGCAAACACTAAAAAGGTGAATTGTCCCCACGCGGCCGGCCGCCCCAGCCTCATCCAGCTGCGCTCACCAAGCCAGGCACCAGCCAGAGGTATGCTGGCTTGAACCGATGCCAGGCATAGCGCCAGGATCAGCGACAGTAGTCCAAGTTCAGGGATCATCGATGGGGCTCCGGATTGGCGCGGGAATGGGGGGCGGTGGCGCCAGCCTGCTTGAGCGCGTGCATGGCCTCGGGGGGCATGTAATTCTGGTCGTGCTTGGCCAGGACTTCGTCGGCATGCAGCACCCCATCGCGCCCGAAGCTGCCCATCACCACAATGCCCTGGCCCTCGCGAAACAGGTCGGGCAGGATGCCCTCGTAGCGCACGACGATGCTGCGCGCACCGTCAGTGACGCGAAATCCCAGTGCCAGGGAATCCGGCGTGCGTTGCAGCGATCCGGTCTCGACCAGGCCGCCCGCACGGATGCGGGCGTCCACAGGCGCTTCGCCCGCAACAATCTGGCTCGGGGTGTAAAACAGGTTGATATTTTCGCGCAGGGCAGCCAGCGCCAATCCTGCGGCCGCGCTGGCGCCGACGAACAGCGCAAGAATCCAGTAAAGCCGCTGTTTGCGGATCGGGGTCATGGCAAGGCCTCCCGGCGCTGGCGGCGGGCCAGGTCGTGCAGGTAGCGGCGCCGCGCCAGCACGGGCAATACCGCTGTCCATGCCATTAACGCCATGCACAGGCCATAGGTGCTCCAGACATACCGACCATGACCACCCATGGCCAGAAAATCAGCAAACGATGCAAATGCCATCATGTTTCCTCCTTGAGTAGCCGGCTGATCTCGGTGTTGACCCAGCGGCTGCCCGCCTCGCGCCGCAACAGGTCCAGGCGCATGCGGGTCAACAGAACGGCGCCGAAGAAGCAGTAAAATCCAAGCACCGCCAACAGCAGCGGCACCCACATCTGTGCCGGCATGGCCGGTTTTTGCACGAGGGTGAAACTGGCGGGCTGATGCAGGGTGTGCCACCATTCGACGGAGTATTTAATGATGGGGATATTGACCACGCCGACCACGGCCAACAGGGCGCAGCCGCGGGCAGCGCTGTCGCGGTTGGTGATGGCCTGGCCCAGCGCGATCAAGCCCAGATACAGAAACAGCAGGATCAGCATCGAAGTGAGCCGGGCATCCCATACCCAGTACGCGCCCCACGTGGGCTTGCCCCAGATAGCGCCGGTGGCCAGCGCGATCACGGTCATCCAGGCGCCGATGGGCGCGGCCTGCTGCAGGGCCATGTCGGCCAGCTTGATTTTCCAGATCAACCCGACTACACCGGAGGCCGCCATCATGACGTAGATGGATTGCGCCAGCAGCGCCGCCGGGACATGGATGTATATGATGCGAAAGCTGTTGCCCTGCTGGTAGTCCGGGGGCGCGAACGCCAGGCCCCACGCCAGCCCAACCGCTAGCAGTAACGTGCTGGCGGCGGCCAGCCAGGGCAGGCATTTGCCACTCATCGCATAAAACCACTTGGGCGAGCCCCATTTGTGTAGCCAGGTCCAGTTCATTGAAGTCGTCCGTGAGGGTTGGTCGGTGCGTGTAGCCCAGTATTTTTCATTCGGCAATGCTGATGGTCAGCCCTGCTGCAATGGCCATCGGTGCCAGTGTTATCGTCAGCACGGTGAGGCATGCAAGCCACAGCAGGTGTCCTGCGACGGGCAGGCCCTGCAGGCACGCCTGCAGCGTTCCGCTGCCAAGGATCAGTACCGGGATGTAAAGGGGCAAGATCAGCAAGGCCAGCAACAGCCCGCCACGCCGCAAGCCGACGGTAAGCGCCGCGCCAATCGCCCCGAGCAGGCTGAGCACCGGGGTGCCCAGCAGGAGCGACAGCAGCAGAACGGGAAGGCTATGGATCGGCACACCGAGCATCAGGCCCAGGAGCGGGACCGATACCACCAGGGCGAGGCCGCTGCAGAGCCAGTACGCCGCCACCTTGGCCAGCACCAGCATTGCCAGCGAGTGCGACGACAGCATCCACTGCTCCAGTGAGCCATCTTCGAAATCGGCACGGAACAGTCCTTCCAACGACAGCAGCACCGCCAGAAGCGCCGCGATCCATAGTAGTGCTGGCGCCGCTTGTGCAAGCAGTTTCGACTGCGGTCCCAGCGCCAGCGGAAACAGGGTGACGACGACGCAGAAGAACACCAGCGGGTTGGCCACTTCGGCGGGACGCCGGCATAACAGACGTACTTCGCTGGTCAACAAGGGGGCAAAAGTGACGCTCACTTGGCGTACATTCCGAGGTCAAGGGCGGCGTAGTCGCTTGCCTGCCGGGTAAGTGTATGGTGCGTGGTCAGTATGACCGTTCCACCGCGCTCACAATGCCTGGCCAGGTGCATTTCCAGGTCGTCCGTGCCTGCTGCGTCGAGCGCCGTGAACGGCTCATCGAGCAGCCACAGCATAGGCACGCCACGCAGGTACAGGCGCGCCAACGCGACACGGCGTTGCTGCCCGGCCGATAATGCATGGCAGGGCGTGTCTTCGAAACCGCTCAATCCCACCGCGGCCAGGGCCGCTTTAATCGGGGCAGGCGCACCGGGCGTGTGTAACGCGCCGAGCCATGCCAGATTTTCCTCGACGGTCAGGACAGCCTTTATCCCAGCGGCATGGCCTATCCAGAGCAGCCTGGGCGGTAACTGCGCCCGCTGCCCGGTCAGGCGTTGGTTGTACAGCTCGACCTGCCCGGCGGCTGGCCGGGCCAAGCCGCATAGCAGGCGCAGCAGGCTGCTCTTGCCGCAGCCGTTAGGCCCGCACACGCGCAACATCTGCCCCGGGTACAGTTGAAAGCTGAGGTCTGTGAACAGCCTGCGCTGGTCGCGTTCACAGGTGAGGCCGACCGCACTAAGCACGGGGTGGCCGGTGACGGGAGCGGCGCTGTCGAGCGGGTGACATGCTGGCATCGCGTCACGCATCGATGACCGGTCTACAAAGGTATCGCCCACCACTGGAATGATCCATCTCGTTATACAGCATGAATTTTCTCAATCGATCAGCGCAGCGGCGGATAGCCGTAGGAATAGATCCAGTCCGCAGCTTTCGCCGGTATATGGCAAGCCTGACAGTCCTTTTTGTAGTCCGTCGATGTCGTCTTCTTGGGATTGCCGACGTCGAACCAGGCCCAGCCCCAGCCTTCGCCCCACAGCTTGTTTTGGGGAAATCGGCCTACGTCGTCTTTCACCATGACGAACCAGCCCTCGAGAATGTCGGCACTGCTCACCGATCCAGTTGTCATCGGCTTGGTGGCTGCCTTGAACACTTCCTTCACTAGAACGGCGCCATCTGGAAAACGTTTCGATTTACGATATGCTGCGATGGTTCCGGGAGAGGCATAAACCACGTGTAATTCTTTGGATCCTGCACCTTTGTCTGCAGCAACGGCCCAGGTGCCCAGCATCTGATACGTCGTCCGGTAGTTGGACAGTACTTGCATGTTTCCTGCCCGATCGACAACCGCTGCTGTTGCTCCGGTATACGGTGAGCGTGCGGCGGTCTGACCGTAAGCGGCGGCGGCGACCATCATCACGACAGCGACACCGAGGCCCTTTGCGGTTTTTTTGGCATTGACGATTCTCATGGGACTGCGCCTTTTTTGGTGAGCTACTAATGACTTTACGGAAGATTGATCCGGCAGCCGATGGAACGGTGTCCAGACGTCGTCTTTCTTGGCGCTCGCTGTACTCGCCCGCGAGGTATGTTGGCGCTATCGTAGCGTTGCCTTGTAGTCTAGAAGTCTCGAAATGGTTCCGTTTCGTCCAAATAGCTGCGACTTCTTCCTGCAAGCGGTCGCCATCGGGACCGCCCTGTGGTGAGCGCCTTGTCCGATCGGTGCAGCAAATGGGTAGACCGCCGCTTCGCGTGGTCGGCCAACTGGCGTCAATGGTTTGTTCACTTGCGCGGCAACATGGACCGCAAGACGTCGTCGCGCAAATAGAAGTGGTGGAATAGCGCCGCAGCCGCATGCGCACCGGAGAGCCACAGGATCGCGCTGCCCAGCCTGATATGCAGTGCCATGGTCAGCTGCCCCAGTTCTTGCATCTCCCTGATCTGGGGCGCAATGTCGAAGGCCAGCAGCGTGATTGGAATTCCCACGAGCCACGTACCAAGGACGGCAGTGGATGGAATCAGGATCAGGAGTGCATAGATTGCCACGTGTACACACCTTGAGCCCGCGAGCATCCACGGAACCTTTGGCCGCTTCGACGGCGCCTCGTCAAACCATCCCCAAAGGATGCGTAACACAACGACAATGAAGATCAATACGCCGAGTGTCTCGTGGATCCTGCGAACTCTGTCGGCCTCAGCGGCATACAGCGAATAGCTGTCGCTTTTGCTCGTGACATAGGCGGCGAGGACCAACGTGACAGTCAGCCAATGAAACGCTTGCACCACGGCGCCATGGCGAGCGGATGTGCTTGGAATTCTGATCGCTGTCTCCAGTCTGCGCGAACAATAGCGTTGCCTCGTCAGAGACGCGTGTTGGGGTAAGCCCGTACGTTTTTCGCATGCCCCAGTATCTTGATCGGGCGATACGCACAGCTTTGTTCGCCTGGCCAATCCTCAACATTGCGCTATGGCGATCCTGGCAGGCATTGCGCTGGCCTGACCTCACCCGAGTCAAGCGCATTCGGAGGAGCTCAAGCGAAGGACCCCGCTATGCGGCGACAAGCCGGGCGCCTGGGCACCCGGCTTGTCGCCGCTGGTGGGATCAATGAGACGCACCAGCGACATGCATCTGCTTCATCTCATGCGATGACATGCCGGGCATCGCCCGGGGAGGACCTTACTTGTCCAGTAACGGATAGAACTGTGTCCAGACGTCGTCTTTCTTCGCGCTCGCTATATGGCAATATGCGCACTGCTCCTTGGGCAGGACTTTCGCCGTTGCCGCTTTTGGCTCATGGTGATTAAAATTGTAGTACCCCCAGCCGCCGCTGTCGGCATAACGCTTGGAATCCTTCACGGTCACGTCGGCGCCGTTCAATTTCCCGGGGAAGAAGCCACGACCGGAGGGCTCGGTTGACGATCCATCCGCATGCTGACCTTTGGTAACGAGTTGCAGCTCCTTGAAAAAAATCGTTCCCTCCGGAAACTTCCCAGTCTTTTTGTAGATCTCGTAGGAGATAGGCTCGATATAGACATTATGAAATTCCGGGAATGGCGCTTTGCCAGCGTTGAGCGAGTTAGGCGTCATCGGAGAACCGACGAACACCCACTCCGCGTACCCCTTGGGCAAAATTAAATCGCCGGATTTGGTATATTCCGGAAGATAGCGTTTGGTTGTTTTGACGCCGTTGTCAACGGTTGACTGTGCGAATGCGGCAGTCATGATCAACGCGCTGGTTACCGCGCTGGCAATTAATAGAGGGATACGCATGGCTGTTCTCTTTCTACAAGATGGTTGGAGTTTCATCGTAGCGTTGCCGGCATGACATTAAGTCTTGAAATGGTTTCAATGCGTCCAAACTGGCGAATCGTGGTGAGACTTGCCCCTTTTTCTGGTTTCAGGGGCAATGAGCAACGGCATGTGGGACATGCGCCTGTGAGGGTCCCGCCTGCTTGGAGGCGGCCGACGCCGGTCAGTAGAAAGCAAAAAAGCCTCCCGCAGGGGAGGCTCTTTTGCTTACTACTGGCGGAGAGGGTGGGATTCGAACCCACGGTACGATTTAACGTACGCCTGATTTCGAGTCAGGTACATTCGACCACTCTGCCACCTCTCCGGTGTTCTCTACGAGCCCTTGGCCGATTTTCATCAGCGCAAGTGTGATCTGGTATTTCTACAACTTCATCCGCGCTAACACCGATTGGCTTCCCACTCCAGTCTTACCACTTCTGCTCGCTTGCTGCTGCGAGGACAAGATTATAGCAAGAACTCTTGGGAAAGCGAAAGGGGCAAATGCGAGATTTTTTTCAAATCCCCCGCGCCCCCTCTTTCGCTTCACACAGCCGGCGTCAGCTTCTCCAACCCGCCCATGTACGGTCGCAGCACTTCGGGGATCTCCACGCTGCCGTCGGCCTGCTGATAGTTCTCCAGCACCGCCACCAGCGTGCGCCCCACCGCCAGGCCGGAACCGTTGAGGGTGTGCACCAGCTCCGGCTTGCCTTGGGCGTTGCGGAAGCGCGCCTGCATGCGCCGCGCCTGGAATGCTTCGCAGTTCGACAGCGACGAAATCTCGCGGTAGGTGTTCTGCGCCGGCAGCCATACTTCCAGATCGAACGTTTTTGCTGCGGTAAAACCCATGTCGCCCGTGCACAGAGCCATCACGCGGTATGGCAGCCCCAGCGCCTTGAGAATGGTTTCGGCGTGGCCGACCATCTCGTCCAGCACTGCGTACGACGTATCCGGATGCACCACCTGCACCATCTCGACCTTGTCGAACTGATGCTGGCGGATCATGCCGCGCGTGTCGCGCCCGTAGCTGCCCGCTTCGGAACGGAAGCATGGCGTGTGCGCCGTCATCTTGATCGGCAACTGGTCCAGGGCGACGATTTCGTCACGCACCAGGTTGGTAAGCGATACTTCCGACGTCGGAATCAAGTAGAACGTCTCGCCTTCGCCTTCCACGCCGCCTTTTTTTACCGAGAACAGATCGGCTTCGAATTTCGGCAGCTGGCCGGTGCCGCGCAGCGAGTCGGCGTTGACCATGTAGGGCGTGTAGCATTCGGTATAGCCGTGCTCGCCCGTGTGCGTGTCGAGCATGTACTGGGCCAGCGCGCGGTGCAGGCGCGCAATACCACCTTTCATCACGGAAAAGCGCGAGCCGGTCAGCTTGGTGGCCACATCGAAGTCCAGACCCAGCCTGGCGCCCACGTCCACGTGGTCGCGCACCTCGAATTCGAAGCTGCGCGGCGTGCCGACCTTGCGCACTTCCACGTTGCCCGTTTCGTCGGTGCCTACGGCCACGTCGGGGTGCGGCAGGTTCGGCAGCGCCTCGACGAAGGCCGCCAGCCTGGTTTGCACGACCGACAGAGCCGCTTCGTTGTTCTTGAGCTCGTCACCCAGACCGGCCACCTCCGCCATCACCGCCGAAGTGTCTTCGCCTTTACCCTTGAGCATGCCGATCTGCTTGGACAGCGAGTTGCGCTTGCTCTGGAGATCTTCGGTGCGGGTCTGGATTGACTTGCGCTCGCCTTCCAGCGCGTTGAAGCCGTCTACATCGAGCTGGAACTTGCGCGTGGCCAGGCGCGCCGCCACGGTATCGATGTCTTTGCGGAGAAGTTGGATGTCTATCATGGGAGAAAGTTGCCGAATGTCGAAACCGCAATTGTACCAAGCCGCACCACGCCGCTGACGAAGTTTTACCCGCCGAAAAGCTTAATCGCCAGCCGCCTCATCCAACCCACGCAGCCACGCCAGCTTTTCCGCGATCTTGGCCTCGATCCCGCGCGGCACCGGCTCGTACCAGCGCGGCTCGGCCATGCCGTCGGGCAGGTAGGTTTCCCCTGCCGCGTACGCGTTCGGCTCGTCGTGCGCATAGCGATATTCGTGGCCGTAACCGAGTTCCTTCATCAGCTTGGTCGGCGCGTTGCGCAGATGCACCGGCACTTCGCGCGATTTGTCTTTCTTGACGAACGCCATGGCGCGGTTATAGGCGTTGTAGCCGGCGTTGCTCTTGGCGGCAATGGCCAGGTAGATCACGGCCTGCCCCAGCGCCAGCTCGCCTTCCGGTGAACCCAGCCGTTCGAAGGTCGCGGCAGCGTCGTTGGCGACCTGGATCGCGCGCGGGTCGGCAATGCCGATGTCTTCCCACGCCATCCGCACGATGCGGCGCAGCAGGTATTGCGGATCGGCGCCGCCGTCGAGCATGCGGCACAGCCAATACAGGGCGGCATCGGGATGCGAGCCCCGCACCGACTTGTGTAGCGCTGAAATCTGGTCGTAGAAATTGTCGCCGCCCTTGTCGAAGCGGCGCGAGTTAAGCGTCAGCGCGTTGTCGACAAATTCGCCGGTGATGTTGGTCAGGCCCGAGGTCTGCGCCGAGGTATTGGTCTGCTCCAGCAGATTGAGAAAGCGCCGCGCGTCGCCATCGGCGTAGCCGATCAGCGTGGCGATGGCAATCTCGTCGAAGGTCAGGTGCCCCAGCACCCGCTCCTGCGCGCGCTTGAGCAGCTGCAGCAGTTCGGCATCGGTCAGGGCCTTGAGCACATACACCTGCGAGCGCGACAACAGCGCCGAGTTCACTTCAAACGAGGGGTTTTCAGTCGTCGCGCCGATCAGGGTCACCAGGCCCGATTCCACGAACGGCAGCAAGGCGTCCTGCTGCGACTTGTTGAAGCGGTGGATTTCGTCGATGAACAGGATGGTGTGCTTGCCGGCGGCCAGATGATGCTCGGCCTGCTCGATGGCGGCGCGGATATCCTTGACGCCCGACAGCACCGCCGACAGCGCGATAAAGGCGCAGCCGAAGGCGTTGGCGGTCAGGCGCGCCAGCGTGGTCTTGCCAACGCCGGGCGGGCCCCACAAGATCATCGAGTGCGGTTTGCCTGATTTAAAGACCAGTTGCAGGGGTTTGCCTTCGCCCAGCAGGTGGCTTTGCCCGATCACTTCATCGATCGTGGCGGGGCGCAATGCTTCGGCGAGCGGTGCCGCAGGCTCGGTCTTGAACAGGTCGTCAATAGTCATCAGGTGCGTGGGAGGTGAATCGAAGCGCACAGTCTAGCGTATGCGCCTCGCGCACGTCATCCACACCTCTGACGTGGCTCACTACCTGCCCAGTTCAATCTCAATTATTGAACACGTCCGCACCTTTGGGCGCGACGAATTTGAACTGCTGCGCACCCAGGTTGGGATTCTTCTCGAACTTGTTGAACGACAGCAGCGAAGTGGCGCCGAAGGAGTCGCGCAATTCCATCGCTTCCGGCGTGCCGTTGCGCAGGCCGATGCTGATCTGCTCGAACGAGGTGTCCTTGGCCTTCGGCGTGGCCTTGAGCCACTCCAGCCCGTCGCGGGTACCCGCTTCGGTCAGCGTGAAGTTCTTTTCCAGATCGTTGCTGCCAAACAGGATCGCCGCTGGCGACGAGCCCAGCGCATTGCCCAGCTTCTTGGTGGTGACCTGGTTCAAGTCCTTGTCGTAGATGTACAGCATGTCGCCATCGGCCTGCAGCAGTTGCTCGTAGGGCTTCACGTAAGTCCAGATAAACTTGCCCGGACGGGCGAACACGAACGTGCCCGTGGCCGGCACGCTGACCTTGGTGCTGCCGGCTTTCTTGACCTGGCGCTGGGTGAACTCGCCCTTGGCGGCCTGGGTGGAGGCGACAAAACTCTTGAATTGTTCGAGCGCGCTGGCGTTCGCGGTGCCGGCGCAGGCCAGACCAAGCGCGAGCGCCGATAGTGTGAGCTTGAATAAATGTTGCATGTCATGCCTTCATTAAATGTGAGTCCGGCCAACCAGGCGGGACTCGAAAAACACTTATTCCGCGCTTGCGGCCGGCACCAGGATTTCGCGGTTGCCGTTCGATTGCATGGACGATACCACGCCGCTGTTTTCCATCTGTTCCAAGAGGCGCGCGGCCCGATTGTAGCCGATGCGCAAATGGCGCTGCACCAGCGAGATCGAGGCGCGGCGGTTCTTGAGCACCACCTGCACGGCCTGATCGTACATCGGATCGGCTTCGCCGCCCGCTTCGCCGGCCGGCGCGCCATCGGCGCCGCCCTCGCCTTCCAGGGTGCCGCCTTCCAGGATGCCGTCGATATAGTTCGGCTCGCCCGTGCTTTGCAGATACTTGACGACCCGGTGCACTTCCTCGTCGGACACGAAGGCGCCGTGCACACGCACCGGCAAACCTGTGCCCGGCGGCATGTACAGCATGTCGCCCATACCCAGCAGCGCCTCCGCACCCATCTGGTCGAGAATGGTGCGCGAGTCGATCTTGGACGACACCTGGAACGCGATCCGGGTTGGAATGTTCGCCTTGATCAGACCGGTAATCACATCCACCGACGGACGCTGCGTGGCCAGAATCAGGTGCAAGCCGGCCGCACGGGCCTTTTGCGCGATACGGGCGATCAGTTCTTCCACCTTCTTGCCGACGACCATCATCAGGTCGGCCAGCTCGTCGATGATGATGACAATGGTCGGCAGTTTTTCCAGCGGCTCGGGCGAATCGGGCGTCAGGCTGAACGGATTGGGAATGTGTTCTTCGCGCTTGGCCGCCTCGGCGATTTTTGTGTTGTAGCCGGCCAGGTTACGCACGCCCAGCTTACTCATCAGCTTGTAGCGCCGTTCCATTTCGTTCACGGCCCAGTTCAGCGCGTGGCCAGCCTGGCGCATGTCGGTCACCACCGGCGCCAGCAAGTGCGGAATGCCTTCGTACACCGACATTTCCAGCATTTTCGGGTCGATCAGGATCAGGCGCACGTCGGCCGGGTCGGACTTGTACAGCAGCGACAGAATGGTCGCGTTAATACCCACGGATTTACCGGAACCGGTGGTACCGGCCACCAGCAAGTGCGGCATCTTGGCCAGGTCGGCCACCACAGCCTTGCCGGCAATGTCCTTGCCCAGTGCCACGGTCAGCTGGGACGGACTGTCGTTGTAGACCTTGGAGCCGACGATTTCGGTCAGGCGCACGATCTGGCGTTTCGGGTTTGGCAACTCCAGCGCCATGTAATTCTTGCCCGGGATGGTCTCGACCACGCGGATGGAAGTGAGCGACAGCGAACGGGCCAGGTCGCGCGCCAGGCCCACGATCTGGCTGCCTTTTACACCCGTGGCCGGCTCGATCTCGTAGCGCGTCACCACCGGGCCCGGATAGGCCGCGACCACCTTGGCTTCCACGCCAAAGTCCGACAGCTTCTTTTCGATCAGGCGGCTGGTGAATTCCAGCGTTTCCACCGACACGGTTTCCTGCACGGGCGGCGCCTCGTCCAGCAGCGACAACGGCGGCAGGCTGGAGTCGCCCGGCAGGTCGCGGAACAGGGTCGCCTGCTTTTCCTTCTGCACCCGTTCGGATTTGACCACTTCGACCACTTGCGGCTCGATCTTGATCGGGGGCGCGGCAATATGCTTTTCCACGTGCTTGGCCCGTTCGTGCACCACCACCTCGTCGCGCTTGACGGCCGCCACTTCGCCCTGCTTGCGGTCTTCGCGGTCCTGGTAGCGCAGGTGGAACCAGTCGATGCACGACTCGATGGCGCCGCCGATGCGCTCGGCAACGCTCATCCACGACACCTGGAAAAACAGCGAAAAGCCCAGCCCGAACAGCAGCAGCAATAGCAAGGTGGCACCGGTGAAGCCGAACGCGACGTGCGAGGCATGGCCGATCAGTTGCCCCAGCACGCCGCCGGGCGCGCGCGGCAACTGCACCGTCAGCGACCACATGCGCAGGTATTCGATGCCGACGCTACCGGCAAACATCAGGCCGAAGCCGAACCAGCGGATCAGGCCTTCCTGTTCATGCTCCGGCTCGGCGTCGGCGGTCATGACGAATTTCTGGGTCAGCGAGCGGTAACCCTTCCAGATGAGTCGCAAAAAGCAGACACACCACCACCACGCCGAAAAGCCGAAAATAAACAGCATCAGGTCGGCCAGGTAAGCCCCGGCGCGCCCGCCCAGGTTGGCGATGCGCGGCACCATGGCCTCGTGCGAAAAGCCCGGATCGGCCCGGTTGTAGCTGAGCAGTATCATCACAAAGTACAGGAAGATGAAGGCCAGCGCGATCCAGCGCGCCTCGGACAGCAGGCGCACGAGGCGGTTCGGCAGCGGTTGCCGAGGGACGGGGTTACGGGCGTAGCGGTTGGCTGGTGGTTGGCTGGTCTTTGTCATGCTTTGATGCAAATATTGGGGCGAATGCGGCGGTGGGGAGTGCCGAAAATACAGTGCAGCCATTCTAAGCCATCTGCGCCACATCCGGCCCCATCATTCATGCTCGTGCGCATCATCGTCTATAATCACCACATGCCAGCGCCATGCCGCGGCCACTTGATCTGCGTCAATTCGTCCCCAGTTTCTCTCTATACATTTTTCGATTGAAGACCCCTCATGACCTCTACCAAACACGCCAAAGTTTTGATCATCGGTTCCGGACCTGCCGGTTACAGCGCCGCCGTGTACGCCGCGCGTGCCAATCTGAGCCCGATGCTGGTGACCGGGGTCGAGCAAGGCGGGCAGCTGATGACGACGACCGATGTGGAAAACTGGCCGGGCGACCCGATGGGCGTGCAAGGCCCGGAGCTGATGGCGCGCCTGCTGCAGCACGCCGAGCGCTTCAAGACCGAGATCATTTTCGACCACATCCACACCACCAAGCTGGACGAGAAACCGATCCGCCTGATCGGCGACAGCCATGAGTACACCTGCGATTCGCTGATCATCGCCACCGGCGCGTCGGCCCAGTACCTCGGCCTGCCGTCGGAAGAAGCGTTCATGGGCCGTGGCGTGTCGGCCTGCGCCACCTGCGACGGCTTTTTCTACCGTGGCCAGGAAGTGGCCGTTGTCGGCGGCGGCAACACCGCCGTCGAGGAAGCGCTGTACCTGTCGAACATCGCCAACAAGGTCACGATCATCCACCGCCGCGACAAGTTCCGCGCCGAAGCGATCCTGATCGACCGCCTGAACGCCAAGGCGGCCGAAGGCAAGATCGTCATCAAGTACAACCACACGCTGGAAGAAGTGGTCGGCAACGAGAGCGGCGTGACGGGCGTGAACATCAAGTCGACCGAAGACGGCACCATCACGCCGCTGACCGTGCACGGCCTGTTCGTGGCGATCGGCCACAAGCCGAACACGGCCATGTTCGAAGGCCAGCTCGACATGCACAACGGCTACATCAAGACCAAGACCGGTCTGGAAGGCATGGCCACCGCCACCAACATTCCGGGCGTGTTCGCCGCCGGCGACGTGCAGGATCACATTTACCGTCAGGCGATCACCAGCGCCGGCACCGGTTGCATGGCAGCCCTGGATGCCCAGCGCTATCTGGAAAGCCTGGAAGACTAACAGTACGACTAAGCATTACGTTCGCCAGTTAGGGTCACCATGAAGTCGATGAAAGATTTTTCCGACCTGAAGTCGTTGAGCGAAACGCTCAAGCAGCAGGAGCACGCGCGCGCGGTCGAACAGGCCGAGCGCGAGGAGCGCGAACGGGTGGCCAAGCATGAGGCGACGCTGTTTCAGAGCGTGCTGGGCGGCGTGAAGAAGATTCCCGAGTCGAACCGCTACGTGCCCAACGCGCCGCCGGGCGTGAATGTCACCATTGCGCGCAAGCCGCCGCGCAGTCAGGCCGAAGACGACGCGGCCGTGCTGCGCGAATCGCTGTCGGACCAGTTCGAGGTCGATCATTTGCTGGAAGACGATCCCAGCCTGAGCTTTTTGCGGGCCGGGATCGGCAGCGATGTGCTGCGCAAGTTGCGCAAGAAGCATTGGCCGGTAGAGGACGAGCTGGATCTGCATGGTTTGCGCCGCGACGGTGCGCGCGATCAGATCGGCTTGTTCCTGCGCCATGCCAAGCAGCGGCGCATGCGCTGCGTGTGCATCATCCACGGCAAGGGATTGGGTTCGGCCGGTGGCGAGCCGGTGCTCAGGTCCATGGTGCACAGCTGGCTGGAGCAGAAGGAAGACGTGATCGCGTTTTGCGCCGCCAATGTAGACGGGCGCAATCATGGGGCGTTGATTGTGTTGCTGAAATCGGCGATGCCGGGGCAGCTTTGAGGCGTGGTATTGTTGCAATGGGCGCTACGCGCAAGTTTTGAGCGAATGTGGCTGCGCCTGAGCCGAACACTTTAAGTCCCTGCACAATACGACGGCTCAAACGTCGACAATAATAAGATGGCTACGATCCCCCGCCTGCATGACCCTCATTAAATTCATCGAAATCCTGGCCATTCTGGTCGGCGCCTTCTCCGGCTTCATCGAAGCGCGGCGCAAGCGCATGGACCCGGTCGGCATCTTCACGGTCGCCTTCATCACCGCCTTCGGCGGCGGCACCCTGCGCGACATCCTGCTCGACCAGCGTCCGCTGTTCTGGGTCATCCACCAGGAATACGCGATCCTGATCTTCGTCATGGCGCTGATGGCCACGCCGCTGATCCGCACGCTGCGCCACATCGTCTCCGAGCGCATGATCGTCATCGCCGACGCCATCGGTCTCGGCCTGTTCTCGATCGCCGGCGTGGCCGCGGCACTGGCCGCGGACATGCCGATCTTCATCGCATCGATGATGGGCGTAATCACGGGGATTTTCGGGGGCGTGCTGCGCGACATCGTCTGCAACGAAGTGCCCATGGTGTTCCGCGACGGGAAACCCTACGCCATCTGCGCCTTCGTGGGCAGCTGGATGTATCTGTTGATGACCAAATTCGGCGCCGAACACAACGTCGCCCTGTGGTCCAGCGCCATGGTGATCACCTCGCTGCGCCTGATCACCTGGAAGTTCGATATGCGAATGGGCCGATAACGCCAGGTTGATCGGCCCATTCGATGCAGCGCCAGGCTGCCGTTGCAGCGGCCTGGTAAAGCGCTATGCTTACACCGCTTCCGGACCGGTTTCGCCGGTACGGATACGGATCACCTGCTCCACGTCCTGCACAAAAATCTTGCCGTCGCCGATCTTGCCGGTGCGCGCCGCCTTGATGATGGCGTCCACCACCTGATCGGTCATGCCATCGTCGACGACGACTTCAATCTTGACCTTCGGCAGGAAGTCGACCACGTACTCGGCACCGCGGTACAGCTCGGTGTGGCCCTTCTGGCGGCCAAAGCCTTTTACTTCAGTCACGGTCAAGCCGGTCACGTTAACCTCGGCGAGCGCTTCGCGCACTTCGTCCAGCTTGAACGGTTTGATCACACAGGTAATCTGTTTCATGGCTTCTCCTCTATACATCTATTCAAAACAAGTTTGACCACTATTCTAAACGACAGTGGCGAACAATTGATGCTTTACGCATGCTGCGCCGAACTTAATCCGGAATATTGGCCAGTTCATCGAGCCAGACGGTCGCTTCCGAATCGCTCGGCGCGCGCCAGTCGCCGCGCGGCGACAGCGAGCCGCCATTGCCCACCTTGGGCCCGTTCGGCACGCACGAGCGCTTGAACTGGCTGGTTTTAAAGAAGCGCCACAGGAAATTGCGCAGATGGCGCTTGATATCGGCCAGCGGGTATTTTTCCTGCCACGCGCAGTAAGACAGGAAGGCCACCTTGGACGGCGCAAAGCCATAGCGCAGGATGTAGTACAGGTTGAAATCCTGCAGCTCGTACGGCCCGATCGTGCTTTCCGTTACCTGCGCCGGCTGCTCGCCCGGTTTGCCGGGGATTAGCTCGGGGCTGATCTCGGTGCCCAGCACGGCCAGCAGCACGTCGGAGCCGCTCTCGCCGATCGCATGGGTGTCGGCCACCCAGCGCACCAGGTGACTGATCAGCGTCTTGGGCACGCTGGCGTTGACGTTGTAGTGCGACATATGGTCGCCCACGCCGTAGGTGCACCAACCCAGCGCCAGCTCCGACAGGTCGCCCGTGCCGATGACGATGGCCTGATTGAAGTTCGCCAGCCGGAACAAGTGGCTGGTGCGTTCGCCCGCCTGCACGTTTTCGAACGTGATGTCATAGCTTTCTTCGCCGTCCGCGTACGGATGGCCCAGGTCCTTGAGCATCTGGATGCAGCTGGGGCGGATGTCGATTTCCTGCGCCGTACAGCCGACCACGTCCATCAGCTCGCGCGCCTGGCGCAAGGTGCGCTCGCTGGTGGCAAAACCCGGCATGGTGTACGCGAGAATGTTGGTGCGCGGCAGATCGAGCCGGTCCATGGCCTTGGCGCACACCAGCAGCGCGTGGGTCGAATCGAGCCCGCCGGACACGCCAATGACGACCTTCTTCATGCCGCTCGACGACAGGCGCTGCACCAGCGCCTGCACCTGAATGTTATAGACCTCGGTGCAGCGCTCGTCGCGGCGGGCCAGATCGGCCGGCACGTACGGGAACTGCTCCACCCGGCGCGCCAGCGGCAGCACCGCGTCGCGCGCGATGCCCAGCTCAAAGCGCACCACGTCGAAAGCGTCGACTTCCGCCGCATGGCGGCGCACCGAATGGGCGAACGTGGTCGTGTGCATGCGCTCGCGCGACAGCCGCTCCAGATCCACATCGGCGTAAGTCACGTGCGAGCAGTCCAGAAAACGCGCCGATTCGGCCAGCAGCTCGCCCTTTTCGTAGATCAGCGCCTGGCCGTCCCAGCCCATGTCGGTGGACGATTCGCCCAGCCCCGCCGAGGTGTATAAATACGCCGCAAGGCAGCGTGCCGATTGCTGGCTCACCAGCTGATGGCGGTAGCCGCTTTTCCCCACCAGCACGTTGGACGCGGACAGGTTCACCAGCACCGTGGCCCCGGCCAGCGCGGCGAACGACGACGGCGGGATCGGCACCCACACGTCTTCGCAGATCTCCACGTGAAAGCGCAGCAGGGGCACGTCGGTTGCTTCGAACAGCAGCGCCGCACCAAACGGCACGTCGGCGCCGCCGAAGCGCACCGTGGTCTGCGCGGCGGAATCGGCCGCGCTGAACTGGCGCGCTTCGTAGAACTCTCCGTAGTTGGGCAGGTAGCTCTTGGGCACGAAGCCCAGCACCTTGCCGCGCGCGAGCACCGCCGCGCAGTTGAACAGCTGGTGCCCGGCGCGCAGCGGCAGGCCGACGATCAGCGCCAGCGGCAGGTCGGCGCTGCCGGCGGCCACCTCCAGCAAGGCCGCTTCGCAGGCGTCCAGCAGCGCGCGCTGATGGAACAGGTCGTCGCAAGTGTAGGCCGACAGGCCCAGTTCCGGAAAGGCGATCAGCGCGGCGCCCTGCTCCGCGGCCTGGCGCGCCAGCCGGACGGTTTCGGCGGCGTTGAAGGCGGGATCGGCGATCTTGCAGCGCGGCGTGGCCACGGCTACCCGGGCGAAATCGTGGCTGTACAGATTGAAAAAATTCTTCGTCATCGTATTTTTGATCATGGTTTCCGTGGGTCACTCGCTGTGCGGTTCAGCCCGGCAAACGGCTTGCCCGTTTTTGCGTAGAATGCTTCAGGCCATCCGTCGTCGTTCAACATTGGGATACCGATTCGACAAGTATGAATTATCGCACGCATATCGTTTCTTCCCTGTCAGAGATCGGCCAGCTTGCCTGGGACGAACTGGTCAACCAGCAGGACAAACCCAACCCGTTCCTGTCGTACGCCTTCCTCGATGCGCTGCACGAGTCCGGCAGCGCCAGCGCCGCCACCGGCTGGCAGCCGCAGTTCATGGCGCTGTACGACGGCGACCAACTGGCCGCGGCCATGCCCCTGTACGTCAAGGACCATTCCTATGGCGAATACGTGTTCGACTGGGCCTGGGCTGACGCCTACCACCGCAACGGCGTCGACTACTATCCCAAGCTGCTCTCGGCGATTCCGTTTACGCCCGTCACCGGCCCGCGCTTCATGGCGGTGGATGCGCGCGCGCGTGCGGCGCTGATCGAAGTGCTGCGCGCCACCCAGGCCGCCACGCAGGTGTCGTCGACCCACATTCTGTATCCGCCGCCGGACCAGGTCCAGCAGCTGCAGGATGCCGGCTACATGCTGCGCCGGGGCGTGCAGTTCCATTGGCTCAATGCGGGCTACACCAGCTTCGAGCAGTTTCTGGAAACGCTGGAGCGCAAGAAGCGCAAGAACATCCGCGCCGAGCGGCGCAAGGTGCAGGAAGCCGGGGTGACGATGCGGCGCGTGCGTGGGGCCGACATTACCGACGCCGAGTGGCGCTTTTTTAACCGCTGCTACCAGCGTACCTACAAGGCGCACCACTCGTCGCCCTACCTGAACCTGGATTTTTTCCAGCGCATCGGCCGCACCATGCCGGACAATATCCTGCTCGTTATCGCCGAGCGCGAAGGCAAACCGATTGCGTCTTCGCTGGTGATCCATAATCAGGACACCTTGTTCGGGCGCTACTGGGGCGAAGTCGAACACGTGGCCTGCCTGCATTTCGAGACGGCGTATTACCAGCCGCTGGAATTCTGCATCGAGCAGAAGATCGCCGTGTTCGAAGGCGGCGCCCAGGGTGAACACAAGATGGCGCGCGGCTTTCTGCCCACCGAAACCTGGTCCGCCCACTGGCTGGCCCACCCGGCCTTTGCCGACGCCATCGAACGCTTTCTGGCGCGAGAAAACGGCGGCATCGAGTCATACATCGACGAACTCAACGAACGCAACCCTTTCAAGGAGCCCGCTTGATTTCCCACGTGTTTATCGGCGTGAGCCACTTCGACAAGGCCATGGCGTTCTATTCCGCCCTGCTGGCCGAACTTGGCTTGGTCAACAAATTCACCGATCCGGCGCGGCCCTGGGCCGGCTGGATGAAGCCTGGCCAGCCACGTCCCTTGTTCCTGATCGGCCAGCCGTTCGACGGCGAGCATGCGGTGGGCAACGGCCAGATGACCGCTCTGCTGGCGCCCACGCGCGAGGCGGTCGACCGCGCCTACCAGGCCGCGCTGGAGCACGGCGGCACCGACGAAGGCACGCCCGCTCTGCGGCCCCACTATCACGCCGATTACTACGGCGCCTATCTGCGCGACCCGGATGGCAACAAGCTGTGTGTGGTATGCCACGACCCGGCGCTTTGATATTGCGCGCTCCCTAGCGGCGGACTATCCCGCAGCAAATCGATGCATTGAGCAATTAGTTACGATCCCGTCCCCTATGACAGGAGCTTATCGTGCCGGTCGCCCCCCAAATTTCTGATCTGATTTGCCAGCAAGAGAGCAATCTCAATGCCCTTGATGATTTGCGCGCGCAATTGCGGTCGCCCATCGGGGTGATTCCCTTTGTCGGCGCGGGATTGTCAATGCACTCCGGCTATCCTGGCTGGGGCGCC
>CALRYE020000054.1:0-33973 GCA_943372275.1 Janthinobacterium lividum
GTTATAACTACACCAATACTTGAGCTTGCTACTTCCTTATTTGATCGGCACGGCCAGGAAGCCGTTGCCACTGCCGCTGCCGCCTGGCTGGACGCTTTTCAGTTTCAGCGTGTCGGCATCCGGCGCCGCGCTTTGCGTCGATGCCAGCGTGTTGCCTTTGGCATCGTACTGACGCAGCACGTCGACCATCAATCCGACCCCGGCCATGGCCTTGGCCGACTCGGCCTGGCTGTCCGTCAGGCTGCCCGCCGTAGTGGCCGGCGCCTGGTCGGCTTGCCCGAAGCTGGCCATGGCGGTCACGAGCGACCCGACACTGCCCTTCAGATCGGCTGACTGCTGGTCTTTATCGGCAAGGAACCAGACGTCGGCGGTGGCGTGGGTGGCGCCATCGGTGGTCTCGAAACTGCCCGACAGGCCGATCCAGTTGCCGTTGTCCTTGACCGCGGTCCTGGTGGCGTTCAGACCGATGGCGGCCACGTTCAGCTGCTCCAGGGTCTTCAGCTCGGCCGACTGGCTGACGCCGTCGCTGTTGCTATCCACCCACACACGCAGCTTGTCGAAGCCTGCATCCAGCGCGCTGAGGCTGCCGTCGCCGTTGGCATCGAGCGTGGCCATGGCGGCGTAACCGTCGGCGGCGTTGCTGCCGTCGGCCAGTTGCGTGCTCGAACCGAACAGCTCGGAACCGTCGTTGATGGTGCCGTCGCCGTTGCGGTCCAGCGCCAGCAGGCCGTCGGTGGACGAGACCCAGCCGGTGTTGACCTTGGTGCCCTTGGCGAACACGTCGAACTGCACGCCGCTGTCGATGCCCAGCGTCTTGATGCCGTTACCGTCCAGGTCCAGCACGATCGGCGTGGCCAGGTTCAGGTGCGAGATCTGCACCGTGGTGAAGGCGTTCAGCTGCGCCGTCGTCATGCCCTTGACTTCCGTCGTCGACAGACTGGCCACCTGCTTGGTGGTCAGCGCCTGGATCTGGGTCGTGGTCAGGCCCAGGCTGAACTGGGTGGTGGTCAGCGCGTTCAGCGCCCGGGTCGTCAAGCCCTGCACCTGCATGGTGGTCAGGCTGGCGATCTGGTCGGTGGTCAGACCGCGGGCGATCTGGGTGGTGGTCAGCGCCGCCAGTTCGGTGGTGGTCAGCACCGCCGTTTGCGCCGTCGACAAGCCTTCGCTGATCTGCACGGTGGTCAGCGAGGCCACCACGCGGGTGGACAGGCTGGAGACCTGGTCGGTCGTCAGATTGGCGATCTGGTCGGTCGTCAGCGCGGCCACGGTGCGGCTGGTCAGATTGGCCAGCTGCACGGTGGTCAGGCTGGCCACCTGCTCGGTCGTCAGACCGGCGGCGATCTGCATGGTGGTCAGACCGGCCAGTTCGCTGCTGGTCAGCACGGCGATCTGGGCGGTGGTAAGACCCGTGCTGATCTGCACGGTGGTCAGCGCGGCCAGCATGCGGGTCGACAAGCCCATCACCTGGGTGGTGGTCAGGCTGGACAGCTGCTCGGTCGTCAAGCCCTGCGCTACCTGCAGGGTGGTCAGACCGGCCAGGGCGGCCGTGGTCAGCGCCTGGATCTGCACGGTGGTCAGACCCGTGCTGATCTGCACCGTGGTCAGCGCGGCCAGCACGCGGGTGGTGAGACCGGCGATCTGGGCGGTGGACAAGGTGCTGATCTGGTCGGTGGTCAAGCCCTGCGACACCTGCACGGTGGTCAGACCGGCCAGTTCGGCGGTGGTCAGCACCAGCGTTTGCGCGGTGGACAGACCCGTGCCGATCTGGCTGGTGGTCAGGCTGGACAACACGCGGGTCGACAGGCCGGCGACCTGGTCGGTCGTCAGATTGGCGATCTGGTCGGTCGTCAGGGCCGCCGCGGCGCGGGTCGACAGGCCGGCCAGCTGCACCGTCGTCAACGTGGCGACCTGCGCCGTCGTCAGGCCCGTGGCCACCTGCATCGTGGTCAGCCCGGCCAGCGCGTTCGAGGTCAGGTTCGACACTTGATCGGTGGTCAGGTTGGTCAGCTGGTCGGTGGTCAGCGCGGTCAGGATACGGCTGGTCAGGCCGGCCAGCTGCGCGTTGGTCAGTGCCGCGACCTGACCGGTGGTCAGGCCCAGCGCCACCTGGTTGGTGGTCAGACCGGCCAGTTCGGCCACCGTCAGCAGGGCGACCTGCTCGGTGGTCAAGCCGGTGGCGACCTGGGTGGTGGTCAGTGCGGACAGCACCCGGGTGGTCAGGCTACGCAGCTGGGTCGAGGTCAGGCTGGCGATCTGGTCGGTCGTCAAGCCCTGGGCCACCTGCAGCGTGGTCAGCCCGGCCAGTTCGGCCGAGGTCAGCGCCTGGATCTGGGTGGTCGACAAGCCGCTGCCGATCTGGGTGGTGGTCATGGCGGCCAGCACGCGGGTCGACAGGCCGGCCACCTGGGCGGTGGTCAGATTGGCGATCTGGTCGGTCGTCAGGCCCAGCGCCACCTGGGCGTTGGTCAGGCCGGCCAGTTCGGCCGTGGTCAGCACGGCGATCTGCGCGGTGGTCAGGCCGCTGCCGATCTGGGTGGTGGTCAGGCTGGACAGCACGCGGGTGGTCAGACCCGCCACCTGGTCGGTGGTCAGGCTGGCCACCTGCTCGGTGGTCAGCGCGGCGATCACGCGGCTGGTCAGCCCGGCCAGCTGGACGCTGGTCAGGTTGGCCACCTGGTCGGTGGTCAGGCCCAGCGCCACTTGGGTGGTGGTCAGACCGGCCAGGCCGGTGGTGCTGAGGGTGACCACCTGCTCGGTGGTCAGGCTGCTCAGCTGGGTGGTGGTCAGGGCCGCGATCAGGCGCGTGGACAGGCCGCGCAGCTGGGTCGAGGTCAGATTGGCCAGCTGGTCGGTGGACAGGCCCAGCGCCACTTGCGTGGTGGTCAGCGCCGCCAGTTCGTTCAGCGTCAGCGCCTGCACCTGGGTGGTGGTCAGACCGGTGCCGATCTGGGTGGTGGTCAGCGCGGCCAGCACGCGGGTCGACAGGCCGGCCACCTGGAAGGTGGTCAGGCTGGCGATCTGGTCGGTGGTCAAGCCCTGCGCCACCTGGGTGGTGGTCAGGCCGGCCAGTTCGATGGTGGTCAGCACCACGATCTGGTCGGTGGTCAGACCGGAGGCGATCTGGGTGGTCGTCAGCGCAGCCACCACGCGGGTGGACAGGCCGGCCACCTGGGCGGTCGTCAGGTTGGCGATCTGGTCGGTCGTGAGGGCACCGACGGCGCGGGTGGTCAGGCCCGCCAGCTGCACCGTGGTCAGCGTGGCGATCTGCGCCGTCGACAGGCCGCTGGCCACCTGGGTGGTGGTCAGGCCGGCCAGCGCGTTCGAGGTCAGGTTCGATACCTGGTCGGTGGTCAGGTTGGACAACTGGTCGGTGGTCAGCGCGGTCAGGATGCGCGACGTCAAGCCGGCCAGCTGCACCGTGGTGAGCGCGGCCACCTGCTCGGTGGTCAGGCCCAGCGCGACCTGGCTGGTGGTCAGACCCGCCAGACCGGTGGTGGTCAACAGCGCCACCTGGGCGGTCGACAGGCCGGTGGCGATCTGGGTCGTGGTCAGGCTGGAGAGCACCCGGGTGGTCAGGCTGCGCAGCTGGGTCGAGGTCAGGTTGGCGATCTGGTCGGTGGTCAAGCCCTGGGCGACCTGGGTGGTGGTCAGCCCGGCCAGCGCGGTGCTGCTGAGCGACTGGATCTGCTCGGTCGACAGGCCCGTGCCGATCTGGACGGTGGTCAGGGCGGCCAGCACGCGGGTCGACAACCCGGCCAGCTGGCTGGTGGTCAGATTGGCGACCTGGTCGGTCGTCAAGCCCAGCGCCACTTGCGCGGTGGTCAGCCCGGCCAGTTCGGCCTGGGTCAGCACGGCGATCTGGGTGGTCGACAGACCGCTGGCGATCTGGGTGGTGGTCAGGGCCGACAACACGCGGGTCGACAGGCCGGCCACCTGCTCGGTGGTCAGGTTGGCGATCTGGTCGGTCGTCAGGGCGGCGGCGGCGCGCGTGGTCAGGCCGGCCAGCTGACGGGTGGTCAGGCTGGCGATCTGGCTGGTGGTCAGGCCCACGGCCACCTGGCTGGTGGTCAGCCCGGCCAGCGCGTTGGAGGTCAGGTTCGAGACCTGGTCGGTGGTCAGACTGGCCAGCTGGTTGGTGGTCAGCGCGGTCAGGATGCGCGACGTCAGGCCGGCCAGTTGCACGGTGGTCAGGCCGGCCACCTGGCTGGTGGTCAGTCCCAGCGCCACCTGGCTGGTGGTCAGACCTGCCAGTTCGCTGGTGGTCAGCAGGGCCACCTGCTCGGTGGTCAGGCCGTCGGCGATCTGGCTGGTGGTCAGCGCGGCCAGCACGCGGGTGGTCAGGCCCTGCAGCTGGGTCGAGGTCAGGTTGGTGAGCTGGTCGGTGGTCAAACCCAGCGCGACCTGGGTGGTGGTCAGGCCGGCCAGTTCGGCCGTCGTGAGCGCCTGCAGCTGGATGGTCGACAGGCCATTGGCGATCTGGGTGGTGGTCAGCGCGGCCAGCACGCGGGTCGACAGACCGGCGATCTGGGCGGTGTTCAGGCTGGCGATCTGCTCGGTGGTCAAGCCCAGCGCGACCTGGGCGGTGGTCAGCCCGGCCAGTGCGGCATTGGAGAGCGCGCCGATCTGGGTGGTCGACAGGCCGGCGCTGATCTGGGTGGTGGTCAGCGCGGAGAGCACGCGGGTGGTCAGGCCGGCGACCTGGTCGGTCGTCAGGTTGGCCACCTGGTCGGTCGTCAGGGCGGCGGCGGCGCGGGTCGTGAGGCCGGCCAGCTGGCGCGTCGTCAGGCTGGCGATCTGGGCGGTGGTCAGGCCGATGGCCACCTGGCTGGTGGTCAGGCCGCCCAGCGCGGTGGAGGTCAGGTTGGACACCTGGTCGGTGGTCAGATTCGACAGCTGGTCGGTGGTCAGGGCGGTCAGCACGCGGGACGTCAATCCGGCCAGCTGCACCGTGGTGAGGGCGGCGACCTGGCTGGTGGTCAGACCCAGCGCGACCTGGCTGGTGGTCAGGCCCGACAGGCCGGTGGTGGTCAGCAGCGCCACCTGTTCGGTCGACAGGCCCGCGGCGATCTGCTCGGTGGTCAGGCTGGACAGCACGCGGGTGGTCAGGCTTTGCAGCTGGGTCGAGGTCAGGTTGGCGATCTGGTCGGTGGTCAAGCCCTGCGCCACCTGGGTGGTGGTCAAGCTGGCCAGTTCGACGCTGGTGAGCGCCTGGATCTGGGTGGTCGACAGGCCGCTGCCGATATGGGCCGTGGTCAGCGCCGCCAGCACGCGGGTCGACAGTCCGGCGATCTGGGCGGTGGTCAGGTTGGCCACCTGGTCGGTGGTCAGGCCGCGCGAAACTTGATTGGTGGTCAGGCCGCCCAGCTGGGCATTGGTCAGGCTGGCGATCTGGCTGGTGGTCAGGCCCGTGGCGATCTGGGTGGTGGTCAGGCTGGCCACGCCGCTGGTGGTCAGGCTGGCCAGCTGGTCGGTGCCCAGGTTGGCGATCTGGTCGGTGGTCAGGGCGGTGATCACGCGGCTGGTCAGGCCGGCCAGCTGGGCGCCGGTCAGCGCGGCGACCTGGCTGGTGGTCAGGCCCAGTGCCACCTGATTGGTGGTCAGCCCGGCCAGTTCCACGCTGGTCAGCAGCGCCACCTGTTCGGTGGTCAGGCCCGTGGCGATCTGGGTGGTGGTCAGTGCGGCCAGCACGCGCGTGGTCAGGCTGCGCAGCTGGGTCGAGGTCAGGTTGGTCAGCTGGTCAGTGGTCAAGCCCTGCGCCACCTGGGTGGTGGTCAGGCTGGCCAGCGCGGTGCTGGTGAGCGACTGGATCTGCTCGGTGCTCAAGCCGGTGCCGATCTGGACGGTGTTCAGGGCCGCCAGCACGCGCGTGGACAGGCCCACCAGCTGGCTGGTGGTCAGGCTGGCCAGCTGCGCGGTGGTCAAGCCCTGGCTGATCTGGCTGGTGGTCAGGCCGGCCAGTTCGGCGTTAGTGAGCACGGCCACCTGGGCGGTGGTCAGGCCCGTGGCGATCTGCTGGGTGGTCAGGCTCGACAGCACGCGGGTCGACAGGCCGGCGACCTGCTCGGTCGTCAGGCTGGCGATCTGGTCGGTGGACAGGGCGCTGGCGGCGCGGGTGGACAGGCCGGCCAGCTGTACCGACGTCAGGCTGGCGACCTGGTCGGTCGTCAGGCCCAGCGCCACCTGGCTGGTGGTCAGGGCGTTCAGGCCCGTGGTCGACAGTTGGGCGATCTGCGCGGTCGACAGGCCGCTGCCGATCTGGGTGGTGGTCAGCGCGGCCAGGGTGCGGCTGCTGAGCGTGGCCAGCTGCACGCTGCTGAGGTTGCTGATCTGGTCGGTGGTCAAGCCCAGCGACACCTGGGTGCTGGTCAGTGCGGCCAGGCCGGCGCTGGTGAGCGCGGCCACCTGCTCGGTCGACAGGCCGCTGCCGATCTGGGTGGTGGTCAGCGCGGCAATCACGCGGGTCGACAGGCCGGCCACCTGGGCGGTGCTGAGACTGGCCACCTGCTCGGTGGTAAAGATGGCGACCTGGGTGCTGGTCAGGGCGCTGAGCTGCACGGCGCGCAGCACCAGCATTTGTTCGGTGGTCAGGGCCGCGACATTATCGGTGGTCAAGGTCGCAATCTGAGTCGTGGTCAACGCGGCAATGGCGTCGGTTGAAAGACTAGTGACGAATACGGTCATGTTATTTCCTTGCCACGATGTGTCGGGCGATTATTTTGGGATAGGGACTTGCTGGTTTTGCACCTGATTCGGCGTTTTCCACGCTAAAACCAAATGACGCAACTTGGTTAACGGCAAGACTTTAGGTTTCTACAGGGAATTTTTAAATAAAAAAAAAGCGGCAAGGTCGTCAGACCTTGCCGCTTTTTGGTTAGCGCTTACTTCAGGGGTACAGCGAGGAATCCGCTGTTACCGGCGCCGCCCGGCTGCACGCTTTTCAGCTTCAGCGTGTCGGCATCCGGCGCCGTGCTCTGGCTCGATGCCAGGGTGTTGCCCTTGGCATCGTACTGGCGCAGCACGTCGACCATCAGTCCGACCCCGGCCATGGCCTTGGCCGACTCAGCCTGGCTGTCGGTCAGGCTGCCCGCCGTTGTGGCCGGGGCCTGGTCGGCCGCCTCGAAGCTGGCCATGGCGGTGACGAGCGAACCGACACTGCCCTTCAGATCCGCTGCGGCCTGATCCTTATCAGCCAGGAACCAGACGTCGGCGGTGGCGTGGCTGGCGCCGTCGGTGGTCTCGAAGCTGCCCGACAGGCCGATCCAGTTGCCGTTGTCCTTGACCGAGGTCTTGGCGGCATTGACACCGATCGAGGCCACGTTCAGCTGGGCCAGGGTTTTCAGCTCAGCCGACTGGCTGACGCCGTCGCTGTTGGCGTCGACCCACACACGCAGCTTGTCGAAGCCTGCGTCCAGCGCGCTGATGGTGCCGTCGCCGTTGGCATCGAGCGTGGCCAGGGCGGCGTAGCCATCGGCGGCGTTGCTGCCATCGGCCAGCTTGGTGGCGGTGCCGAACAGTTCGGCGCCGCTGTCGATGACACCGTTGCCGTCGCGGTCCAGCGCCAGCAGGCCGTCGGTGGCAGCGACCCAGCCGGTGTTGACCTTGCTGCCGCTGTCGAACACGTCGAACTGTACGCCGTTGGCGATGTCCAGCGTCTCGATGCCGTTACCGTTCAGATCGAGCACGATCGGGCTGGCCAGGTTCAGTTGCTGGAACTGGGCTACCGACAGTGCGCCGAGCTGGGCCGAGGTCATCGCCTTGACTTCCGTCGTCGACAGGCCGGCGATCTGCAGGGTGGTCAGCGCGACGATCTGCGCCGTGGTCAAGCCCTGGCTCATCTGCGTGGTGGTCAACGCGTTCAGGGCCCGGGTGGTCAGGCTGGCCACCTGGGTGGTGGTCAGGCTGTTCAGCTGCACCGTGCTCAGGCCGAAGGCGATCTGCGTCGTCGTCAGCGCGGCAAGTCCGGCCGCCGTCAGCGCCACCAGTTGGGCGGTCGACAAACCGGTCGACAGCTGGGTGGTGGTCAGACGCGAGATCGTCGTGGTCGACAGTCCGGCCACCTGGGTGGTGGTCAGGCTGGCGATCTGCACGGTGGTCAGGGCGCCGATGGTGCGGGTGGTCAGCGTGCCCAGCTGCGTGGTGGTCAGGGTGGCCACTTGCGCCGTGGTCAAGCCCTGGCTGACCTGCACGGTGGTCAGTGCGGCCAGTTCGGTGCTGGTCAGGACCGCGGTCTGCTCGGTGGTCAGACCGGTACCGATCTGCACCGTGGTCAGCGCCACGATCGTGGCGGTCGACAGCGCCGCCACCTGGGCCGTGGTCAGGCTGGCCACCTGGGTGGTGGTCAGGCCCTGCGCCACCTGGGTCGTGGTCAGCGCGGCCAGGCTGCTGGTGGTCATCAGCGACACTTGCGTCGTCGACAGGCCGTCGGTGATCTGGCTGGTGGTCAGCGCGGCAATGACGCGCTGGGTCAGGCCGGCGATCTGCGCCGTGGTCAGGGTGCGGATCTGGCTGGTGGTCAGACCCTGCGCTACCTGCGCCGTGGTCAGACCGGCCAGTTCCGCGGTGGTCAGCGAGGCCGTCTGGGTGGTGGTCAGACCCGTGCCGATCTGGGTGGTGGTCAGCGCGGCCAGCACACGGGTCGTCAGGCTGGACACCTGGACGGTGCTCAGCGAAGCGATCTGGGTGGTGGTCAAGCCGGCCGCTACCTGGACCGTGGTCAGGGCTGCCAGTTCGGCGCTGGTCAGGGCCTGGATCTGCGTGGTCGTCAAACCGCTGCCGATCTGGGTCGTGGTCAGTCCGGCCAGCGTGCTGGTCGACAGGTTGGCCACTTGATTGGTGGTCAGGCTGGCGATCTGCGTGGTGGTCAGGATGCCCAGCGTACGGCTGGTCAGCGTGGCCAGCTGGCTGGTGGTCAGGGTGGCCACTTGCGTGGTCGTCAGACCCAGCGTGATCTGGCTCGAGGTCAGCGCGTTCAGTTCGGCAGCGGTCAACAGCGCCGTCTGCGTGGTGGACAGGCCGGTGGCGATCTGCACGGTGGTCAGTGCGGCGATGGCCGAGGTGGTCAGGCTAACCAGCTGCTGGCTGGTCAGATTGGCCAGCTGCGCGGTGGTCAGACCCAGCGCCACCTGCGTCGTGGTCAGGGCGGCCAGTTCGGCGGTCGTCAGCAGCGCCACTTGCGCCGTCGACAAACCGGTGGCGATCTGGGTCGTGGTCAGGGCGGCGATCACGCGGTTGGTCAGGCCGACCAGCTGGGTGCTGGTCAGGTTGGCCAGCTGGCTGGTGGTCAGGCCCAGGGCGACCTGGCTGGTGGTGAGACCGGCCAGGGCGGTGGTGGTCAGGGCCGCCGTTTGCACGGTGGACAGACCCGTGCCGATCTGGGTGGTGGTCAGCGCGGCCAGGGTGCGGGTAGTCAGACCGGCCACCTGCGCCGTGTTCAGCACGGCGAGCTGCGCGGTGGTCAGGCCCAGCGACACCTGGCTGGTGGTCAGCCCCGCCAGTTCGGCGTTGGTCAACACGGCCACCTGGGCGGTGGTCAGGCCGCTGCCCACCTGGGTGGTGGTCAGACCGGCGATCACGTTGGTCGTCAGATTGGCGACCTGGTCGGTCGTGAGGCTGGCGATCTGGGTGGTCGTCAGACCCGACAGCGTACGGCTGTTGATGGCCGCCAGCTGGCTGGTGGTCAAGGTCGCCACTTGCGTGGTGGTGAGACCCAGCGTGAGCTGGCTGGTGTTGAGCGCGTTCAGTTCGGCGCCGGTCAGCACGGCCGTCTGTGCGGTCGACAGGCCGCTGGCGATCTGCACCGTGGTCAGGGCGGCGATGGTGGTCGTCGACAGGTTAGCCACTTGCAGGGTCGTCAGCGCGGCGACCTGGCTGGTGGTCAGGCCCAGCGCCACCTGGCTGCTGGTCAGACCGGCCAGGGCCGAGGTGGACAGCTGCACCACTTGCGCGGTGGTCAGACCGGTGGCGATCTGGGTCGTGGTCAGGGCCGCCAGCACGCGGTTGGTCAGACCGGCCAGCTGGGTGCTGGTCAGGGTGGACAACTGGCTGGTGGTCAGGCCCAGGGCTACCTGGCTGGTGGTGAGACCGGCCAGTGCGGTGGTGGTCAGCGCCGCCGTCTGCACGGTCGACAGACCGGTGCCGATCTGGGTAGTGGTCAGTGCGGCCAGCACGCGGGTCGTCAGACCGGCGATCTGCGCGGTGTTCAGCGCGGCCAGCTGGGCGGTGGTCAGACCCAGCGACACCTGGCTGGTGGTCAGTCCGGCCAGCTCGGCGCTGGTCAGGACGACGATCTGCGCGGTCGTCAGGCCGCTGCCCACCTGGGTGGTGGTCAGACCGGCGATCACGTTGGTGGTCAGGTTGACGATCTGGTTGGTCGTCAGGCTGGCGATCTGGGTGGTGGTCAGGCCCGACAGCGTACGGCTGTTGATGGCCGCCAGCTGGCTGGTGGTCAGGGTGGCCACCTGGGTGGTGGTCAGGCCGAGCGTGAGCTGGCTGGTGGTCAGCGCGTTCAGTTCGGCGCCGGTCAGGATCGAGGTCTGCGCCGTCGACAGGCCGCTGGCGATCTGCACGGTGGTCAGGGCCGCGATGGTGGACGTCGACAGGCCGATCACCTGGGTGCTGGTCAGGCCGGCGATCTGCGCGGTCGTCAGGCCCAGCGACACCTGCACGCTGGTCAGTGCGGCCAGTTCGCTGGTGGTCAGCAGCGCTACCTGCGCCGTGGTCAGGCCGGTGGCGATCTGGGTCGTGGTCAGGGCGGCGATCACGCGGTTGGTCAGGTTGACCAGCTGGGTGCTGGTCAGGTTGGCCAGCTGGCTGGTGGTCAGGCCCTGGGCTACCTGGCTGGTGGTGAGACCGGCCAGTGCGGTGGTGGTCAGGGCTGCCATCTGCACGGTCGACAGACCGGTGCCGATCTGGGTGGTGGTCAGCGCGGCCAGCACGCGGGTCGTCAGGCCGGCGATCTGCGCGGTGTTCAGCGCGCCCAGCTGGGTGGTGGTCAGGCCCAGCGACACCTGGCTGGTGGTCAGACCGGCCAGTTCGGCCTGGGTCAGTACCGCCACCTGGGTGGTCGTCAGGCCGCTGCCGACCTGGGTGGTGGTCAGGCCGGCGATCACGTTGGTGGTCAGGCTGACGATCTGGTTGGTCGTCAGGCTGGCGATCTGGCTGGTGGTCAGGCTGCCCAGGGTGCGGGTGCTGATGGCTGCCAGCTGGTTGGTGGTCAGGGTCGATACCTGCGTGGTCGTCAGACCCAGCGTGATCTGGCTGGTGGTCAGCGCGTTCAGTTCAGCGCCCGTCAGCACCGCCGTCTGCGCCGTCGACAGACCGGATGCGATCTGCACCGTGGTCAGGGCGGCGATGGTGGACGTCGACAGGTTGGCGACCTGGTTGGTCGTCAGCGCGGCGATCTGGCTGGTGGTCAGGCCCAGGGCGACCTGGCTGCTGGTCAGGCCGGCCAGGGTCGAGGTGGTCAGCTGCACCACTTGCGCGGTGGTCAGGCCGTCGGCGATCTGGCTGGTGGTCAGGGCCGCCAGCACGCGGTTGGTCAGACCGGCGATCTGCGCCGTGGTGAAGGTGGCGATCTGCGCGGTGGTCAAGCCTTGCGCCACCTGGGCGGTGGTCAGACCGGCCAGTTCGGCGGTGGTCAGCACGACCGTTTGGGCGGTCGACAGGCCGCTGGCGATCTGGGTGGTGGTCATGGCGGCCAGCACGCGGGTCGACAGGCCGGCTACCTGGGCGGTATTGAGCGAGGCGATCTGCGCGGTGGTCAGGCCCAGCGCCACCTGGCTGCTGGTCAGGGCGCCCAGTTCGGCCACGGTCAGGGCGCCGATCTGGGTGGTGGACAGGCCGCTGGCGATCTGGCTGGTGCTCAGGCCGGCCACGGCGGTCGTCGACAGGCCCGCGACCTGGGCGGTGGTCAGGCTGGCGATCTGGCTGGTGGTCAGCGCGGTCAGGTTGCGGGTGCTCAGCGACGACAGCTGGCCGGTGGTCAGGGTGGCCACTTGCGCAGTGGTCAGGCCCAGCGCCACCTGGCTGACCGACAGGGCATTCAGTTCAGCGGCGGTCAGCACGGCCGTTTGCGTCGTGGTCAGGCCGCTGGCGATCTGCACGGTGGTCAGCGCGGCGATGGTGCTGGTGGCCAGACCGGCAACCTGCGCGGTGCTCAGCGAGGCGATCTGGCTGGTGGTCAGGCCGAGCGACACCTGGCTGGTGGTCAGGCCGGCCAGTGCGCTGGTGCTCAGCACGCCGATCTGGGTGGTGGTCAGGCCCGTGGCGATCTGGCTGGTGGTCAGCGCGGCCAGCACGCGGTTGGTCAGGCCGGCGATCTGCGCGGTGCTGAAGGTGGCGATCTGCGCGGTGGTCAGGCCTTGCGCGACCTGAGCGGTGGTCAGACCGGCCAGTTCGGCGGTGGTCAGCACCAGCGTTTGCGCGGTGGACAGGCCGCTGGCGATCTGGGTGGTGGTCATGGCGGCCAGCACGCGGGTCGACAGGCCGGCCACCTGGGCGGTGTTGAGCGAGGCGATTTGCGCGGTGGTCAGGCCCAGCGCCACTTGCGACGTGGTGAAGGCGGCCAGTTCGGCCACGCTCAGCGCGCCGATCTGGCTGGTGGTCAGACCGGCGCCGATCTGGCTGGTGGACAGGCCGGCGATGGTGCTGGTGGCCAGGTTGGCCACCGTGGTGGTGGTCAGGCTGGCGATCTGGCTGGTGGTCAGTGCGGTCAGGCTGCGCGTGTTCATCAGCGCCAGCTGGGCGGTCGACAGGGTGGACACCTGCGCGGTGGTCAGGCCCAGCGTGATCTGGGTGGTGGTCAGCGCGTTCAGGCCAGCGCCGGACAGCACGGCGGTCTGCGCGGTCGACAGGCCGGTGGCGATCTGCACCGTGGTCAGCGCGGCCAGCACGCTGCTGGTCAGGCTGGATACCTGGGCGGTGCTCAGTGCGGCAACTTGCGCGGTGGTCAGGCCCAGCGACACCTGCGAGCTGGTCAGCGCGGCCAGCGAGGTGGTGCTCATGCCGGCGATCTGGGTGGTGGTCAGACCGGCGCCCACCTGGCTGGTGGTCAGCGCGGCGATGGTGCGCTGGGTCAGGGTGGCGATCTGCGCGGTCGAAAGCACGGCGATCTGGCTGGTGGTCAGGCCCTGCGACACCTGGGCGGTGGTCAGACCGGCCAGTTCGGCGCTGGTCAGCACGGCAACCTGCGCGGTGGTCAGACCGGTGTTGATCTGCTGGGTGGTCAGGCCCGCCAGCACGCTGGTCGACAAACCGGCCACCTGGGTGGTGGTCAGGCTGGCGACCTGGGTGGTGGTCAGCGCGGTCAGGGTGCGGGTGTTCAGGCCGGCCAGCTGGGTGCTGGTGAGCGACGGCACCTGATGGGTGGTCAGACCGAGCGTCAGCTGGGTGGTGGTCAGGGCGGCCAGTTCGGCGCCGGTCAGTACGGCCGTCTGCGCGGTCGACAGGCCCGAGGCGATTTGCACCGTGGTCAGCGCGGCGATCACGCGGGTGGACAGGCCGGCCACCTGGGCGGTCGTCAGACCGGCTACCTGGGCGGTGGTCAGGCCGCTGGCGACCTGGGTGCTGGTCAGCGCGCCCAGCGCGGCGGTGGTCAGCAGCGCGGTCTGGTCGGTGGCCAGGCCGACGGAAATCTGGGTGGTGGTCAGTGCCGCCATCACGCGGGTGCTGAGGTTGGTCAGCTGCACGGTGGTCATGGTGCGCAGCTGGTCGGTGGTAAAGATCGGCGTCTGCTCGGTGGTGATCACGGCCAGCTGGGCGGTGGTGAGCGCCTGAAACTGGGTGGTCGTGAGCGCCGCGATGTTATCCGTCGTCAGGGTCGCTATCTGCGTCGTTGTCATTCCAGCGATCACGCTGGTGCTTAGGCCAATCACAACAATAGTCATTTCAATTCCCCTAGGACTTCTAACTGATCAATAAGAACCGATTCGCGGTCTGCCTTGCGTCTGTGCGCTACGGCTGCGTATTCGGTGGCACCGGGCCAATTTTTTTAATTACTTTGAAAACAATGTGTTACGCACGTATTTACCGCGTGGAATTCCACGCGAAGGGAATCCATACATTCTTAACGTCAACATTTTATGGAACTTTAGTGACGCAGGGCAAAACTTTTGGGGTCGTTTGGACGTCTTACTGATGCTTTTCCGACATCAAACTTGTTTACTTGCATACAAAATAGTGCCGTACGGAATCAGACTATCGAACTGTCCGTACGGAGTAAACAAATAATTCCACATAGAAATTATTTGGCCGTGGCGTGGCGCCAGCGCTGCCTATGAGGAGGGGATAAGTGGGGGGAGCGCGGTGATGCGCCGACGCAACATTCGGGCGGGGATGGGACTTGGCAGGGCTGTTACATTGTCACAACGACCAGCCGGTGCAGCGCCGGCGGTGCGCGTCAGCGCGCTGGACGACACGCCGCGCAAGAGCGGGCGTGCCGGGGTGGGCAAGACGGACGATTACCTGGCCGGGCCGGCGCCACGGGCCTTTTTGTCTTGGAACATTGCAGCGTCCGCTGCCTGGATCATTTCTTCGATCGGAATATTCGTATCGCACGGGAAATTGGCAACGCCGACGCTGTACTCGATGTCGTACGGCTTGCCCGAGCGGCTGTTCGCGGCGGCGGTTGCAGCCTGAAACCGCTCCAGAACCAGGCTGATGCTTTCTTCATTGGAATCGAGCAGCATGACCACGAATTCATCCCCGCCGAGCCGGGCGATCACATCGCAGTCACGGAACGCTTCGAGCATGATCTGGGCGAACGCGACCAGGGCGACGTCACCTTCGTGGTGGCCATAGGTGTCGTTGATGGCCTTGAACTTGTCCAGGTCAAACAGCAGCAGCGAGATGGGCAGCTTGTTCCTGCGGCATAACTTCATGCTGTGATCGACCAGGGTCATGAAACCCCGGCGGTTCGAAATCATCGTCAACGCGTCCAGCGTGGCCAGCTGAATCGATTTGATTTCCTGCTCGATCATTTCGCCCAGGTCCTGCAGCAGCAGCCGGTCCTCGTCATCCATTTCCCGCGGTTTCGAGTCGATCAGACATAAGGTTCCGATATTGATCCCTTGCCTGAGCTTCAGGGGGTATCCGGCATAAAAGCGGATATTCGGGGCCTCGGTGACCAGTGGATTGTCGTGGAATCGCTCGTCCACCAGCGCATTGGGGATGATGAACAATCCATCCTGATTGATGGCGTGGCCACAGAAGGATATCTCGCGCGCGGTCTGGGAGGCATCGAGCCCTTGCGCCGATTTGAACCACTGCCGGTCTTCATCGACCAGACTGACCACCGAAATCGGCACGCCGAACATCCTTCTGGCCATCCGCGTCACGCGATCGAAGCGCTCTTCATGCGAGCTGTCGAGAATTTGAAGTGCCCGCAGTGCGTGCAAGCGCTCTGCCTCGTTCAGTGGAATCTCTGGAGTGATCATAGGTGGCGATGCGAATGCGATAGAGGGGTTGAATGAGGCAGCCGTGCCCCCGCGAGGGAGGCGAATGACAGCCTACCATAGCACCCGAGCTTTATCCATCGAGCATTATCCAGCGCCGGACAAACCACACCGCGCGGGAACGGCGGTCGCTGTCAGTGGCTGTCGCCCCGCTTGCCAGCCTCGGCCATGAGGCCGGTCAGGCGTGCCGGGTCGACCGGCTTGACCAGATAATGATCGAACCCGGCCGCATGGGCCTGGTCGCGGTCGGGCTGGCTGCCGTAGCCGGTCACGGCGACCATCATGGTGCGGCGCAGTTCCGGCACGCGTCGAAGGTGCGCGACCAGTTCGTTGCCGTCCATGCCAGGCAAGCCGATATCGAGCAGGCACACATCGGGCCGGTGCTGGCGCGCCGCCAGCAGCGCGCGCGCGGCGTCGTATTCGGTGACGACCTGATGGCCCGATTCGGCCAGCAGCAGCGACAGCATCTGGGCCGCATCGACGTTGTCGTCCACCACCAGGATGCGCAGGGCCGGCTGGCCGGCCGGCCCCGGCCCATCGGCTGCGGCGTCCGGGGGCATGGCCACGGCGGCGCCGCTGCCCGCGTCCGCCGCGCTCAACAGGCGCGGCAGGCACACCGTGAAGGTACTGCCCTGCCCCAGCCCGGCGCTGGTGCAGCCCACGCTGCCGCCGTGCAGTTCCACCAGACTCTTGACCAGCGCCAGCCCGATGCCCAGCCCGCCCGAGGAGCGGTCCGAACTGCGGTTGGCCTGGCTGAACAGGTCGAACAAACGGCCCATCAGATCGGTTTCGATCCCGCTGCCGTTGTCCTGCACGCTGACGGCGATCTGGCCGGCGTCGACCGCCGTCTCGATGGCGATCTGGCCGCCGTCCGGGGTGTACTTGGCCGCATTGTTGAGCAGGTTGGCGAACACCTGCACCAGGCGGTTGTTGTCGCCCAATACCATGGCCGGCTGAGGCGCGAAGCGGATGTCGAGGCGGTGGCCCTTGGCCTGCATCAGCGGGGCCACCTGTTCCACCGCCAGGGTGACGATGCGCACGATGTCCTCGGCTTTCTTGTCCAGCTCGACCAGGCCGCGGGTGACCCGCGAGACATCCAGCAAGTCGTCGATCAGGCCCGTCATGTGGCGCACCTGGCGCCGGATCACCTGCCCGGTCTTGCGCACGCGCGCTTCGTCGAAGCTGGCCAGGTTGAGGATTTCGGCGGCCGCGCCGATGGGCGCGAGCGGATTGCGCAGCTCGTGCGCCAACATGGCCAGGAATTCATCCTTGCGGCGGTCCGCCTCCTTGAGCTTTTCCACCGCCGCGTGGCGCTCGCTGATGTCGACGATGATCGCCACCAGCCCCTGGTAGGCGCCGTCGGCCGAGCGCAACGCATTCACGCTGCTGGTGGCCCACAGCAGCGAACCATCCTTGCAGCGGTACTGCTTTTCCATCACGAACGGCACGCCGGTGGCGATCAGCGCGTCGACGTGGGCGCTGGTGGTGGCCACGAACGGGGCGGCCGTCACGCTTAGCATGGGATGGCCGATCAACTCCTGCTCGGAATACCCCAGCATGCTGCAGAACTTGTCGTTCACCAGGGTCAGGTTGCCCAGGATATCGGCCTGCACCACGCCGGTGGCGGCCTGGGTGATGATTTTTTCGAGCCGCTGGCGGCTTTCGAACAAGCTCGTTTCGGCCCGCTTGCGCGCCGTGATGTCGGCCACCGTGCCCAGGATCTCGATCTGGCCGGCGGCGCCGTGCTTGGCGCGGCCGGAAAACTCGACCCATTCCGCCCCCCGGTCGGGAGCGCGCAGGCGCGCTTCGAACTGAAACGGGTCGCCATGCTCGATGGTGCGCTTGACCGCCACGCTGAACTGGTCGACGAAGTCCGGGTGCACGTAGCGCGTGACGAAGTCGGCCCCGCTCATGCTGCCGCTGGCCACGTCGCGCCCGAAAATCTGGTACGGCCGGTCGTTTTCCCAGCGCACCGTGTCGGCCACCGGGTCCCAGGCCCACAGGCCCAGGTTGGACGCATCGGTGGCCAGGCGCAGCCGTTCCTGGCTCTTGCTGACCAGATCGTTCGACAGGTGCACGGCGGTGACGTCGCGCGATACGGCCAGATAGCGCGGCGGCCCGTCCTTGCCCGCAATCGGCGAGACCACCACGTCCCACCAGCGCGCACTGCCCTTGACGGTCGGGCAGAACGACTTGAAGCGGCCGGTGGTGCCGCGCGCGGCCATGGCGAGCGCCTCGGTCACCAGCGGTCGGCCTTCCTCGGGCCACAGCGAAGTCCAGGTGCGCCCCATGAGCGCGCCGATGTCGTCGATCTCCATGGCGTACTGGCCATGCTGGTTCATCGACAGCAAGCGGCCGGCGCCGTCGAGCAGCTTGACGCAATCCGGACTGCCTTCGAACAGCAGCGAGTCAACGCCGCCAGCGAATTCACAGGCTGGGGCTGGCGTGGAAGCCGGGTCCGCACCCGGGCTGGGTAAGGCTTCATCGGCGGGCAGGATAGCGGATGCTTCATCGTTCGCCAGGGTGGCGGATGCTGCGGCGGCAGGACGATGAACCTCTGACATTGCTCACTTTCACCGGGGACGAACGGCAAGTGTACCCCGAAAGCAAGCTCAGGCGAATCGCTTATCCTTCGGGCAATGTGGCAGCTTCACCAAGGAAGCGGCTGGTGGCCGCGCGCATGCCGTGCGCGATGGTGCTCCAGGTGCGTTCGGGATAGCCCGCTGGCAGCTGGCGCCCGACCGTCTCCAGCGCAGCGTCGACGCGCCGCGCCAGCGCCAGCAGGGCCTGCCATGCCGCGCTGCCGCCGTGCTCCAGCGCCAGCCGATGCCAGTGGCGCGCCTCGATGGTGTGGTACAGCTTATGCACATTTTTAGCGCGCAAGGCCATGGCGGGGCCCGCCTTGCGCGCATTGAACTGGCTGGGACCGCTGCCAAAGTAGGGGTAGATCGACAGGATGTCATACAGCGGCGTCATTTCGTAGCGGTCGCCAGGCTGCAGGAAGATGGAAAAGTTTTTGGCGTGGCCATCGGTGGCCGCCAGCAAAAAAAACGCCAGCTGGGTTGTGAGAAACAGCAGCGGATCGGCCCTGTCGGCGCTGCCCTGAAGCAGGCGCATGCAGTGGGCGATGCCGGGCCCGCCCATCGATTCGTATTTCTTTTCCGGTGGCAGACCCAGCGCCTGGCAGAAATCTTCCTGGGGCAGGCGGGCAATCCAGCTGCCGTCATCGGCCCACGCCCGGTCGAAGCGTTCGACCACCAGCACGGTTTGCCGGTCGAACGTCGCCATCGAGGTGGTGGCCACCGGGAAGCCCAGCGCGGCCATGATCTGGGCGCACAGCCATTCGTTCTGCACCGAATCGGAGGCATCGACCCGGCGCGAGCCGCCAATCAGGCTCAGCGGCAGCTTGATGATGTGGGTGGTGGGCGTGGCGCCATGCGGGCGGCACCAGCGTGCGCCGTACCAGGTCAGCGCGGTCTTTTCCTGCGCGCCGGCGATCGAGATGCGCAACAGATCGTCGTCTTCCATCGATTCCGGGCCGTCGTCGGCAGGCACGGCATGCAGCAAGCCGGCGATCTGCTGGTCCGTCATGGGTTCGCATTGCACGCGGTTCCAGTCGTCCGGCTCCCTATTTACCGGCAGCAGCTGGACCGCGCCCACGCAGTCGCGGCCGATGGCGGCGAGCAGGTCGAAGGTGCTGACGGAACGGGTGTGAAAGCGCTTGCGCAGGCGGGCGCGGATGCGCTCGTTGTCGGGCAGCAGGTTGTCGAAATAATGCGCCACCACGTCGCCTTTGATGACGGGCGAGCCGGCCATGGGCATCGACTGCGATAGCGACCGCCGCCGGGGAAAGCTGAGCCAGGATGACGCGTAGTGAAAGGTATGCGCATGGCCGCGCGTCGTGCTCCACGTGCCGACCAGCTCGCCGTTCATCCAGACGTTCAGGGCCAGACTCACCAGATCCCTTTTTTGGCGGATGGCACGGAAGGTGCTGGACTTGCCGGTGCTGGACTTGCCGGTGGTGGACTTGCCGGTGGTGGAGTTGCCGGTGAAGGAGTTGCCGGTGAAGGACTTGCCGGTGAAGGAGTTGCCCATGGTGGCGTTGCCGATGCTGGACTCGCCGATGCGCCGCTGGGCGGTGCTGGGTCGAACTGCTGCGCGCCGGCGCCAGGCGCAGGGGCTGCGCCGGAGACAGGGCCCGCCTCGCTCAGTGTGACCCCCACCTGCAGCGCAGCGAGCACCTGCATCAGCTGATCGAATTTGACCAGCCCGGGATTGGCTTCGATTTCGGCGATGCGGGCCTGGCTGACACCGATCAGGTCGCCCAGCTGGGCCTGCGTCAGCTTGCGCGCCCGCCGTAATGCTTTCAGATGCTGGCGTAGCTGGGCAGCAAAACGAATGGGATAGTCAGTAACCATGATCCCAATGTATAGGCCGTAGCTTATAATGTCAACTTATTTGCTGTAGCCGATATACGCACATTATCGGCTACGGCAAGTATTTCGCCAATATCGGCTCTGGCCGATAATTCGTCAGCGCCTGGTGACCGGATAGCTCACGATAATCACCAGCGGATCGGTCTCCACCTGGCGGATGCCCACTGCCGCGCCCTGATACAGATAGGCCGTCATGCCCGTGCTCAGGCGCCGGGTAACGCCGTCGGACGTCACCTCGCCCTGCCCCGACAGCACGTAATAGACTTCATCGTGGTCGATCTTGTGGATGCCGATGGCCGCGCCCGGGTGCAGCACGCGCTTGCGAAACTCCATGCTGCGCGGGGCGGGCACGGCGTCGCTGATGCGGTACGCGGTCGACATGCCGATCGCGCCATGGGGCGGCGGCTCGTTGCGCTTGACGTCTTCTTCGTTGACGATGACCATCGCGGGGGCCGCGGCCAGTAATATCAGCGCGAGCATGCAGACTCCTCTTTCAATCATTCATGGGCGAGCAGGCCGCCCGCGGAAACTGAATATAGCATTGCCCGTCGCTGGCGGGGCCGCTGATGGACGCCTGTGCCGACGGATTCCCCGGCCGCGATGCCGCCGTGTTACCCAAGCTTGCTACCTCGCTTGCTACCTCGCCTCACACCTCACCTCACACCTCGGCCAGCAGCATGCGCTCGAATTCATTGGCCGGCACCGCGCGCGAAAACAGGAATCCCTGGCCGAAGTCGCAATGCCCGTCGATCAGAAATTCTTTCTGCTCGACCGTCTCGATGCCCTCGGCAATGACTTCCAGCCCCAGTTCGTGGGCCATCGCAATGATCGAGCGCACGATGGCGCGGTCGCCCAGGTTGGCGCCAAGGTCGCGGATGAACGACTGGTCGATCTTCAGATAGTCGACCTCGAATTTTTTCAGGTACGCAATGGACGAGTAGCCGGTGCCGAAATCGTCGATGGCCACCTTGATGCCGGCATCGTGGTATTGCAGCAGCTTGGCCGACACGCTGGGCGAAGCATCGAGCAGCAAGCCCTCGGTAATCTCGACCGACACGCTGTTGCCCGCCATGCCCAGTTCCTTGAGGTGGGCGGGCCAGTTCACTTCGTTCAGCCTGGACAGGAACTGCACGGGCGACTTGTTCACGCTGACCGTGAACGGCATGCCCGTCTGCCGGCCCCATTGGCGCGCGCAGTCGGCCGCCTGGCGGAACACCCAGTCGCCGATCTCGCTGATCAGGCCGGTCTCTTCGGCGAACGCGATAAAACGCACCGGTTCGATCATGCCCAGCTTGGGATGCAGCCAGCGCAGCAGCGCTTCGGCCTTGACCACGCGGCCGTTACGCAAGTCGATGATGGGCTGGTAATACACCTTGAGCTGGTTGCCGCGCAGGGCCACGCGCAAGTCGCTGATCAGGCGCAGCCGCTCGTTCGCTTCGCGCTGCATGGAAGGCGTGAAGTAGCTGAAGTGGTTGCGTCCTTCGTTCTTGACGACATACATGGCCTGGTCGGCGTTGCGGATCAGGTCTTCGGCGTTGGCTGCATCGTTGGGAAACAGCGTGACGCCGATGCTGGCCGACAGGTACACCACCTCGTTGCCGAACAGGAAAGGCTGGCTCAGGGTTTCATTGATTTTTTGCGCCACCGGTTCGACATGCAGGTTGCCGTCCAGTTCCGTCAGGATCACGGTGAATTCATCGCCGCCCAGGCGGGCCACCGTGTCGGACTGGCGCACGCAGGCGCAGATGCGGCGCGCCGATTCGATCAGCACCTGGTCGCCCACGGTGTGGCCGAGCAGGTCGTTGGCTTCCTTGAAGCGGTCCAGGTCGATGAACAGCAGCGCCAGCGGCAAGGAGGTGCGCAGCGACTTGCGGATTTCATGGTCGAGGCGGTCGCGGAACAGGCGCCGGTTGGGCAGGCCCGTGAGCAGGTCGAAATTGGCATGCTCCCAGACGATTTCTTCGGAGCGGCGCTTTTCCGTGATGTCGGTAAAGGTGCCGGTCATGCGCTGCGGCACATCGGTCAGCGGATCGCGGCTGACCACCACGCCGCGCGACATGATCCAGCACCAGCCCGCCTCGTCGCTGCCGATGCGAAATTCGACGCGGAAGGCGTCGCGCTGGCCCACCAGGCAGGTGTCGACTTCGGTCTTGATCAGCGGCTTGTCGTCCGGGTGCACCAGCTGGGCGAGCAAGACGTACGGATCGTACGGGCCGGGCGTGGTCAGGTGCATGATCTGGGTGGCCCGTTCGGAGTAGTCCACCAGGTTGGCCAGCAAGTCCCAGTCCCAGATACCGTCGCCCGAGCCTTCGATGGCCAGCTTCAGGCGCTCATTGCTCACCAGCAGTTCCTGCTGCGCGCGCACGGTTGCATCGATGTCGAAGGCGATGCCGCAATGCCCTGCATACTCGCCGCTGGCGGTGAACCAGGGCGCCGCATGCGCTTCCATCCAGTGCCACTGGCCATCGATGAAGCGGATGCGCATGCGCCGCTGCACCGGTTCCTGGTTGGCGATGGCGTCGACCACCACGCGCAGCGTCTCGACGCGCTCGTCGGGGTGCAGAATGAACGACCAGCCGAAGCCCAGCAACTGGTCGGGTGGAATGCCCAGCAACACCTGGTGACGCGGATTGATGTAGACCGCCGAACCATGCGGATCGAGCTGCCAGATCAGCGCCGAGGACGCTTCGGCAAGCGCGCGGAAGCGGGCCTCGCTTTCGGCCAGCGCGTCGGCGGCGCGCTGGCGCCCGGTCAGGTCGACCGTCACGGCCAGGATCTGATACCCGGTGGCGGCGCCGCTGTCCAGGCGCGAGATGATGCTATTGGCCGGCACGATCTCGCCATCGGGGCGCACATAGCGCTTTTCGATCGATTCCGATTTGCCCGTGGCCAGCAGGCGGCCGACGGCCGTGAGCGAGTGTGGCACATCGTCCGGATGGGTGACATCGGCGATGGTGGACTCCAGCAGGCTGGCGCGCGGGCGCCCCAGGATGCGGCACAGCTCGTCGTTGACGCGCAAGAACTTGCCTTCGAGCGAGATCAGCGACAGGCCCACCTGCGCGCCGGCGAAGATGGCCGCCAATTGGCGCTCGCTGTCGCGCAGCGAGCGTTCGGCCAGCACGCGGTCGGTGGTGTCGAAAAAGATCGCCAGCGCGCCGGCGCTGCCGCCGTCGTCGTCGTGCAAAGGAGAAAAAGTGATGGTGAACCATGACTGGCGTACGCCGCCGTCCGGCTGGCACACGCGCAGTTCCTGGTCGGTACAGGTGTAGCCCGCGCCTTCCTCGCGGACCTTGCGCATGCTGCCGAGAAAGGCTTGGCTGTCGGACCAGCTTTCTTCCTGTTCCCTGCCGAACGACATCCGGTGGGTCATGCTCACCAGCGGCAGGCAGGCATCGTTGTTGATCAGCACGCCGTCATCGCCCCAGTACAGCAATGCCGGCAGCGTCATCTGCAACACCATGTCGACTGCGGCGGTCAGGCTCCGGGACCAATGCGCGAGCGGGCCCAGACTGGTCGTGGACCAATCCTGCGCGCGCACCCAGCTCGCCATGCCACCGTCGACTGCAGGCCAGTTTCTCATGTTCACCGTGTCAAAGACCGGTTAGACCGCAGCGACGTCGGAATTACTTCACGGCGCCGAAGATCCACCTGGGCCGCTTCGGATGGGCCGGTACTGGCCTGTTACGCGATTGATACTCGATTGATACTCGATTGATACCCGGTTGATACTTATTGATACTTATTTAATGACGCGCGGTGTGGGAAAGTGGCTCACCCAGGTGGAGCCCGTGCCCCGTTTCACATCGATGAGGCCGCGCTTCCGACATCGCTGATGGTCTCAGCCAATTCCCAACAAGGACAACATGATGAGTAATATTCTTCACGTCGACGTGCCATCCCCCCGAAGAGATCACGGCCAATTTATTTTCGAATGCACATGCCCAGGCGCCGCGGCTTCCCACCCAGTGGGCGGCGACAGCACTGCTGACACCGTTCGGTGGTCTCAGCGCCAGTAGCCCCTTGAGTGCCCCCGATGAACTGGTGGTCGCGCGCCTCTTCTACGAAGCCACGCCGACATTTTCCGTCCTGCGCACGCGCTTGTACCTGCTTGAGAGCGCACTGTATTACGACTTCTATTTCGTCAGCCAAGCGGGCAAGACCGTCTGGTATTGGCTGGTGTCCAACCCCTCCGACCCGGCGCCCTATGCGCGCATCACGCAGGCATTCGGCCCATACCGGACATCGGCGCAAGTGCCTGCCCCGACGTTCCTCGCCGATGCCGGTTTCGCGTACACGGGCACCTGGAACGTGGTCAATCAGTCGTGCGACGGCTATGCCGGTGGCGGGACCAACGACGCGATGACGGCGGGAACCTGGTTCTCGTTCCTCACCGGGACCGGCACGCTGAGCCGGATCATGAACGTCGACCATACCAACGACTTCCATATCCCCGTGCTGGGCGCCTATTACCTGGTCAATTTCCCGACATTCGAGACCCTCACCTCCGCACCGGCGCTCGATATTGCCGCCGTGGAGAGTTCAGCGATCGGGAACGCGGGTGCGGCCGGTCCCAGCCTCATGCTCACGCAGCAGGACATCCAGACGACCATGGTGAACCCGCCGGCTGGCGCGTCGCTGCAACACTGCTCGGCGCAGGATATCGCGGCCATCATTCCAGGGCTGAGCGCGCCGCAGACCCAGCCGGCGCCGCCGGCCTGGACCAACCAGATGCAGACTACGTGCTACATGATTGGCCAGGATACCTATCCGTACTATTCGCAAGTGTTCTACGACTACACCGGCGGCCAGAGCCAGACATCGATCTTCGTCACGACCGATGCCACCATGGGCGCCACGCCCTACAACGCGCGCCAGGACATGATTCTGCCGCTGGGGACGGTTGGCCCGGCCCTGAACTATCAATGGGGCGAGTTCGCGCCCCGATGGGGTACCGTTTGCTACACGCCCGGTGGCGGCGTGGTGCCCATGTCCGTGCCCAATTTCGTGCAGGCTGGGGGTGGGCGCTGCCGGGCACTGATCGAGAACAACCCGTATTTTGGTCAGGACGACACCATCTCGATCTGGTCGGTCATGCTGGGAGGCGCGAGCGGCTGGTCGGACTTCTGGTATTGGTTCAACGCCGAGCAGCAAGGGATCGTCTTTTCGCTGGCACCTGCGGCGTCGCTGACGATGATCGACTATCGAACGTTTATCCAAAACCCATCGTTTGCCCCAGGGACCTTTAACGAGCCCACCGACAACCTGCCGCGATGCGGGACGGCTGCGAGCGACAAGCTGCAGAAAGCGATGTTTATCCCCAAGGGCGGGTACTAAGGCGTTCCTACCCAGCGATACCGATCCCACTGCACTATTGACGATTTTGATTCACATCAACGACTTCATTGAGGCTGATCAATAACATGACGCCTATATCAACGAAGAGGAAAAGTGATGATCAAGCGTTCCATGATTGCAGTGGCTCTCAGCATGCTGGGTGTGGCCGGCGCTCAGGCTCAGGCTCAGGCTCAGACCCAGGCGCAGGATGGCGACTGGCTGGTGCGGGTGCGTGCCGCCCATCTCAACCCGGCCGACCAGTCCGCGCCGCTGGGTGGCGTCGGCGCGATCGACCGGATCGGCGTGTCGGACAAGACCATTCCCGAGGTCGACATCAGCTACTTTTTTACGCCCAACCTGGCCGCCGAACTGGTGCTGACGTATCCGCAGAAGCACGACGTGCTGCTCGATGGCGCCGTGATCGGCAGCTTCAAGCACTTGCCGCCGACCCTGCTCGGCCAGTATCACTTCACGGGGCTCGGCGCGTTCACGCCATACCTGGGCGCCGGCGTCAACTTCACGCGCATCTCCAGCGTGCACCTGTTGAACGGCGCGGGCGAGCTGGAAAACCACAGCGTGGGGCTGGCCTTGCAGGCAGGGGTCGACTACAGGATCGACAAGCACTGGTCGCTCAATCTGGATGTGAAGCGGGTCAATATTCGCAGCGACGTGATGGTGGGCGGCGCCACCGTGAGCCAGGTGAAAGTGGACCCGACCCTGGTAGCAGTCGGCGTCGGCTACCGGTTCTGAGGCCGCCGCCACGGCAAGCGCCCCATCAAGCAGCCTACTTAAGCCGCTTACTTAAGCAGCTTACTTAAGCAGCTTACTGAAGTATATCCAAAGCCCGGATGCGCTGGTGGCGGTCAATCTGAAGTTAGCAAGCGGGGTCGTCGCACCGGAGACCGGACGCGTCGACCCCGCCTTGTGCCTGCCTGAGTGCCCGCCGGGCAGCTATATCCCAAGCGAAATTCAGACAGGCCGCCTGCTGTTACAAGGAGCGCAGGAATGCCAGCAAGGCTTCCCGGTCGGTCTTCGGCAGCGCGGCAAACCGGTTGCGCGCCGCAGCAGCTTCACCCCCGTGCCACATGATTGCCTCGGACAGATTGCGGGCGCGGCCATCGTGCAGGTAACCAGCCTTCGCACTGCTCTCCAGCACCTTCTCCGTATAGCCGATCCCCCACAGCGGGGCAGTACGCCACATATTGCCTTTTGCCTGGCCTTCCGCGAATTTATCGGCCAGACCATCTCCCATGTCGTGCAGCAGCATGTCGCTGTATGGCCGGATGGTCTGGTTGCGCAATTCGGCGAACAGATGCCCCGATCCGGTTTTCATTTCCGCCGTGTGGCACGCAGCGCAGCGCATACCAGTGAACACTTTCGCGCCCAAGCTCACCTGAGCCGCATCGACGCGGTGCTCGTCCAGTGGCGCCACGCCTTTCGGGAATCCGCTGGCGACGTTGCGTTGCGCCGGCACCGCAACCAGGGCCAGGTAACGAGAAATTTTCTGCAAGTCGTTCTCGGAAATACCCGCCTGGGCGCCACCCGCGGCGCAGGCTGCCGGTCCATTCATGCAGCTGCGATTCGGGTAGACCGGAGACGTCACTCCCATATCGATCAGCAGCGCTTCCGCGGACTGGTGGCGCAATGTGGCTTTCGACGCCTTCCATCCAAAGCGGCCCAGCCGCACCGCGCCGCTTTCGGGATCGAAAACGAAATTGGCAACGCCCTTGACGCCATCCGCGTCCGGCACGGTACGGGCGCGGGCAATGATGTCCGCCTCCGGAATCGCTTCGAGCAAGCCGGCGCCGATCATCGGCTGGGCGGCGCGCAGCGAGAACAGGGCCGGCACGGGACCTTCGAAGGTCAGCAGCGGTTTGCGCAGCTCGACTGCAGTTCCATCGCCCAGTTTGACAACCTGCGTTTGAAAGCTGCCAACCCGCACCGTGGTGCCCCAGTTGCGCGTGCCCGTGGCGCCGACGGCGCCATTCATCTGAATCGCCGCGCCGTACTGTGGGTGCGGCACCTGTACGCCCTGGGCATTCAGGCTCGCCACGCGGATCGCCATCGCGTCGAGTTTTTGATTGATCGCCGTGGGCGCGACGCTGCGGCCGTTGTTCGTGTGACAGGCGATGCAGGCGGACTGGTTGAAACGCGCCCCCTGCAGCGACATCGCAGGCAGATACGGATCGTTACCAGCTTCATTGTGCGCACCGGTCGTAAAGTTGGTGTGGATCACACGTCGGCCTTCCACGAAACGCTGAATATTCTGCATCCCGATGTTGCTCGGCGGCTGCTGGAACATGAACGATGCATTGTCGGAGTAATCGTAAGAGACCGATGCCATCCCGCCGGACAAGGACGTCTCCGGCAGCGGGGTCGCGTTCAGACGGGGGAAGGTGCCGTAGGAGGGACGCAAACCTTTGCCCATTACGTACATCAACTCCGGTCCGTAATAGCGGATGTTGCCCTTGTCACCCTTGGCAGCCAGTGCGTCGGTGGTCGTGAACATGGAAGGCGCGATTTCGATTTCGTCGCCTGGAACCAGGGCGCGCGCCCCGATCGTTTTCCCTGTCGGAAAACCGGCAGCGTTGAGTTCGCCGTGCTGCGGATAATCGACCAGCTTCATCGTGCAGCCGCTGTTGATCCCGCTGGCGCTGGCCAGGAATCCGTCGGCGGGATACGCCACCGGCTTACACAGCGTGACCTGGTTGTCCTGCATAAGCGGGCCGGTCATCCAGCCGTAGTCGGTGACACCCGGACGATCCCAGCCGCGCACGAATACCGTCTGGCCGGGGAGGAAATCGACCTGATTATAGTTATTCAGTATCAGCTGGGGCCTGGTCACGCCCTTGACCAGGCTGTTGTCGATAATTTCCAGGCCCCAGGTACGGTTTTGAAAATACTTGGGCACGAAGGTCAGATAATTCCCTGGCCCTTTATCACGCGGCAATCCGGTTACCGGGTCAATCGTGTCGTTGTCTCCGTACCCGATTTCATTCCACGCTTCTCCGCGCTCGCGTCCGTGGCGCGCCATCGCACGGGCGCCGTACCGGGTCACCAGCGTACCGTCGGGCAAGCTAAACTGGAGCATCTCCAGTGCCTGCGAGGCCGGAATGGGCGCCATACCCGCGCCATCGACAGGAAACTTCAACGCCGACGTGGCATTCGCCACCAGCGTGTTGTCGCTGCCCGGCGTCTTGAATTCCACCTCGTACAGCGAGTAACCGTATTGCGTTGCCCGCGCCACACCTTGCAAGGCAATATAGCGGGCGTTCGCGTTCAGGTTGAACAATTCCTCAGTCCCTCCCGCGGCCCCGCTCACATAGCGCAGTTGCGTCCAGGTTTTACCGTCGTCGGAGGTGCGCAACGCGTATTCTTTCGCATAGGCGTTTTCCCACGCCAGCTTCATGTAGCCGACCTGGACTTTAGAACCGAAGTCGAACATGATCCAGGCGCCGTCGATGGCGGTGCTGGCCCAGCGGGTGTCCGGCTTGCCGTCGATGGCGTAGCCGGCAGGCTGCCCGTTCTGGTCGCCAGATGAGCTTGCCTTTACCGGTTTGATCACCACGCCCGGCTTGCTGGTGTCGGTCGCCGGCGTGGTCGGTTCGGCGGGGGGCATGGATACTGGCGTGCCGGAGTACGCCTGGATCTCGAAAATGGAATAGCCGTATTGGGTCGCGCGCTTGACACCTTGCATGCGCAAATACCGGCCAGTACCATTCAAGTCGCTGATGTCCTCCACTCCGCCGTTGCTGTCACTCACCGTCTTGATGGTTGTCCAGTTCGAGCCGTCATTCGACGTTTGCAGCAGATAAGTAGTGGCATGGGCATTTTCCCACGCGATATGGACCCGCCCGATCTGCTGGGTCTGCCCAAAATCCAGGGTGAGATGCTGGTCGTCGGAAAAAGCGCTGCCCCAGCGGGTCCCCGCGTCATGATCGATGGCTTTATCCGCGGACAGGTCCGCGCGTTCCGAGCCGCTCGCCGCTACGCTGGTGGCGGTCAGCGGCGCTTCGGCGGCCATGACCTGTGCCGACAGCCTGGAGTCGGAGCCGGCCTGCATGGAGGAGCTGCTCTGGGCGGACGAGCTGGCCTGCGTCGACGCGCCGCCCTGCGTGGACGAGCCGCCGCCGCACGCCGCGAGCAAGAATACCGAGACAAGCGCCAGTGCATGAACCGGCACCTGGACGCGGGTGGCACACACTGATTTAATCCGAGTCTGCTGCCCTCGATTATTCATGGACTGTTTTGACACATTTTTCTCCCAATAATGGACTTCATTCACATCGGAGCAAGCGATGTATTTCGCCAGGATAGCTGCGCGACAGCGCCACTTGCATGCTGCGACCAACAATCTGAATATAACGGCAAAGTTTCCATAGCGCAATAGTCTCAGACTCAGGGACGCCACGTTCTGACTCGGCCGTGTACCCAAGCACACCCATCGATTCATCCCGCCGTGGTCGATCCTATGCTCGTGATTAATCGCTTGTACACCCAGTCATCAATACAGTTGATGCGGCGACTTGATGCTGCTAGCAGACGATCCTGGAGCAACTGACAGCCGTGCATTACCTCCCTGGAACCGCGCATGTTCTGTAACGCAGGCACCTCACGAACGGCGCAGCGCCCTACACCGGCCCAGCATGTCCGGAGATTCAAGTGTGTAGCAGTCATGCGGAAATTAGTTCCAAGTCGACACGCAGAGGGCGGACTCAATGACTTACGAAGCAACTGGCAGATTGGACGCGAAGGGGAGAAGAAAAATTTTGACAATGCTGGCTACGGCATCATTCCTGGGCGCTGCATTGCGCTGAACTGAAGAAATTCGCAACGCTGGAGTCGTCTGCTTGAAAAAAATGACGACAAAAAAAAGCGAAGCCAATCAATGGCTTCGCTTATCTACAACTATTTGGTAAATATTCTTAGAACGGGATGTCGTCATCCATGTCCGAGAAGTTCGGCGCTGGCTTCGGTGCCGGGCGTGCTGCCGGGGCCGGTGGCGCCTGGCGCGGAGCCGGACGGCTCTGCTGCGGTGGCGCGTCGTAGCCGGAATCATCCATGCCGCCGCCCGCTTCGCCCATGCCTTGGCGTCCGCCCAGCATTTGCATCTGCTCGGCGATGATGTCGGTCGCGTACTTCTCGACGCCATCCTTGTCCGTGTACTTGCGCGTCTGCAGACGGCCTTCGACGTAGACCGACGAACCTTTTTTCAGGTACTGGCCGACGATCTCGGCCAGGCGGCCGAAGAACGAAATACGGTGCCATTCGGTCAGTTCTTTTTGCTCACCGGTGTTGCGGTCCTTCGACTTGTACGAAGTGGCCACGGCGATGTTGGCGATCGCGTCGCCGCTCGGCATGTAGCGGATCTCCGGATCCCGTCCGAGGTTGCCGACGATGATGACTTTGTTGACTGATGCCATGTATTACTCCTGTTGAACTGCGGCGGCGTCCCGCGGCGCGATTTTTAACCAATTGACGATTATATGCCAGCCACCTGTGCAAAGCGACGTCTTGTTCGCTCGACATCCATTTTGCCCAGGCATTGAATACTGGTATTATATACAGTAAAAATTCCCCTGAATCCTGTTCTCGCGCAATACGCGCGCCACGCTTATCGGTTCCTTCAACCGTGGCGCATGGCGACGTCGCGCTTGAAACACGGCTATAGTGGCAGGCTGACCTCGATAAGGCACATACATGGAACAGATCCGCATTCGCGGCGCACGTACGCACAACCTGAAGAACATCAATCTTGATCTGCCCCGCAATAAGCTGATCGTGATCACCGGCCTGTCCGGCTCGGGCAAGTCCTCGCTCGCGTTCGACACGCTGTATGCCGAAGGCCAGCGCCGCTATGTGGAGTCGCTGTCCGCCTATGCGCGCCAGTTCCTGCAGCTGATGGAAAAGCCCGACGTCGACCTGATCGAAGGTCTGTCGCCCGCCATTTCCATCGAGCAGAAGGCCACGTCGCACAACCCGCGCTCCACCGTCGGCACCGTGACGGAAATCCACGATTACCTGCGCCTGCTGTATGCGCGCGTGGGTACGCCTTATTGCATCAATCACCCGGACACGGCGCTCGCGGCCCAGACCGTCTCGCAGATGGTCGACGCCGTGCTCGACATGCCCGAAGACACCAAGCTGATGATACTCGCGCCCGTGGTCGCCAACCGCAAGGGCGAGCACGGCGACCTGTTCGAGGCCATGCAAGCCCAGGGCTTCGTGCGCTTCCGCATCCAGAGCGGCACCGCCGTGGGCAAGGTCTATGAAATCGACGACCTGCCCAAGCTGAAGAAAACGGAGAAGCACACCATCGACGTGGTCATCGACCGCGTAAAGGTGAACCAGGAAATCAAGCAGCGTCTCGCGGAAAGCTTCGAGACGGCACTGCGCCTGGCCGATGGCCGCGCCGTGGTCCTGGAAATGGATAGCCAGAACGAGCACGTGTACTCCAACAAGTTTGCCTGTAATAGCTGCGGTTACTCGCTGCAGGAGCTGGAACCGCGTCTGTTCTCCTTTAACAATCCGATGGGGGCCTGCCAGGAATGCGACGGTTTGGGCCACATTGAATTCTTTGACCCGCGCCGCATCGTCGCGTTCCCTAATCTGTCGCTGGCGTCCGGCGCGGTCAAGGGTTGGGACCGCCGTAACCAGTTTTATTTCCAGATGCTGTCCAATCTGGCGGCCTACTACGAGTTCGATATCGACATGCCGTTCGAGCAGTTGCCCAAGTCGGCGCAGGACGCCGTGCTGCATGGCTCGGGCAAGACCAGCATTCCGTTTACCTATGTGAACGAACGCGGTCGCACGGTAATTCGCGAGCATACCTTCGAAGGCGTGATCACCAATCTGTCGCGGCGTTATCGCGAGACCGATTCGATGGCGGTCAAGGAAGAGCTGGCCAAGTTCATCAACGAGAAGCAGTGTCCGTCGTGCGAAGGCGCGCGCCTGCGCACCGAGGCGCGCTTCGTCAAGGTCGGCACCGGCAAGCAGCAGCGGGCGATCTATGAGGTGGCGCGTAAGCCGCTGCGCGAATGCCTGGAATTCTTTGAAAAGCTGGTGCTCAAGGGCGCCAAGAAAGAGATCGCCGACCGGGTCGTCAAAGAAATCATTTCGCGCCTGAAGTTCTTGAATAACGTGGGTCTCGACTACCTGTCGCTGGACCGCAGCGCCGACACCTTGTCCGGCGGCGAGGCGCAGCGGATTCGCCTGGCCTCGCAGATCGGCTCGGGCCTGACGGGCGTGATGTACGTGCTCGACGAGCCGTCCATCGGCTTGCACCAGCGCGACAACGACCGTCTGATCGAAACGCTCAAGCACCTGCGCGACATCGGCAACAGCGTGCTGGTGGTCGAGCACGACGAGGACGCGATCCGCACCGCCGACTACATCGTCGACATGGGGCCGGGCGCGGGCGCGCATGGCGGCGAAATCATCGCCGAAGGCACGCTGAAGGAAATCCTCAAGAACAAGAAGTCGCTGACGGCCAAGTATCTGAATGGGTCGCTCAAAATTGCGGTGCCGAAAAAGCGCCATGTGGCCGATCCAAACCGCCAGCTGGTCATTACCGGTGCGACGGGTAACAACCTGAAAAAGGTGTCGCTCAACCTGCCGGTTGGCTTGATGACCTGCGTGACCGGTGTGTCAGGTTCGGGCAAGTCGTCGCTGATCAACGACACGCTCTACCCTGCCCTGTCGCGCCACCTGTACGGTTCGCAGACGGAGCCGGCGCCGCACGATTCGATCAGCGGGCTGGAGCATTTCGACAAGGTGATCTCGGTCGACCAGGCGCCGATCGGGCGTACGCCGCGTTCCAATCCGGCGACTTATACGGGCTTGTTCACGCCGATCCGCGATCTGTTTTCGGGCGTGCCGTCGGCCAAGGAACGTGGCTACAGCGCGGGCCGCTTCTCGTTCAACGTCAAGGGCGGTCGCTGCGAAGCGTGCCAGGGCGATGGCGTGATCAAGGTCGAGATGCACTTCCTGCCGGACGTGTACGTGCCGTGCGATGTGTGCAAGGGCAAGCGCTACAACCGCGAAACGCTGGAAGTGCAGTACAAGGGTAAGAACATTACCGAAGTGCTGGACATGACCGTGGAAGACGCGCATGAGTTCTTCAAGCCGGTGCCGGTTATTGCGCGCAAGCTTCACACGCTGCTGGACGTGGGTCTTGGATATATCAAGCTGGGGCAGAGCGCGACCACCTTGTCGGGCGGCGAGGCGCAGCGCGTCAAGTTGTCGCTGGAATTGTCCAAGCGCGATACGGGTCGCACGCTGTATATTCTGGATGAGCCGACGACCGGTTTGCACTTCCACGATATCGATTTGCTGCTGAAGGTGATGCATCGACTGCGCGATCAGGGCAATACCCTGGTGATCATTGAGCACAATCTGGATGTGATCAAGACGGCGGACTGGATTGTCGATCTGGGGCCGGAGGGTGGTGCTGGTGGGGGACGGATTATTGCTACTGGTACGCCGGAGGATGTGGCGGCGAATCCGGAGAGTGTTACGGGTAAGTATTTGGGTCCGTTGCTGTAACTACTTAGTCGTTAATGGCTCGCGCGTGACGGTGTTGGCCATCCATGAGTTCTATGGGTTCCCGCCTACGCGGGAATGACGGTTTGTCGGCTGGCTTCGTCATTCCCGCATAACCAGCATTACAAAACCAATCACCCATAAAAAAACGGCGCGAGATGATCGCGCCGTTTTGCATTGCTAACCCGCGTTTATGACGCCAGTCGTTTCTCC
>CALRYE020000055.1:0-33880 GCA_943372275.1 Janthinobacterium lividum
GCACCATTGGTGGCGCGGGTGCGCGCCGGCCATTGCGGCGCGGGCGAAGACATGATCTTCACCAACCGGCGCGACGGCCGCGAACACCAGCGCTCGTTCACCTTGTCGTATTCGGCGCTGCGCGACGGCGACGCCCGCACCAGTGGCGCGCTGTGCGTGCTGGGCGAGAGCACGGCGCGGGTACGCCTGGAGCAGCGCCAGGCGTTCCAGCTGCGCGTGGCCGACCAGCTCGAAGCGCTGTCGGACCCGGCCGCCATCCATACCTGCGCCAGCGATCTGCTGCTCGAGTACCTGCACGTGAGCCGCGTTTTGTCGGGCGAATACGACCGCGAGAAGCGCCAGGTGCACTGTCACTCCAACTGCACCGACGGCACCGTGGTCGAACTGCACGGCACCTTCGACGCCGACAGCTTCGGCGCGGCCAACTTCAATTCCCTCGAATCGGGCCAGACCTGGGTCAGCGGCGACATCGCGCGCGACCCGCGCACGCGTGGCGCCGACATCTGGCCCACCTTCGAGGCACTGGGCATCCATGCCGGGGTGGTGGTGCCGAACGTGCGCGTGGGTGAACTGATCAGTTGCCTGTTCATCAACGCCAGCACGCCGCGCCTGTGGAGCGCCGACGAAATCATGCTGATCGAAAACGTGGCCGCGCGCATGTGGAAAGCCCTCGAGCGGGCCCGCACCGCCGCCACCTTGCAGCAGGCTGACCGCCGCAAGGACCAGTTCCTGGCGATGCTGGCGCACGAGCTGCGCAATCCCCTGGCGCCCATCAGCGCCGCCGCCGAGCTGCTCAAGATGCCGCGCCTGGACAGCGAGCGGGTGCGCGCCACCGCCACCGTGATCGCGCGCCAGGGGGGCCACATGACGGCGCTGGTGGACGACTTGCTCGATGTGTCGCGGGTGACCAGCGGCACCGCCGTGATCGCCCAGGACAAGGTGGACCTGAAACAAGTGCTGGCCGATGCGCTGGAGCAGGTGCGTCCGCAGATCGAAACGCGCCAGCACCATTGCAAGGTGCAGCTGGATAAGCCGGGCGCGACCGTGACGGGCGACTACAAGCGCCTGGTGCAGGTGCTGGCCAATCTGCTCGGCAACGCCGCCAAGTACACCCCGGCCGGCGGCACCATCGAAGTGGGCTTGACCGTGTCGGACGACACCGTCGGCGTGCGCATCGCCGACAGCGGCCAGGGCATTTCCGCCACCCTGCTGCCCCATGTGTTCGACCTGTTTTCCCAAGCCGAGCGCAGCTCCGACCGCGCCAAGGGCGGGCTGGGGCTGGGCCTGGCGCTGGTCAAGAGCCTGGTCGACCTGCACGGCGGCACGGTGAGCGCCTACAGCGAAGGCGCCGGACGCGGCAGTGTGTTCACGCTGCGGCTGCCGCGCGTGGCCGCGGCGCTGGCGCCGCCGTGCAGCGCGGCATCGGGCGCGGACGGATCGCTGCGCCTGCTGGTGGTCGACGACAACGCCGACGGCGCCGAAATGCTGTCGATGTTTTTGGAAGCGAGCGGCCACACGGTGTTCATCGAACACACGCCGGAGCGGGCGCTGGAGCGGGCCGCCACCGAGCGCTTCGATGCATTCTTACTCGACATCGGCCTGCCCGGCATGGACGGCACCGAGCTGGCGCGCCGCCTGCGCGCCGGCGAGGGCGCGCATCACGCCATGCTGGTGGCCATCACCGGCTATGGCCACCAGGCCGACGGCGTGACTGCGCTCAAGGCCGGATTCGACCATTACCTGGTCAAGCCGGTCGATCCGGCCGCCATCCTGGCGCTGCTCGAAGGCATCACTGTGGCAAACAAGGAGATCTAACTACGATGGCGTCGATCAAGGGTATGGCAGTGTGCTTGCTGGCTTGCAGCGTATTGAGCGCGCACGCTTTCGGTCAGTCCAAGCCGGAAGAAACGGAAGTGTGGACGCCGGAAGTGCCGCGCGTCACGCCCGCCAGCGCCGGAGCGGCGCCTTCGGACGCCACTGTGCTGTTCGGCGGCAGTCATTTGAATGAATGGGTATCGGTCAAGTCGCCCTCGAGCGCTGCGGCCTGGACGGTTGCCGATGGCGCGTTCACGGTGCGCGCCGGCAGCGGCAATATCCAGACCCGCCGCCTGTTCACCGATTACCAGCTGCACCTGGAGTGGCGCGTGCCGGCGGACGTCAAGGGCAGCGGGCAAGGCCGCGGCAACAGCGGCCTGATGCTGGCCTCCACCGGCGACGGGGACAGCGGGTATGAAATTCAGATACTCGACTGCGGCAACAACAAAACCTATGCGAACGGCCAGGCCGCCAGCATCTACAAGCAGCACATTCCCTTGGCTAACGCCTGCGCGCCGGCCGGGCAATGGCAGACCTACGATATCGTCTGGACGGCGCCGCGCTTCGCCAGCGACGGCACGCTGGTGGCGCCGGCGCGGGTGACCGCGCTGCACAATGGGGTGCTAGTTCAAAACAATGTCGCGCTGGCAGGCGAAACGGTGTACATCGGCAAGCCGGCGTATCGCCGGCACGGCGCCGCGCCCATCAAGCTGCAAGACCATGGCGACGCCGTCAGCTTCCGCAATATCTGGGTGCGCGAACTGCGCTGACGCTGACGCTGCCAGCGCCCATGCGCATACCCATTACAGCTGGATCTTGCCTTCGATGGAATCGTCCAGCGTTTGGCCGATGGTCGCGCCGATCATCATCTTGACGCCGGCAATCGCGTTGCCGTGCTTGTTATCCCAGTAGTAGCCGTCGGTCGGCGCGAACTTGATGACGGTGATGCGCGGGTCATCCTGGCCTTCAGTAAACCAGGTCTTGAGCACGAACGACCACAGCTCCTTGATCTTTTCCTTGTCCTTGGACACCGTGGCAATGCCGTCGAGCTGCAGGAACTCCGAATGGGGCGAGCCCTGGAAGTACAGGCGCACCTGCGGGTTGGCTTGCAGCTCGGCGTTCTTGTGGCTGTCGTCCGCGCTCATGAACCACAGGTTGCCCTGCTCGTCCGTCTTGAGCACGCTCATCGGCCGCGATGCGCCGTGACCGTGGTCGCTGGCATTGTCGCTGGTACAGAAAAAACAGGTTTCCGCAGCCTTGACCAGTTCGGTCAGTTTCTTGATGGCGGCAGCGCCCGACAGATCTTCGTGATTGTGTTCCGGCTGATTTTTATTGATCGAGTCCATGGTGTTGCTCCTAGAGAGTCCTGCGTTTGTCGAACCAAGCTTGCAAATTGTCCAGGACAAATCCTACCCCACCACGGCGGTTCGGTTAGTGGGGTGTTTAACACTCCGGCACAATGGCGTTACTCTTCTGTTTGCTTTCCTCCAACCTTTCATGAAAGTGGCTGATGACTTTTGCTGATCCTAATGACCCAAGCGACACGCGCACCCACAAGGAACGCATGTTGGCCGGTGACCTGTATCTCGGCGCCGACGAAGAACTGAGCAAGGCCAACCGCCGTGCCCACTTGATGGCGCGCGACTACGAGACGGCGTATGCGGCCGATATGGCCCAGGGCCGCGCAGTGCTGGCGCAACTGCTGGGCAGCGTCGGCGCCGACGTGCACATCAAGCCGCCCCTGTACGTCGACTACGGCTTCAACATCACGGTCGGGGCGGGCACATTCGCCAATTACGGCCTGGTGGCGCTGGACGTGGCCCCCATCACCATCGGGCGCGACGTGCAGATCGGCCCCAACGTGCAATTGCTCACGCCCACCCACCCAGTGGAACCGGCGCCGCGCCGCGCCAAGTGGGAAGCGGCCAAGCCCATCGTGATCGGCGACAACGTCTGGCTGGGCGGGGGCGCGATTGTCATGCCGGGCGTGACGATCGGCGAGAACAGCGTCATCGGCGCGGGCGCGGTCGTGACGAAAGACATTCCGGCCAATGTGGTGGCGGTGGGCAATCCGGCGCGCGTGATCCGCAGTATTTGAAGGCAATCCGCGCGCAGATTGTCCGCAGCGCGGTCATGGCGTCAGCGTACAAACAGGGGCGTGCCATGCCGCCCGGCGCCCCAGACGACCAGCGCCAGCCCGGCCAGCAGCATCACGTAAGAGGACGGTTCGGGTATCGGCGCCGGCGATTCCAGGCGCGCGGCCTGGCAGCCGGCACTGACCGTGCAGGCGCCACCCGCCCCTGGCTGCTGCACGCTGGCGCCATTGGCCTCGCGCAGGGGCCGTGCTGCGGCCGGCTCGATCAGCGTGGAAAGGCCGATCAAGCCCCCGTGCTCCGGACCGGCCACAATGCCGCCCGAATAAATGAACGCCCGCTCCAGCCGGCCGAGATCGTCGTCGCCCGCCAGACTGTCGCCGCTGCCGTTGATGCGGCGCGTTAATGCGTCCGCACCGCCCAAAGTACCGAGGTGCGTCAGGTAGCCTTCTGTGAGCACGGCTGCATGGGCATTGGCGCCGTTATTGCCCCGATGCGCCGCCTCGGCCGCGGCTGCCAGCGGCAGGACGCAGGCTGCGATTGCCGCCAATCGCCGCATCGCGCTGGTAAAGTGCATGGGAGACTCCTTTCTTGAGTGAATCACGCCGGGATAATTGCCGGAACTAGATTGATTGGCATCGAACACCACTCAAGAATACGGAGCCACGGGAGCTGCGGGATGCGCTACATCAGAAAAAGGGTCATGCGTGGCCTGTCAAGTTCAGTCGAGCTCTTGCACCCGCAGCGACAGCAGCGCCGCGATCAGCATGGAACAGCCGCCCAGCATCAACATCAGCACCGCGCTGCCATTGAAGAAGTGCGTCAGCAGCAGGCCCAGCGTAACGCCCGATACCAGCTGGGGGATCACGATCGACATGTTGAACATGCCCATGAACATGCCCATCTTGTTCGCGGGAATGGTGCAGGCCAGAATCGCATACGGCATCGACAAGGTGCTGGCCCAGGCCAGCCCGACGCCGACGAAGGCGACCAGCAGCATGGCCGGCGTGGTGATCAGGTAAATGGAGATAAAGCTCAGGCCGCCGACCGCCAGCGCGATGGCATGGGCCGCCTTGCGGCTGGTCTTGGCGGCAAGTACCGGCAGCAGGAACGCGAACACGATGGAGGCGGCGTTGTAGACGGCGCCGCAGATGCCCCACCAGCTGGCACCCTCGTTGTACAGCACCGAGGTGGTGTCGGTGGCGTGGTAGATGTGCTGGGTGACGGCGGCCGTGCCATACGTCCACATCGAAAACCAGGTGAACCACGTGAAGAACTGCACCAGCGACAGCTGGACCATGATTTTCGGCATGTTCAAGTAAGCGCGGAAGAAGCCGGCCACACCGGACGAGCGCGCCGCTTCGGCGGGCGTTTCGATCATCTCCGGGTGGAACTGTTGCAATTCCGCCGGCGAATACTCCTTGGTCTTGATGACGGTCCACATCACGGCGGCCATGAACACCACGCCACCGATGTAGAACGAGTACACGACCGAGTCCGGGGTCTGTCCCGGCGCCGCAGTGTTGGCGACGGAGAAGACATTGGTCAGCACATACGGCAACGCCGACGCGATCACCGCGCCGACGCCGATGAAGAAGGTCTGAAACGCGTAACCCTGGGTCACTTGTTCCTTGGGCAGCAAGTCGCCCACGAACGCGCGGAACGGTTCCATGGCAATATTGATCGAGGCATCGAGTATCAGCAGGCAGGCTGCGGCCATCCACAGCACGCTGGCGCCCGGCATGCCGAACAGCGCCAGCGACGAGAGCACGGCGCCGGCCACGAAATACGGGCGGCGCCGGCCCCAGCGGCCCCACGTTCGGTCGCTCATGTAGCCGATGATGGGCTGCACCAACAGGCCGGCCAGCGGCGCGGCGATCATCAGGTAGCCGATCTTGTCCAGCTCGGCGCCCATGGTCTGGAAGATGCGCGGCACGTTGGTCTGCTGCAAGGCAAAGGCGAACTGGATGCCCAGAAAGCCGAAGCTCATATTCCAGATCTGCCACAGCGAGCGCCGGGGTTTTTCGATTTTCGCCGGGACGACCGGGGGTGCCGCTTGCGCTGATGTGGCTTGCATACGTCTCTCGCTGTTATAGGTATGTGTAAAGATGGGCTGCTTCGCTGTAAAAGCGTCCTCGTGTTTTGTTACTTAACTACAAAACAGTTCGAATTACGCAACTTGCTCGGGATTTTACCCCTTAACGCTGAGCATGCCCACATAAAAATGCGAGCGTTGTTTTGCTACAGCGACGCGCTGAAAGGTGCACTGAAGATTCCGTCCTGAATGTGTATCACATGCACAAAATGGACGTGGGAACGGGATCGCTTGAGTACTCGCAAGCGAACCCATCTTGGGTAAGCACGGCCCCGATCCCCCTCGTAGACTCGACAACGAGACTGCTCAAGGAGGACACCATGTACGCATCGCTCACCACCTTCCATCCGGGAAAACTGCTATCGAAAAGCATCACGTGCACCGCGCTGGCCCTGCTTGGTGCTTGCGGCGGGGGATCGAACTCACACCATGCCGGACCGCCATCACCGCCGCCGGCGCCCAAACCGCCGCCGCCAGCAATCACGTACGAGGTAATCCGGCTGATCGAAGACCCCATGGCCCTGATCCGCGTTACCCCAGTGGCATCAACCAGTACGATCAGGTGACCGGCATTATTTTCCATCCCGAAGGCCCCAGCCGCGCGTTTCTCTATAACGGCACGCGCACCATCGACCTGGGCGACTTTGGCGGCGGCAACTCGCAGGGCTTCGCCATCAACCGCTGTGGCCACGTGGCAGGCTGGGCACTGGGGCCGGAGGGCAACATTCCCCAGGCGTTCCTGTATGAGGTGCTGGCACGCAGGCGTCGGCGCGATTCCGAGCAATAGACAATACAATAGCCCGCAAGGCGCGCACGTCTGTCCCCTCTCAACCGCCGGCCCGATATCGGTTCTACCATGTGGCGAACCCGCCCCACATCCAAGGAATCCGATGAGTCTGGCTGTCCTCAGAAGCCGCGCGCTGTCCGGCATGGAAGCGCTTGCCGTCAGTGTCGAGGTGCATCTGGCTAACGGCATCCCCGCGTTCACCATCGTGGGCCTGCCCGACGCCGAAGTACGCGAATCCAAGGACCGCGTGCGTGCGGCACTACAGAACGCTGGCTTCAAGATTCCCTCGAAACGCATCACCGTCAACCTCGCGCCCGCGGACGTACCGAAGGAGTCGGGGCGCTTTGATTTACCGATTGCGCTAGGCATTCTGGCCGCCTCCGGCCAAATCCCCAACCGCGAGCTGGACCGCTACGAGTATGCCGGCGAATTGTCGCTGTCGGGCGAACTGCGGCCCATCCGCGGCGCGCTGGCCATGACGTTCGCCATGCAGCGCGACAGCCCCGACAAGCCGCGCTCGTTCATCGTTCCGATGGATAATGCCGACGAAGCGGCGCTGATGAGTAACGCCAAGATCTACCCGGCCTCGACGCTGCTGGAAGTGTGCGCTCATTTCACCGCGTTCGACGATGCATGCCGTCTCACGCGCCATGTATCGCGCGTGGAAAACGCTGCCGTGAATTATCGCGACTTCTCCGACGTAAAAGGCCAACTCGCGGCCAAGCGTGCACTGGAAGTGGCGGCGGCTGGCGCCCATTCCGTACTGCTCGTGGGCCCTCCCGGCGCAGGCAAGACGATGCTGGCATCGCGCTTTGCCGGACTGCTGCCACCGATGACGGACGATGAAGCGCTCGAATCGGCCGCCGTGCGCTCGCTGACAGGCACGTTCGGCATGGCCGACTGGAAAGTGCGGCCATATCGCAGCCCCCATCACACCACCTCGGCCGTGGCATTGGTGGGAGGCGGCCCGGTGCCCCGTCCCGGTGAAATTTCGCTGGCGCACTGCGGCGTATTGTTCCTCGATGAACTACCGGAGTTCGACAGGCGTGTGCTGGAAGTGCTGCGCCAGCCGATTGAGTCAGGCATGGTCACCATTTCCCGGGCGGCGCGACAGGCCGACTTTCCTGCCCGCTTTCAATTGATCGCAGCGATGAACCCGTGTCCATGCGGTTACCTTGGTCATCCGTCAGGCAAGTGTCAGTGCAGCGCAGAATTCGTGCGCCGCTATCAATCGCGTATTTCAGGCCCGTTGCTTGACCGGATCGACGTGCAGATTGAGGTGTCCGCGCTGGAACCGTCAACCTTGGCGGTGGATGCCGATGGTGAGCGAACGGAACGTATCGCCCAGCGCGTGCAGCGCGCGCACCAGCGCCAGCTGAAGCGCCAGGACAAGTCGAATCACCTTCTGGGCACAAAAGAGATTGACCTGCATTGCCGGCTCGATGCGCAAGGCGACAAAGTACTGCGCGCCGCAATGCTGCAATTCCAGTGGTCCGCCCGCGCCTATCATCGCGTGCTCAAAGTGGCGCGCACGATCGCCGATCTGGCCGAGTCGGACATGGTGCTGGCGGACCATGTTGCGGAAGCTATTCAATATCGCAGAGGATTGCGGACCGGCTGAGCTCACTGCCAGGAGCATTGCCCGATAAGGTTTCCCCATTCGGCGGCAGGCGCAGATCTTGCTGTTAGGTAGGGATGATTTCCTGCATCCTCCCTCAGCCATGAACGCCAGCGCCCCCGCCGCTATCGTGCCCGACCACGAACCACCCCAGCGCGTCGTCAAGATCCGGCGCGACTACAACACCTGGGTCGCCAATGAAACCATCGAAGACTACGCGCTGCGCTTCACCGCCCGTTCCTCGCGCAAATGGTCGATCTTCCGCGTCTCCAACACGGCGTTCGGCGCCATCTCGTTTCTGGTGCTGGAAGCGATCGGCGGCACTATCGCCGTCAACTACGGCTTCATCAATGCGCTATGGGCCATCCTGGCCGTCGGCCTGATCATCTTCCTCACCGGTTTGCCGATCAGCTACTACGCGGCCACCTATGGCGTCGACATGGACCTGCTCACCCGCGGCGCCGGGTTCGGCTACATTGGCTCGACCATTTCGTCGTTCGTGTACGCGTCGTTCACCTTCATCCTGTTCGCGCTGGAAGCGGCCATCATGGCGTACGCGCTGGAACTGTACCTGGGGCTGCCGCTCTACCTGGGCTACCTGGTCAGCGCGCTGATCGTCATCCCGCTGGTCACGCACGGCGTCACCCTGATCAGCCGCATCCAGATGCTGACCCAGCCCATCTGGCTGATCCTGCTGGCCCTACCCTTCATCGCCATCGTCAACAAGCGCCCGGAACTGATCGGCCAGTTGCTGACCTTCGGCGGCCCGCCCGGCCAGGCCGGCCAGTTCAACGTGCTGATGTTCGGCGCGGCCACGGCCGTCGGCGTGGCGCTGATCACGCAGATCGGCGAGCAGGTCGATTTTCTGCGCTTCATGCCGGAGAAGACGGAAGAGAACAAATTTCGTTGGCACATGGGCGTGCTGATCGCCGGACCCGGCTGGATTCTGCTGGGCATTGCCAAGATGCTGGGCGGCGCGCTGCTATGCACCTTGGCCATCAGCGGCGGCGCCTCGCTGGTCGAAGCCGTCAACCCCAACCAGATGTACCTGGCCGGCTTTCAGCAAGTGTTTTCCAGCCCCACCGTGGCGGTGATGGTGACAGCGTTTTTTGTCTGCATCTCGCAAATCAAGATCAACATGACCAATGCCTACGCCGGTTCGCTGGCGTGGTCGAACTTTTTTGCGCGCCTGACGCACAGCCACCCGGGCCGCGTGGTGTGGGCCGTGTTCAATGCGCTGATCGCCGTGCTGCTGATGGAACTCGACGTGTTCCAGGCGCTCGACCAGGTGCTGGGCTTGTATTCCAACATCGCCATTTCGTGGATCACCGCGGTGGTGGCCGACTTGGTGATCAACAAGCCGCTGGGGTTGAGTCCCAAGGGCATCGAGTTCCGCCGTGCCTACCTGTACGACATCAATCCGGTGGGCGTGGGCGCCATGCTGCTGGCCTCGATATTGTCCGTGGCCGCGTTCGCCGGCCTGTTCGGCGCGCAGGCGCAGGCGTTCTCGGCCTTCATTGCCTTGGCCACGGCCTTCGTCGCGTCGCCCGTAATTGCACTAATAACGGGCGGAAAATACTACATTGCTCGCGAACCACTCCAATTTGGTGCGGCGGACCGCACCAAAACGTGCTGCATTTGTGAAAAAGAATACGAATCGGACGATATGGCGCACTGTCCGGCCTACCAGGGACCGATCTGTTCGCTGTGCTGCTGCCTTGACGCGCGCTGCAACGATGTCTGCAAACCGCACGGGCGCTTCTCGACCCAGTGGCAGGCGGCCATGAAAGCCATTCTGCCCAAATCGCTGTGGCGCTACCTGACCAGCGGCCTCGGCCACTACCTGTTGCTGATGATGGTGACCTTGCTGTTCCTGGGCGGCTTGCTCAGCCTGCTCTATGCCCACGAGCAAACGGTGCTCGGCGCGGCAGGCATCGAGTTGCTACCGCAGCTGCGGCTGGCGTTCTTCAAGATTTTCGGCGCGCTGGTGCTGGCCAGCGGCATTCTTGCCTGGTGGCTAGTGCTCACCAGCGAAAGCCGACGTGTCGCGCAGGAAGAGTCGAACCGGCAAACCGGCTTGTTGACGCGCGAGATTGAATTGCACAGCCAGACCGATGCCCAGCTGCAGCTCGCCAAGAAGCAGGCCGACCATGCGAATCAGGCCAAGAGCCGCTACATCGCCGGCATCAGCCACGAAATCCGCACGCCGCTCAACAGCATCCTCGGCTACGCACAGCTGCTCGACAACGACCCGTCGATTCCCGAGCATCGGCAGCAAGCCATCCGCGTCATCCGTAGCAGCGGTGAGCACTTACTATCGCTGATCGAAGGCAGCCTGGACATCGCGCGCATCGAAGGCGGGCGCTTCAGCTTCGATATCAAGGCGCTCGACTTCCCTGATTTCATCGGCCAGATCGTGCGCATGTTCGAGCTGCAGGCCGCCAACAAAGGCCTGCGCTTCCGCTACGAGCTGACCGGCGAATTGCCGCGCATGGTGCGCGCGGACCGGCGCCGGCTCGGCCAGATCCTGATCAATATCCTGGGCAACGCGGTCAAGTTTACCAGTATGGGGGACGTGGTGTTTCGCCTGCGCTACGCGCGCGACATGGCCTCGTTCGAGATCGAAGACAGCGGCCCCGGCATTCTGGCCGAGGAAATCGAGCGCATCTTTGAACCCTACTCGCGCGGCAGCGCCAGCGATGGCGGCGCCAGCGGCACCGGCCTGGGTCTGCCGATCAGCAAGATGCTGGTACACATGATGGGCGGCGAGCTGAACCTGACCAGCCAGCCCGGCACGGGCAGTGTCTTCAAGATCCGCCTGCTGCTGCCGCGCATTCATGCCGAGCCGAAGCAAGCGGAAGCGGCCGCGCGCACCCGCACCGGTTATCTGGGTGAACGGCGCAAGATCCTGGTGGTGGACAACGAGCAGGTCGACCGTGAGCTGCTGATCAACATCTTGCAACCGCTGGGGTTCAGCATGGCGCAGGCCGAATCGGGCACACAGTGCTTGGCCATGCATCAGGAGTGGCAGCCCGACCTGATCCTGATGGATCTGGCCATGCCGTTCATGGATGGCTGGGAAGCGAGCTACCTGATCCGCCAGGTGCGCAAGTCGCCCGTGCCGATCTGCATCGTGTCTGCCAATGCTTACGATAAAGGCTTGCCGAACGACGCAGGCATCGGTGCGGACGACTTTATGGTCAAGCCCGTCAACGTGACCGAACTGCTGGACTGGATAGGGCAGCACTTGCAGCTGGAATGGATCACCCACGACTCGCCGAAAAGCATCAGCAGTGAAATCACCAAGCCGGTCGAGAAGCTGATTTACCCGCCGGCGGCACAGCTCGATGCGCTGCGCGAGCTGATACGGGTAGGATACGTGCGCGGGATCGGCGCGCGGCTCGACGAAATCGCCGCCCTCGACACCCGCTATGCGGCCTTTGCCGACACCATGCGCCGCTTCGCCGCGCGCTTTGAACTGGACGCCATGTCCCATTTTCTCGATAAAGCTGACACGCCATGATGCCGAACCTGTTTGACCGCCGCAACAGTCCTGTGGTGCTGATCGTCGACGATGTGCCGGAAAACCTGGCCGTGCTGCACGATGCGCTGGACGAGTCGGGCTTCACGGTGCTGGTGGCCAACCATGGCGAAGCGGCGCTGGGGCGCGCGGCGGAAGTGGTGCCCGATATCATTTTGCTCGATGCCATGATGCCGGGCATGGACGGCTTCGAAGTGTGCCGGCATTTGCGCGCGCACATTGCCACCCGCCATGTGCCGGTGATCTTCATGACGGGATTGACCGAGACCGAGCACGTGCTGGCCGCGTTCGATGCGGGCGGCACCGATTACATCAGCAAGCCCGTGCGTCAGAGCGAGGTGCTGGCGCGCATCAATGCGCACTTGCAAACGTCCAGGCTGATGAACCAGGCGCGCAGCGCGCTCGATGCGTTTGGCAATGCGACGATTGCCATCACGCCCAATGACTGGCGCATCGTGTGGCAAACGCCGCTGGCGCGGCAATGGATGCAGAGCTACTTTCCCTTGCGCGGCGATGCGGATGGGGCCGGTACGCCGGAGGCGCTGGTGAGCTGGCTGAATGCCAATGTGACGAATGCGGCCGCCGCGCAGTCGCCGCTGATCGTGACGCAGGGTGCAAGCCGGCTGACGTTCACCGTTGCCGACCAGACTGGGCGGGAACAGTGGATGATCGTACTGCGCGAAGAGTCGGATGCCGCGCAGATCAATGCGCTGATGGCATTGTTCAAGCTGACCCAGCGCGAGGCGGAGGTGCTAAATTGGGTTATCAAAGGCAAGACCAATAAGGATATCGGCGATATTCTCGGCACCAGTCCGCGCACGGTGAACAAGCATCTGGAGCATGTGTTTGCCAAGTTAAATGTCGAAACGCGCACGGCGGCCGCGTCGCTGGCGATGAATAAGTTGCGTGCGGCCAGGGTCGGACCGGGCGGGCCGGGCGGCACGGAAAGCATAGCGGCGTGATCCGTCGCCAATGCCGAAGTCGCGCCGTTCTTCCTCACCTCGTCCTCACCCATGCTGTCCTCGCGAAGGCGAGGACAAGCTGGTGGTGCTTAAAGGTCCAACTTCGGTTTCAGCTTTCAGTTCTAACTTTCGGTTCGAACGTTCATCACACCGCCAAATGCCGCCGAACCTCCTCACTATCCATCTCGGCCTGCACACCACTGACCACCACCTCCCCGCGCGACAACACCACAAACCGGTCCGCCAGCGCTTTGGCAAAATCAAAATACTGCTCGCACAGCAAAATCCCCATGGTTCCGCGCGAGCGCAGCAGCCGGATCACCCGCTCGATATCCTTGATGATCGACGGCTGTATCCCCTCGGTCGGCTCATCCAATATCAACAACTGCGGCTCGGCCAGCAAAGCCCGTGCAATGGCCAGCTGCTGCTGTTGCCCACCCGATAAATCGCCGCCGCGCCGTTGCATCATGTCTTTCAGCACCGGGAACAGCTCGAACACCTCCGGATTGATGCTCCTGGCCGCCCTGCCCTTCTTGATCGCCATGCCCATGATCAGGTTTTCCTCGACCGTGAGGCGGGCAAAAATATCCCGCCCCTGTGGCACGTAGGCAATCCCGGCGGCGGCGCGCTGGTGCGGCGACATTTTGGTCATATCGCGTCCGTTAAGCATCACCTTGCCGCTGGCCGCCGGCAGCACCCCCATCAGGCACTTGAGCAAGGTGGTCTTGCCCACGCCATTGCGGCCCAGCAGACTCAGGCACTCGCCCTTGGCCACCGACAGCGACACCCCGCGCAAGGTATGCGACGACCCGTAATACTGATTTAATTGTTCGGCTTGCAGCATGATTCTTGTCCCAGAAAGCGACGTCGCAAAAATCAACGTCCCAGATAAACTTCGATAACCCGCTCGTCGGCCTGCACCTGCGCCATGGTGCCCTGCGCCAGCACCGAGCCCTCGTGCAGCACCGTCACCTTGCCCTGCTGCGCAATTTCCGTCACGAAGCCCATATCGTGTTCGACCACCATGATCGAATGGCTGCCGCGCAATTCATTCAGTAGCTCGGCCGTGCGCGCCGTTTCCGCGTCCGACATGCCGGCCACCGGTTCGTCGAGCAAGATCAGCTGCGGCTCCTGAATCAGCAGCATGCCGATCTCCAGCCACTGCTTCTGCCCGTGCGACAACAAGCCCGCCAGGCGCTGCTCCTGCCCATGCAGCCCGATCAGCTTGAGCGTGGCGCCGATCTGGTCCGACTGGGTCGACGTGAGGCGCGCAAACAAGGTCTGGCGCACGCGCTTGTTCATCTTCATGGCCAACTCGATGTTCTCGAACACGGTGTGCTGCTCGAACACGGTGGGCCGCTGAAACTTGCGCCCGATGCCCGCATGGGCGATGTCGTACTCGGTCATTTTCGACAAGTCCATGGTCTGGCCGAAATACGCCGTGCCGGACGTGGGCCGGGTCTTGCCGGTGATCACGTCCATCATCGTGGTCTTGCCTGCGCCGTTGGGGCCGATGATGCAGCGCAGTTCACCGACAGAAATATCCAGGCTCAGATTATTCAGCGCCTTGAACCCGTCGAACGACACACTGATATCGTCCAGATACAAAATCGCGCCGTGCGCGGTGTCCGCGCCTTCGTGGCCTGCTTCGAGCACCCTCATGCGGCCTCCGTCTCTTTGATCGATTCCACCGCGGCGGCCGGCGCGGCCCGCCCTTTTTGCTGACGGTCCTTGAATTGCTGCACCAGCCCGACAATGCCCTTCTGCATGAACAACGTCACCAGGATGAACAGCAGGCCGAGCGCGAACAGCCAATATTCCGGCAGCGCCGCGGTGAACCAGCTCTTCAGGCCATTCACGGCAAACGCGCCGATAATCGGGCCGACCAGCGTGCCGCGTCCGCCCACCGCCACCCAGATCACCATTTCGATGGAATTGGCTGGCGACATTTCGGACGGGTTGATGATGCCCACTTGCGGCACATACAAGGCGCCGGCAATCCCGCACAGCACCGCCGACAAGGTCCACACGAACAGTTTGAACCACAGCGGGTTGTAGCCGATGAACATCAGGCGCGATTCGGAATCGCGCACGGCCTGCAACACCCGTCCCAGCTTGCTCTTGACGATAGCGCGGCACAGCACCAGGGCACCGACCAGCAGCGCCAAGGTCAGCATGTACAGCACGGCGCGCGTGACGGGCGAGGTCAGGCTGGCGCCCAGGATGCGCTTGAAGTCGGTAAAGCCGTTGTTGCCGCCGAAGCCGGTATCGTTGCGGAAGAACAGCAGCATGAACGCATACGTCATGGCCTGGGTGATGATCGAGAAGTACACACCCTTGATGCGCGAGCGGAAGGCGAAGTAGCCGAAGATAAACGCCAGCACGCCCGGCACCAGCACCACCAGCGCCATGCAGTACCAGAAGTTATCCGTCATCGACCAGTACCACGGATAGGTCTTCCAGTCGAGGAACACCATGAAATCAGGCAAGTGGCTTTGGTACACGCCGTCGCGGCCGATGGCGCGCATCAGGTACATGCCGTGGGCGTAGGCGCCCAGTGCGAAGAACACGCCGTGGCCCAGCGACAGGATGCCGGTGTAGCCCCACACCAGGTCCAGCGCCAGCGCCGCCAGCGCGAAACACATGAACTTGCCGACCAGCGCAATGGTGTAGGCCGGCACATGCAGCATGTGGCCGTCGGGGAATATCAGGTTGCCGAGCGGGAGCAGCGCAGCGATGATGGCGATGATCGCGATGCCGGTCCAGGCGCGGTGGGAAAAGAGCTTAGCCATTAGTCGACACTCCTTCCTTTCAGGGCGAACAAGCCTTGCGGGCGGCGCTGAATGAACATGATGATGAATACCAGAATGAAGATTTTGGCCATGACGGCGCCCGTCATCGGTTCCAGGAACTTGTTGACTTCGCCCAGACCGAAGGCGGCGATCACGGTGCCGGCCAGCTGGCCCACACCGCCCAGCACCACCACCATGAACGAATCGACGATGTAGCTCTGGCCCAGGTCCGGCCCCACATTGCCCAGCTGCGACAACGCCACGCCGCCCAGCCCGGCAATGCCGGAGCCCAGGCCGAACGCCATCATATCGATGCGCCCGGTGGGCACGCCCACGCAGTCGGCCATGCGGCGGTTCTGCATCACGGCGCGCACGAACAGGCCGAGCCGGGTTTTGTTGAGCACCAGCCAGACCGAAGCGACCACCACCAGCGCGAAGCCGATGATGACGATACGGTTGTACGGCAGCACCAGCGAGCCGAGCACGGTGACGCCGCCCGACATCCAGCTGGGATTGGCCACTTCCACGTTTTGCGCGCCGAAAATGGTGCGCACGCCCTGCATCAGCATCAGGCTGATGCCCCAGGTGGCCAGCAGGGTTTCCAGCGGACGGCCGTACAGCCAGCGGATCACCGTGCGCTCCAGCGCGATGCCGACCGTCGCCGCGACCAGGAATGCCGCCGGCACGGCCATCAGCAGGTACGCGTCCAGCGCGGCAGGAAAGTAAGTACGGAACAGGCTTTGGCACATGTAGGTGGTGTAGGCGCCGATCATCAGCAGTTCGCCGTGGGCCATGTTGATGATGCCCATCAGGCCGAAGGTGATCGCCAGACCCAGCGCGGCCAGCAGCAGCACGCTGCCCAGCGAGATGCCGTAGAACAGGTTGCCGACGATTTCGGTGCGCCAGATGCGGTTGTCGATTTCGCGCAGCGTCAGCGCGGCGGCCGAGCGCACGCCGGCGTCCGGTTCGGCGTAGGTGGCGTCCGGGTTCTTATCGATCATTTTCTGCAGCAGCGGACGCAGGCCGGCGTTGGTGCTGTCGGCCAGGCCCTTGGCGGCGGCGGTGCGCACGGCCGGGTCCGGGTCGGACAGCTGTGCGGTGGACATCAGCATTTGCAATACTTGCTTGATTTCCGGGTCGGCTTCCTTGGCGAACGCGGTGCGGATCAGTGTGACCTGGGCCGGGTCGATGGTCTTGGCTTGCAGGGCCAGCGCGGCGTCCAGGCGTTCCTGGCGGTTGGGCGAGAGCAGGTCGAGGGCCGACAAGGCGCCTTCCACGGCGGCGCGCAGCCGGTTGTTGACGACGATGCCGTCGATGCCTTCCGGCAGCGCCGAGGTTTTGCCGGTGGCCGGGTTGAAGGCGCTGTCGTTGTCGACGATGTAGACGGTGCCGTCGGGGGTGGCGTAAAGCGCATCCGACTGCAGCGCTTGCAGCAGCAGCGCCGCGTCGTCGCTGGCCAGCGCGGCGATCTTGCCGACCGCGTCGATGCGGGCGTCGCTGTCGTCGCCGGCCAGCGGCGCGATCAGGGCGGCGTCGATGACAGCATGTTGGTGCGCATGATCGCCCGTGTGAGCATGCGCCGGGTGCAGGCAGAACAGCAAGGCTGCCAGCAGGTATCGGATGGGCTTGGCGAGTGTCATGGCGATGATGCTTTCGGAGGTGATGCTTTCGAAAATATTGTTACCTTAAAAACCGTCATCCCCGCGAAAGCGGGGACCCATGCTGACGAAGCGCACAGGTTCTATGGGTCCCCGTGTGCGCGGGGATGACGGCTGGGCGGCTAACTAATGCCGCATTTTGTGCGGCCGACAGGCTGCTAACAAAAGCTGCATGTGGTGCGGCCGATAGGCGGCTGACCGATGCGGCTTCTGCTGTGGCCGATTACAACTTCTGCTTACCCTCATTCCCCGAAATAAACGGGCTCCAAGGCTGGGCACGGATCGGGCCTTTGGTCTTCCACACCACGCTGAACTGGCCGTCACCCTTGATTTCGCCGATCATCACTGGCTTGTGCAAGTGGTGATTGGTCGGGTCCATGGTCAACGTGAAGCCCGACGGCGCCTTGAAGGTCTGCCCCGCCATGGCGGCGATCACCTTGTCGGTATCGGTCGACTTGGCCTTTTCCACGGCCTGCTTCCACATGTGGATACCCACGTAGGTCGCTTCCATCGGGTCGTTGGTCACCACGGTGTTCGCATTCGGCAGCTTCTTGGCCACCGCGTACGCTTTCCACTTCTTGATGAAGCTGGCGTTGACCGGGTTCTTGACCGACTCAAAGTAATTCCACGCAGCGAGGTGACCGAGCAGCGGCTTGGTGTCCACGCCGCGCAGCTCTTCTTCACCCACCGAGAACGCCACCACCGGCACATCGGTCGCCTTCAAGCCGGCATTGCCCAGTTCCTTATAGAACGGCACGTTGGAGTCGCCATTGATGGTCGAAATCACCGCCGTCTTGCCGCCCGCCGCGAACTTCTTGATGTTGGCGACGATGGTCTGGTAGTCGGAGTGGCCGAACGGGGTGTACACCTCGTCGATGTCGCTATCCTTCACGCCTTTGCTTTTCAGGAAAGCGCGCAGGATCTTGTTGGTCGTGCGCGGATACACGTAGTCGGTGCCGAGCAGCACGAAGCGCTTGGCGGCGCCGCCATCCTTGCTCATCAGGTATTCCACAGCGGGAATGGCTTGCTGGTTGGGCGCCGCACCCGTGTAGAACACGTTCTTTTCCAGCTCTTCACCTTCGTACTGCACCGGGTAGAACAGCAGGTTGTTCAGTTCCTTGAACACCGGCAGCACCGACTTGCGCGACACCGACGTCCAGCAGCCGAACACGGCCGATACCTTGTCCTTGGCGATCAGCTGGCGCGCTTTTTCGGCGAACAATGGCCAGTTCGAGGCGGGGTCGACGATCACCGCTTCCAGCTTCTTGCCCATCACGCCGCCGTTGGCGTTGATTTCGTCGATGGTCATCAGGGCCACGTCTTTCAGCGACGTTTCCGAGATGGCCATGGTGCCGGACAGCGAATGCAGGATGCCGATCTTGATGGTGTCGGCGGCGTGGGCCGACAGGCCTGCCATCAGCAGGGCCGCGCCGGTGGCGATGTGGGTCAGGGTAGTGACAAATGTGCGACGATTTTGCATGTTGAATCCCCTCGGTGATGAATGTGGTGGAGCGTAGGTATGGTGTGGTGGCGACGGATCAGTACTGGAACTGCATGGCGACGACGACCTTGCCGACCTTGGAGCCGCTGCCGACCTTGGTGTTCGAGTACACCGCGCTCAGCTGGGCGTTGTAGCCGTCGATGATGTAGTTCACACCCACGTCGGTCTGCTTGGTGTCGATGTTGGTATCGGGCGAAAACTTCTGATAGCGCACGAACGGCTGCAGCTTGCCCCAGCCCATGGCCTGGCCGGCGACGAACGACAGGCCGGCCGAATACGCGGTGCCCTGCTCCGACAGGATCACGCCGTCGGTGTCGTAGTCGTAATAGGCCGCTTCCACGCCGATGGCGCCCGCATCCGCCAGCTTTTTCTCCATCAAAAAGTCGACGTTGTAGGAGGCGTAGTCGCCATGGCGCGCCAGCGTGGCCACGCCGTTCTTCTGGTAGCGGCCGGCTACGCCGATGGCCAGGATATCCTTGCTGCCCAGGTAGTTGCCGGTGCCGTAGTAGCCCGGTTCCGCTTCCCAGAAGTCGTACTGCACGCGGCCTGCGTACATCAGCGAATCGTCGGTCTTGATGCCGGCGGCCTTGGCGGCGCCCTGCGACAGTTCGCCGATGCCGAAGCTGCGGCCCTCGAACGCGCCGAAGGAATAGCCCAGCTTGTTGTCGGCCGCGTTGCCCCAGGCGACCACGCCGTCGTCGCGGCCGCGGAAGATGCCGCCGTTGTAGCCGTAGCGCGAGGCCACGCCGGCCCAGTAGCCGCCGCCCAGCGAGTAGTAGGGACCTGCCATGTTGGCGCGGTCGGAGGGCGAGAGCAGGCGGCCGGCCCAGATGTTCAGTTCGGGGGAAATGGCGAATTGGGCGGCGGCGTCGAGCACGCGGATCTGCTCGCCGTCCCACTCGGTGTTGAACATGCCCTTGATGTTTTTGTTGAGGGACGCGCCGAAGAACAGGCGGGCGCTATCGAGATTGAAATCGTTGGAGCGCGAGTCGCCGTTGGGCGCTGCGTCTTCCACGCTGGCGTAGCTGGCACGCATGCCGAAGCCGACGCTGACCGACTTGTCTTCGCCGAACGGGATGGTGGCCCCCGCGTTGGCGTAAGTTGCCGGCAGTGCGGCGGCCAGTGCGACGGCCGCCAGCAGCGCGCCATTTCCCAGTTTGAAACTCATTGTTGCCCCTTGTGTCGTGGATGGAAATCGTCGGAACCTCATATGGATTCCAGATTAACCATTCGACATCGGCGCGAACATACGTCATGTTGCGTACAGACGGGGCACCGGCTTGGAAGGTGAGGCGCTGGCGGCTCGTTAGCCTTGGGCCGCTTGCGCCGCAGCTTCTGGTTTCACGGTCATCTCGATCAGCGCGTCGTCGGGCCAGCTCGCGTCCTGGATTGGCGGCGAAATGAAGGCTTCGCTGATCTTGACGGTGGCACTGCGGTTGCCATGGCTGATGAAGGCGTCCTGCAGCGGGCCGGGGCCTTCCACCATGATGTGAACCCGCTTGTTGGAGCACCAGTCGCTGCCGATTACCGCCGAGGCGGCAGTGCGCAGGACCACGTTCAGTTCCGCTTTCGCCAGGGCGATCATTACCTGGCACTCCAGCCGCAGGTCGCCCAGGCGCCGGACGTTGGCCGGCAGTCCGGCGGTGCGGACATCCGGCAGGCCATGCAGCTGGCTTTTCTTGCGGTTGATGACCAGCTCCGCCTTCTCATCGTAAGCGCGCTGGTTGCGGGGAATCGTCACCCTGCCATCGGGATCGAAGGGGATCACGATCGTCTCGCTGGTGCCGACGATGCGCAGCGTGAGCGGCTCGCCGGCCAGCGCATCCTTCTGATTGCGGTTGGTCTGCAAGCGAAAGCGCAACTGGGGCACCGCCGGCGCCAGATGGTGGTGCTTGTCGAAAGCATCCAGCCCGGCGCTGATGGTGCGGTACGAATGCATCACCGGGCCCTTGACGCCGTCGACCCGCACGACCGCCGGTTCGTCCGCCGGTGCGGAACTTGGAGATGGCGCTGCCTCCTGCGCCATGCATGGCAGAGAGAGGGCCAGAGGCAGGTACAGGCAGCACGCCAGCACGTGAGCTTTCATGATCATGGCGCCGCGTTGCCGGCTACGGTATCGGGGCGCATGGTCAGATAAATCAGCGCATCGTCGGGCCAGCTGGTGTCGGCCAGCGGCGCCGTATAACTCCGCTTGGAGAACTTGATGGCGGCGCTGCGGTTGCCATGCGCGATATACGCGTCGGTCAAAACACCTGCCGTTTGCGGATCCGTCTGCAGGCGGGTCTTGGGGTTGCCGCACCAGTCGGTGCCGATGAACGCATTGGCAGTGGTGCGCCAGAAGAACCCAATGCCTTCCTTGATCATGGCACTGAAAACACGGCACTGCAGGCGCAGGTCGCCAAGCCGCCGCATGGTGGCGGGCACGCCGGGCGTGCGCACTTCCGGCGCGCCGCGATGCTCGCTTTTCTTTCGGTTGACGATGATGTCCGCGTTCTGGTCGAGCATACGCTGGCTGCGCGGTATCACCACGGTGCCGTCCGCGGCAAACGGCACCGTGATCGCTTCGGACTCGTCGTCGCCGACGATACGCAGCGACGGCGCCTGCCCAGGCGCGGCTTCGTTCGGGTTGTCGCGGTTGGGGCGCAGACGAAAATGCAGCTGCGTTACCGCTGGCGCCAGATGGCGATATTCGTCGAAGGCATCCAGCCCCGCGCTGACGATGCGGTACTTGTGCATCATCGGCCCTTTCACGCCGTCGACATGGATCACTCCGGGCGTGTCAGGCGGGGTGGATGCCGGCGCGGATGCGGGGACGGTCTCCTGCGCCATGCATACAAGCGGAAAGGATATACATATAGTCAAGATGGCGTTTTTCATAAGGCACGATAGTCGCACACCTTTCCCCGCCTGACAACGGCCTGCAGGCGATCAATCAGCGGCGTGATAGCGATATTCCTGCGTCAGCCCGCCGTAGCCATATGCACTTGCACGCACGTCCTGCACGTAGATGTAGCTCTCTTCATGCAGGTCGCCCAGGATGCGCGCGAAGCCGTCGAATGCGGCCCGGATGTAGCGCGCCTTTTCGTCCTTGGTGTTGGTCTCGTCGGTGATCTTGATGTCGAAGTAGAAGCTGCGCTTGCCCTGCTCGCTGAGCGATACGCCGCCGACGATCCAGCTGTCCGGGTCGACGTAGTCGATGGCGATGGACGTGACCTCGCGCTTCTTCTTGAGGATGGTGGTGGTCAGGTCCAGCAGCAGGTCGGCAATCTGGCGGGTGAGTTCGGGCGACTTGGCGGCACTGACTTTGACGTTCAGGATAGGCATGTGAAACTCCGTAGGTGGACTAAAAATGGATTATTGATTAGCTATGCAACTACTTCGGTAAAAAAAATCAGCCCAGCGTTGCCCGCGTGTTTTTGACGCCGCTGACTACCTGGCTGAACTCGTCGGCACCGAGCTCCTTCTTCAGGCGCCTGGTGACGTCGGCACTGGCCGCGTTCAGCTGCTGCTCGATGGCGCGCGCTGCCGCGGTTGGAAAAATCGCCAGTTCGCGCGCGTCGCCGCCGGTGCCGCGCCGCTCGACCAGCCCGAGCTTTTGCAAGCCATCCAGCACCCGCGTGGCAGTCGGGCGCTGGATCACCATGAGCTTGGCCAGTTCGCCCTGCAGCACGCCCGGCTGGGCCAGCACCACGCGCACGGTGAACGCCTGCGACGGCGTCAGCCCGAACGGCTTGAAGGCACGCGTCCATTCGCGTTCCAGCACCCGCGCCAGCGCGGTGGTATTAAAGTAAAGGCATTGATCGAACATGCAGCCACTGTAGCGCGAATTAGTTCGCTATGCAACTACTATCGCGCGCCGTTTCAGCCGTTGTTTTTTCCGTCACAGTTATACAAGTCCTGCTACCATGCCGTGATGCGTACACCGATCAAAGCACTCGCCCTCTCCCTGCTGGCCGCCACCTGGCTGAGCGCCTGCAGCCCGACCTACAACTGGCGCGATTACAGCAGCCAGGACGCGCCCTACCGCGTCATGTTCCCCGACAAACCGTCCAGCCACACCCGCCCCATCGACCTGAACGGCCTGAACGTCAACATGACCATGACGGCCGCGCAGATCGAAGGCACCATGTTCGCCGTCGGCAGCGCCGAGGCGCCGGACGAGGCGCGCGCCCAGGCCGCGCTGGCGGCCATGAAGACGGCGCTGGTGCGCAACATCGGCGCCACCATCAAGAGCGAAAAGCCGGGCAAGACGTCGGTGCAGGCGGGCGCGGCGCCCATGCCCGGCGCGGCCATCGACATCGAAGCTGTCGGCGTGCAGAACGGCGTGCCGATGCGCCTGTCCGGTCACTTCGAAGCGCGCGGCAAGCGCTTCTACCAAGTGATCGTGATGGGCAAGCAGAAGAACGTCCCGCAGGAGCAGGTCGACATGTTTCTGTCTTCCTTCAAACTGAACTAGCCCATGACCGACACCGGCCCCGCGCTTCGCCTCACGTCACTGTGCAAGAACTTCGGCCGCCCGGCGGTCGACCATCTCGACCTGACCGTGCAACGGGGCGAGCTGTACGCCCTGCTCGGCCCTAACGGGGCCGGCAAGACCACCACGCTGCGCATGGTCACGGGCTTGCTCGCGCCCGACTCGGGCAGCATCGCGGTGCTGGGGATCGACCTGGCGGCCGACCCCGCCGGCGCGAAGCAGCATATGGCGTATCTGCCGGACGACCCGATGCTGTACGCGAAACTGCGGCCTTACGAATACCTGGAATTCGTGGCGGGCTTGTGGGGTATCGAAGCGGCGGACGCGCTGCCGCGCGCCACCGAGCTGCTCGCATGGCTGGACCTGGAAAAGCATGCGCACGAGATGGCCGAAGGATTTTCGCGCGGGATGAAGCAGAAGCTGGCCCTGGCCGGCGCGCTGATTCATCGACCGCAGCTGCTGATCCTGGACGAGCCGCTCACCGGTCTCGATGCCGCAGCCGCGCGCCAGGTCAAGGACCTGCTGCTGGCCCACGTCGAGGACGGCGGCACGGTAATCCTGACCACCCACATACTGGAAGTGGCCGAGCGGATGGCGCAGCGCATCGGCATCATCCAGCACGGCAAACTGATCGCGCAAGGCACGCTGGACGAGCTGCGCGCCCAGACCCAGGGCGGCACGCTGGAGGATGTGTTCCTGCAGCTGACCGGGCAAGCCTAGTGGCGCGCGCCGGCACCGCGCTCTGGCTGCTGCGTCACGAGCTGCGCATGCAGCTCATTGCCATCTTCGTGCCGGCGGCGTCGACCACGCGCACGGCCAGCAAGAAGACCATCGGCATCTGGGCCGGCCTGCTGATCGGCATGCACGCACTGGCGTACTTCCTGCTGCGCGCAGTGAAAGGCATGCAGGGCGAGCCATCGCATCTGATCCTGGGCGCCGTCACGGCGCTGCTGCTGCTGGTGTTCACGTTCATGCTGTCGGCCTCGATCAAGCATAGCGTGGAGGCGCTGTACGAACGCGGCGACCTGGATCTGCTGCTGTCCTCGCCCATCGCCTCGCGCAGCATCCTGGCGGTGCGCCTGTCGGGCGTGGTGACCAGCACCGCGCTGCTGTTCCTGTTCTTTCTGGCCCCCTTCGCCAACGCCGGCCTGGCGCTGGGCTACTTCGGCCTGCTGTCGCTGTATCCGGTGGTGATCAGCATGGCGGCCATCGCCGCGGCCATGGCCATGCTGCTCACGCTGGCCCTGGTGCGGGTGCTGGGCGTGCGCCGCACGCGCGTGGCGGCGCAGCTGATCGGCGCGCTGGTCGGCGCCGCCGTCTTCATCCTGTCGCAGCTGTATAACACGCCACTCCGGGAACCCATGACGCGCGCCATCGCCTCGATGGCGCCGTTGCTGGCGCCGGACCGCGTGCTGGGACCGGACAGCCCGGTGTGGCTGCCGGCGCGCGCGGTCCTGGGCGCTGCCCTGCCCGCGCTGGCGATGGCGCTGATCGGCGCGGTGGCGTTCGCGCTGGTGCTGGGGCTGACGCACCGCGTGTTCGTGCGCGGCACCCAGCAGGCCGCCGGGGTCACGCACAGCGCGGCGCGCGACCCGGCCCGCCCGGCCGCGACGCACCGCCACCGCTTCGGCCGTACGCTGACCCACGTGGTGCTGGTCAAGGAGTGGCGCATGATCCTGCGCGACCCGCAGCTGATTTCACAAGTGCTGCTGCAGCTGCTGTACCTGCTGCCGCTGTGCGGCATCTTGCTGACCAACGAGCGCGCACCGCTGGCCAGCGTGGGCGCGGGCCTGGCGTTCGTGTGCAGCTCGCTGACGTCGTCGCTGGCGTGGATCATCATCGCCGCCGAGGACGCGCCCGATCTGCTGCAAGCGGCGCCTTGCGACAAGGCCGTGCTCAGACGCGCCAAGCTGATCGCGGCGGTCGGGCCGACGCTGGCGCTGGTATCGCTGCCGGTGCTGTGGGCGGCCACGCGCCAGCCGCTGGCGGCCTTGCTGATGGCCGGCCCCATCGTCATGGCCACGCTGGCCGCGGCGCTGATCGCCATGTGGTGCGCGCGTCCGGCCGCGCGGGGCGACTTCAAGACGCGCGCCAAGGGCAATGGCGTCACCACCGCTCTGGAACTGGTGTCGAGCATCGGCTGGGCGGGAACCGCCTACCTGCTGACGTATCTGCTCACCCCGCTGACCCCGCTGGCGGGACAGCAAGCACGCAGCCATTACTGGACGCTGGGCCTGGCCGGCGCGCTGCTGACGGCCTTGCTGACGCTGGCTGCCGCGTGGCGCTGGCGCTACCGCGGGGCCGGCCAAGCGCGCACGCTTGGCGGGGGTAAGTGACCGCAAGCCCCGATCGTGTTATCGTTTCGTCATGAACCGCACAATTAGAAAGTTCCTATGTTAATCACGTTTACATCCAAAGCCGCAGCTGAAGTATTGATGTACAAGGAACACGCCAAACGCATCCTCGATCTGCTGCACAAAGACGTCGACCGTGGCGTGATCACCGCCGCCGAAACTGCCCAGGCCGTCTCAATCCTCGAGCGCGAAATGGCCGACAGCCGCGCCCACGTGGTCTCGGGCGAAGTCGAGCGCGACGTCAACGCGCATCACAACGAATCGGGCGACGACACCGATCACGAAGCGCCTGAGCCGGTGACGTTTTCTTCGCGCGCCTTCCCGCTGCTGGAAATGCTCAAAGCAGCCCGCGACGAAAAATGCGACGTCCTGTGGGGCGTGTAAGACCACTGTAATCGCGCGCGCCAGCACGCGCGATCATCCATTCACGCCGCGTTCTACGCGGCGTGAAGCTCGCCCCGACCCGGGCGCAGCATCGCTGCGTACAGCACACTCACCACCGCGCAGGCGATCCACATCGTCCACAAGGTATGCGTCAGGAAGTGCGCGCCGCGCATCTGCTGGACCCACCCTACCCCGCCGCCGAAGGCCAGCATGATGGCCGCCACCAGTGCCGCCATGCGCGGCCGATGGGGCAGCCAGAACACCGCCACCGATACCAGCCACATGGCGCTCGACGCGTGCCCGCCCGGCATGCAGTGGCCCGCCGGCGCGCCCGCGATTGCAGTTTCCAGCAAGCGCACGTACTGTTCGGCGCCGCCGAACTGCTGCAGGTCCCACGGGCAGTGCGACGCGCTCAAGCGCTTGAGTACCGTCACGATCAGAGGCACCAGCAGCGCCGACAGCGCCACCACGCGCAGGCGCACCCGGGACCATATCGGGCGCGCGCGGCGGGGACGCACCACGTCGCCAAGCGCGGCGGCGACGACGCCTATCGCCAGCATGACCAACATGACTTTGAGGGTGCCGTGGTTGAAGCCTTCGGCAAACCAGTGATGGCGCCACGGGAAGCGCCGGCCGGCCTGGTCGTACAGGCCGCGCGCCAGGATCATGTCGATGTCGGTGCACTGACCCAGCCACAGGATCGCCGCGGCGCTGAGCACCAGCGCTGCAACGATGCGCTTATCCATGATTGCTGCACGGACCGAAGATATCCAGCGCCGGGTTGTACACGGCGGTGCTCACATTCAACATGCCCAGCACCGAGTGGAATACGTTATCGTGACTGAACGGCTGGCCGGCGCGGGCAGCCAGACAGCGCTGGTCGATACGAAAGCGCTCGCGAAAGCCGCTCGACAGCCACAGCATCATCGGCACCTTGCGCTGTTCTTCCGGCGACAGAATATACGGCGCGCCATGCAGGTACATATTGTTCTCGCCCAGTGACTCGCCGTGGTCGGAAAAGTAGAACATCGCCGTGTTGACGCTGTGCGTCGTCGCGGCCTGGCGCAGGATGTCGATGGTCGCGCTGAGGAAGTGGTCGGTGTACAGGATCGAGTTGTCGTAGGCGGCGACGATGGACGCGCGCGAGCACTGTTCCAGCTCGCTCGTTTCGCATACCGGGCCGTAGCGCTGGAACGCTTGTGGATAGCGCTTCGAGTACGCGGGACCATGGCTGCCCTTCTGGTGCAGCACCACCACCAGATCGTCGCGGCTGGCGGCGATCAGCTGCGGTAGCTTGTCGAGCAGGCGTTCGTCGTAGCATTCGTCGCCCACGCACCAGCGGTTGCCGGGTTCCGGCTGCGACAAGTCCTGATACGCGACGCGGTCGCAGGCGCCCTTGCAGCCCGAGTTATTGTCGAACCAGCGCACATCGAAGCCGGCATGCGACAGTACATCGAGCAGTCCCTGTTGCGCGCGCGCCTTGCTGTCGGAATAGCCGTCGCGGCCCAGCGCCGAGAATACACACGGCAGCGAGACGGCCGTGGCGGTGCCGCACGATTGCACGTCGCTGAAGTTGATCAGGTCGGCCTGGCGCGCCAGCTCGGGATTGGTGTCGCGGGCGTAGCCGTTCAGCGAAAAGTTCATGGCGCGGGCGGTCTCGCCCACCACGATCACCGTCACGGAACGCCGGGCATTGCCGGCGCCGGTGGTGCTGCGGACTGCATCCATGCCCAGTGGCGCCACGCCGCGCGCCAAGGCGCTTTTCTGCTTGTAGTACGAATGCACAGCCTGGATGTAATTGGTCGGCGTGAGCAGATAGCGCAGCTCGCGGTGCTCGCGCAGCGCCGGCGCCAGACTCTTGAAAAACATGAACAGCAGCGCCACCACCACGAGCGCGGACAGGCTGACGATGCCGGCCTTACGGGCCAGATCGCGGCGCCATGGCGCGAACGTCAGGTTCACGCGCCACACGGCCAGGGACGGCAGCACGCCCAGCATGGCCACGGTCAGAAGCAGGTGCCAGTTCAGCAGTTCGCGCGCTTCGCGCAGATCGGTTTCGAACAGGTTCTGCACCATCGAGCGGTCCACCTGGGTGCCGAAGTGGTTCTCGAAATAGCTGGTCGCCGATGTGGCCAGCAGCAGCGCAATCAGCACAGGTTTGATCACGTAGCGAAAATTGACCAGTGTGAGACAGCCGTTGAACAACAGGACAATGAGAGCAAAACATCCCGCATACAGCGGCAGGTGACTCAGGCTGAAGCGGCCGGTGGCGTTGACGAAGGTCTGCCAGAACGTGGTGTTATAGGTTGCGACCAGAAAGACGGATGCGATTAAGGTAAAGACGGCCGCATCGAAACGCGGCCTGGTATTGATCTTCAAGCGGGTCACCTCGGAACACGGGCGGGCCGATATGGCCACACCACAGGAACCAAGGTAACGCGGGCGGCGTCAGGCCGGTGTCAAGAAGGCGTTAGGGTTTCGTTAAGGGGCGCAAAGGCGATGGTGAAGATGCTGCCGCCACCGGCGCGGTCGTCCAGGGTCAGCGTCGCGCCCAGATACTCGCAGATGCGCCGCACCAGCGACAGGCCGATGCCGGTGCCGGACGAGCCGGCGCCCACGGCGGGGGTGCCGTCGATCAGCGTGGCGCGCACCGCTGCTGGCAACCCGGGGCCGGTGTCTTCGACCACGACCGAGCGCTGGCCGAGGCGCACGGTCACCGTGCCCGCGCTGGTGTACTGGCAGGCGTTGCGGATCAGATTTCCGATGATGGCTGTGAACAGCTCCGTGGGACCGGCGACGCTGAAGGGCGTGCCGCCTTCGTAGGTCAGCCTGACCGGCTTGTCCGCAACCAGACCCTGATAGCGTGCCACCTCGCTCTGTGCCAGTACGTCGATGTCTACCGGTTCAGCCCTGATTAGTTCAGGCGAGCGCGCCAGCAGTAGCAGCACGCGCACGCATTCGGCGGCCTCGTTGGCACAGCGCAGGATACGCTCGGCGGGTCCGTACACCCCGGGTTGGGTCTGCGCCTGCGCCATCAGGATTTCAGCCGCGCCGATAATGACCGTCAGCGGCGTGCGCAATTCGTGGCTGACGTCGCCGGTGAAGAAGCGTTCGCGATCGAGGTAGCTGCGCAGCTCATTGGTGTGCGCCGAAAATGCCCGCGCCAACACGCCCAGCTCGTCGCTGCGCTCGGTCAGGGGTAGCTCGGTGGAGCCATCGCGTACCGCGCTGGCAAGGGTGGTGATCGGCGTGACGAAGCGGCTGCCGATGAAGCCACCGAGGAACAGCGAAAACAGCATGATGCCCAGGCATCCCACGGCGAACAGCGAGTACACCACCAGCTCGATCTGCTCGTATTCGCTTTCATGGTCGACCACTGCGTACTTGCCCAGTTTGTCAAACCCTACCAGCACGTGCATGCCGAGGCCATCGACATGCACCTTGTGCACGCCCTCGGACAGGTCACGCAAAGCGGCGGGGATGGCCGCACCGTGGTGAAAGCTCACGCCTGCCGGCATGGCGACCGGCAGGCCGCCGGCATGGCGCGGCGACGCCCACGCGGCCACGCCCATCAGGCGCTGATCTACCAGCTGTCCCTCGATGCCTTCCACGGCAAGCGCTGCCATGATGGCGAAGAAGATGGTCGAGCCCAGCGCGAACAGCAGATAGGCGACCGAAATGCGCCGACGCAGCGAGTCACGCGGCTTCATCGGCGCTCACCAGTTTGAAGCCGACGCCCGCCACAGTGCGCAGCATGGCAAAGGCGAACGGCTTGTCGAGCGCCTGGCGCAGCGCATGGATGTGGGTGCGCAGGGCATCGCTGTCGGGCCGGTCGGCGCCCCATACTTCCTGTTCCAGCGTGTCGCGCGACACCACCCTGGGCGCGTCACGCATCAGGCATTTAAGGATGATGTAGCCGGTCTTGGTCAGATTGACCGGGGTGCCGGCCCGAGTGGCCGCATAGGTGTCCGGATCAAACGTCAGGTCGCCCACGCGCAGCACGTTGTTGGCGCGGTGTTTGCCATGAGCGCGGCGCACCAGCGCCTTGATGCGCACTTCCAGTTCGATGAGGGAGAACGGCTTGACCAGATAGTCGTCGGCGCCGCTGTCGAAGCCGGCGACTTTGTCGTCCAGGGTATCGCGGGCAGTCAGCATCAATACCGGTACCTGACTGCCTAATTCACTGCGCAGGCGCGCGCAAATTTCCAGCCCATTCAAGCCGGGCAGCATCACGTCGAGCACAATCAGATCGTATTCATGCTGGGATGCCAGGCCAAGTCCGGCGTACCCGTTGCTGGCCGTGTCCAGCGTGTAGCCTTTCGGCTCAAGGTAGCCATACAAATTGGCGACGATGTCGGAATTGTCTTCAATGATAAGGATGCGCATGAAGCATTTTACCCCTCAATCAACGTCGTGCCGCCCACTGGGCGACCCGACTCCCCGGCCTCGGCGGCCCCCTTGGCGGGGACCCATAGCACCGGGACCGAAACCGACATCGGGCTATAAAAAGTGGCCAGGATCGACGGGCAGGATGATTTTATGGAGAAAAGCAGCACTTTTCTCCGGACGAAAAAAAACCCCAGTTTGCACTTAACGCGATCTTGAGCGCGTTAAGGCTTACTGGGGTTTTTCTCTTATAACTAGCCTGACGATAACCTACTTTCACACTGGTTGCAGCACTATCATCGGCGTAATATCGTTTCACGGTCCTGTTCGGGATGGGAAGGGGTGGTACCGATTTACTATGGTCATCAGGCATAACTTGTACAAGTGGTCGTTCCCAATGGGGCAACGGCACTTTGAATCTGGAAGAAGTATAGTTTTGGTATTACTTGGGGTAGCACCTGTTTCAACAACAAGCACAACGCGCTTTCTTATCTCTGTACCTGCTAAGGTTATAGGGACAAGCCGTACGGGCAATTAGTATCAGTTAGCTTAATGCATTACTGCACTTCCACACCTGACCTATCAACGTCCTGGTCTCGAACGACCCTTTAAAGAGCTCAAGGCTCTGGGAAATCTCATCTCAAGGCAAGTTTCCCGCTTAGATGCTTTCAGCGGTTATCTCTTCCAGACTTAGCTACCCGGCAATGCCACTGGCGTGACAACCGGTACACCAGAGGTCTGTCCACTCCGGTCCTCTCGTACTAGGAGCAGCCCCCTTCAAATTTCCAACGCCCACGGCAGATAGGGACCAAACTGTCTCACGACGTTTTAAACCCAGCTCACGTACCACTTTAAATGGCGAACAGCCATACCCTTGGGACCGGCTACAGCCCCAGGATGTGATGAGCCGACATCGAGGTGCCAAACTCCCCCGTCGATATGAACTCTTGGGAGGAATCAGCCTGTTATCCCCAGAGTACCTTTTATCCGTTGAGCGATGGCCCTTCCATACAGAACCACCGGATCACTATGTCCTACTTTCGTACCTGCTCGACTTGTCAGTCTCGCAGTTAAGCACGCTTATGCCATTGCACTATCAACACGATGTCCGACCGTATCTAGCGTACCTTCGAACTCCTCCGTTACACTTTAGGAGGAGACCGCCCCAGTCAAACTGCCTACCATGCACTGTCCCCGATCCGGATAACGGACCAAGGTTAGAACCTCAAACAAACCAGGGTGGTATTTCAAGGTTGGCTCCACGATGACTGGCGTCACCGCTTCAAAGCCTCCCACCTATCCTACACAGATTGGTTCAAAGTCCAATGCAAAGCTACAGTAAAGGTTCATGGGGTCTTTCCGTCTAGCCGCGGGTAGATTGCATCATCACAAACATTTCAACTTCGCTGAGTCTCGGGAGGAGACAGTGTGGCCATCGTTACGCCATTCGTGCAGGTCGGAACTTACCCGACAAGGAATTTCGCTACCTTAGGACCGTTATAGTTACGGCCGCCGTTTACTGGGACTTCAATCAAGAGCTTGCACCCCATCATTTAATCTTCCAGCACCGGGCAGGCGTCACACCCTATACGTCCACTTTCGTGTTTGCAGAGTGCTGTGTTTTTATTAAACAGTCGCAGCCACCAGTTTATTGCAACCCGTTCACCCTTCCACAGTAAAGTGGTCAAGCTACAAGGGCGTACCTTTTCCCGAAGTTACGGTACCAATTTGCCGAGTTCCTTCTCCCGAGTTCTCTCAAGCGCCTTAGAATACTCATCTCGCCCACCTGTGTCGGTTTGCGGTACGGTCTCGTATGACTGAAGCTTAGAGGCTTTTCTTGGAACCACTTCCGATTGCTTCGCAACATAAAGTCGCTCGTCTCAACCCCTTGAATTCCGCGCCCGGATTTGCCTAAGCGCCTTCTATGAGTCAAAAACCGGGACATCCAACACCCGGACAACCTTCCGCGATCCGTCCCCCCATCGCATCATACGACGGTGCAGGAATATTAACCTGCTTCCCATCAGCTACGCATCTCTGCCTCGCCTTAGGGGCCGACTCACCCTGCTCCGATGAACGTTGAACAGGAAACCTTGGGCTTACGGCGTGGAGGCTTTTCACCCCCATTATCGCTACTCATGTCAGCATTCGCACTTCTGATACCTCCAGCATCCTTTACAAGACACCTTCGCAGGCTTACAGAACGCTCTCCTACCATATCTATCTGTAATAAATTACAGAACAATATCCGCAGCTTCGGTGACTGGCTTAGCCCCGTTACATCTTCCGCGCAGGACGACTCGATCAGTGAGCTATTACGCTTTCTTTAAATGATGGCTGCTTCTAAGCCAACATCCTGACTGTTTTAGCCTTCCCACTTCGTTTTCCACTTAGCCAATCTTTGGGACCTTAGCTGGCGGTCTGGGTTGTTTCCCTCTTGACGCCGGACGTTAGCACCCGACGTCTGTCTCCCAAGCTCGCACTCATCGGTATTCGGAGTTTGCAATGGTTTGGTAAGTCGCAATGACCCCCTAGCCATAACAGTGCTCTACCCCCGATGGTGATACTTGAGGCACTACCTAAATAGTTTTCGGAGAGAACCAGCTATTTCCAAGTTTGTTTAGCCTTTCACCCCTACCCACAGCTCATCCCCTAATTTTTCAACATTAGTGGGTTCGGACCTCCAGGGCGTGTTACCGCACCTTCATCCTGGCCATGAGTAGATCACTTGGTTTCGGGTCTACACCCAGCGACTGTCGCCCTATTCGGACTCGATTTCTCTACGGCTTCCCTATATGGTTAACCTTGCCACTGAATGTAAGTCGCTGACCCATTATACAAAAGGTACGCAGTCACGGAACAAGTCCGCTCCTACTGTTTGTATGCACACGGTTTCAGGATCTATTTCACTCCCCTTCCGGGGTTCTTTTCGCCTTTCCCTCACGGTACTGGTTCACTATCGGTCGATTACGAGTATTTAGCCTTGGAGGATGGTCCCCCCATATTCAGACAGGATTTCTCGTGTCCCGCCCTACTTGTCGCACGCTTAGTTCCACACATCAGATTTCGTATAAGGGGCTATCACCCTCTATGGCACCAATTTCCAGTGGTTTCTACTATCCGTCATGCTAAAACGTGCAGGCTCATCCCATTTCGCTCGCCACTACTTTGGGAATCTCGGTTGATTTATTTTCCTGCAGCTACTTAGATGTTTCAGTTCGCCGCGTTCGCTTTGCATACCTATGTATTCAGTATGCAATGACCTAAAAGGCCGGGTTACCCCATTCGGAAATCTGCGGATCAAAGTGTGTTTGCTCACTCCCCGCAGCTTATCGCAAGCTACTACGTCCTTCATCGCCTGTAATCGCCAAGGCATCCACCATGTGCACTTATTCGCTTGTCCCTATAACGTTAGCCTCT
>CALRYE020000056.1:0-33691 GCA_943372275.1 Janthinobacterium lividum
GATCGAGTTCGCGCTGCAGCAGCTCCTTGAGATAGTCGTGCGAGTCGGGGCCGCGCGGGGCCATCACCTTGGCCGACCAGGTGGTGCCCATCGACTCGCCGGCGAGTTCGTGCAGCACCGCGCCATGCGGCGGCAGTGCGTCGGACAAGGACAGCGGTATCAGCACGTGCCGCATTATTCGGGCAGCACTTCCAGCGTGGCGGCGTAGTTGTAGCGGCGCGTGGTGGACGGGGCGGCGGCAGCTTCGGCGCCGGGTGCGGCCGGCTTGGCGCGCTCGGCCGGATAGCTGGCCGAGAGCAGGTAGCGGCCGGCATTCGGCAGCGTGACCTGGGCTTCGCCGGCGCTGTTGGTGGCCAGGCGGATTTCGCCCAGCGTGCCGCGATAGCGCACGTCGCCCGGAATCAGGCTGAAGGCGAAGTTGGGCAGCGCCTTGCCGTCGAGCGTGAAGCGCCACTTGGCCTGCTCGCCCGTGCGCAGTTCGGTCGGATGAGTGACCGGCACCAGTTCCAGGCCCACGCCGGACGGCTTGAGCGCGCCGGTGCTGATCTTGTTGGCGGTGACGAACGTCTCCAGGCGGCCGTGCATGTAGGTGGTGCGCAGTTCGGCGGCGCCGGCCGGCACGTCCTTGGCGAAGTCGGCTTCCGACCCGCGGAAGCGCTTGGTTTCGCCGCCGGCGGTCTTGTAGCTGCCCGTGACGCTCTTGTTGATCACGGCGATCTTGTAGGTGCCGTCCTGCGGCAGGCGCAGGTCGAAGCTGCTGCGCTTCTTGCCCGTGACGACGTCGGGCAGCACGGCGGCGGCGCCGTCCGGGCCGGTGATGGCCAGGTCATCGAGCTTGAGCGCGGTGGTGTCGAGTTCGAACAGGTTTTCGGACACGGCCGCGTCGACCGTCACCCACGCTTCGCGCGCTTCGACGGTGCTGGAACTGGGCATGATCCAGGTGCGGTGCGCGGCGGCCTGCAGGGCGATGGTGGACAGGGCCAGTGCGACGGCCAGTTGTTTATACGGTGTGGCGGGATGAGTGGTCATGGCGTCTCGGTAGCGGTGGACTAGCGTTAAGGTGTCAATGAGCGTGTCAATGAGTCGGCGTAAAAAATGCTCGGGGAAGAATTACGGATTGATCTGCAGCGACACGGCGCCCAGTTCTTCCTTGCCGCGCGCGCTGGCGCTTTGCGCCGCTTTCAATGGCAGCTTGAACGGCACCTTGACCAGTTCCCGTCCGCCGCCTTCGCGCGCCGCTTCCAGCACCAGCTTGTAGTCGCCCGCCGGCAGCTTGTCGAACTGGGTGCGCGCCGGGCCGAACGTCATGGTCTGTTCGCCCACGGCGCGGGTGGCGCCGCTGACGCCATCGAGCGGCAACGTCACATCGCGCCCGGCCTTGCGCCACCACGTGCGCAGGTCCTTGATCCACTTGGTGCCGCCGTTGTCCTTCTTCTTGACGTCGTACAGCACGGCCAGGTTGGCGGCCACGGTCTGGTCGGCCTTCTCGATCCACATCGCGACATAAGGGCGGTGGTACTCGGCCACGTTCAGCTGGGGGATTTCGAACTTGACGGCCAGATCGGCGCCGACGGCCCAGCCGCTCAGCATGGGGAGAGTCAGGGCCAGCGTGTGATGTAGTTTCATGGTGTGTGCTTAAGGAGTGATGGGAGGTGGACGCTTGGTGAATGGACGCTTAATGAGGGACGCTTAGTGAATGAAGAGCAGGGCGAGCAGGATCGGGGCCAGGATGCCGAAGCCGATCACCGGCCAGGTGGCGGGGCGGTTGGCCGCGTGTAGCTTGAGGATCAGGAAACCGGTGATGCAGAACACCAGGCAGGCCACGCCGAAGATGTCGATGAACCAGCTCCAGGCACGGCCCGTATGGCGGCCCTTGTGCAGGTCGTTGGCCCACGAAATGGCGCCGCGCGTGGTCAGCTCGTACTCGGCGGCGCCGTCGACGCCGATGCGCAGCCAGGCGTCGCCGCCGGGGCGCGGCAGCGACAGGTAGGCGTCTTCCGCGCTCCACTCGGCGTCCAGACCGGCCAGGTCCAGCTCGAACGTGGCGTCGGCCCAGTCGGCCAGCTTGGGCGGCAGCGGCGCCTTGTCGTCTTCGTGGCTGGCGGCGAACGCTTGCAGGTCCGGCAGCAGCGCGGGCGGCACCGTCGCCTTCTGGCGCGCGACGACCGGTTTGCTTTCAATGTCGCTGGCGTGATTGAGCGTGATGCCGGTGACGCTGAACAGCAGCATGCCCATCAGGCACAGCGCCGAGCTGATCCAGTGCCAGCGGTGCAGGTTCTTCAGCCAGACGGCGCGGCTGGCGCCGGGGAGGGGTAACTCGGTGGACATCGGCGTAATTCGATTCTCTGGGTAGGGGCGCGTGCGCTGGTGCGGGCCGCCGTGGTGCGCAAAAACCGGTCGCTGCAACAGCCCAATGCAAATGATAACCATTATCATTTGACCAGTCAATGAATAAAAGAAACATTACAATCCACAAATTATTGCTTGTAAATGCTAATACGAATGATTATCATTTGCGCTTCGAATTTGCACGTCATCAATACAGCCGGCCCTATTCACCCTGGCCAGCCGGCTCCACCATACCTATAAACTGCTGGGAGAATTTCTTGTCTAACATCCGTCGCCGTACTCAACCGTCCGTTCGTCAACCTCTGGTCCAGTCGCTGCTGGCGCTGGCCGCACTGAGCGGCTCGATGGGGGCGCACGCCCAGAATGCGGCGCGCCAGCCGGATGTCAGCATGCCCGAACTGAAGGTGACCGGCGCCGCCGAAGCGCCCTACAAGGCCGACAAGGTATCGTCGCCCAAGCTGACCCAGCCGCTGCTCGACACCACCCAGACCATCACCGTGATCAAAAAGGAAGTGCTGCAGGAGCAGGGCGCCGGTTCGCTGATGGAAGCGCTGCGCAACACGCCCGGCATCACCCTGCAGATGGGCGAGAACGGCAACACCAGCGCCGGCGATACCTTCCAGATGCGCGGCTTTTCGGCGCAGTCGTCGATCTTCCTCGACGGCATCCGAGACCTGGGCGCCGTGTCGCGCGACGTGTTCAACATCGAGCAGATCGAAATCTCGCGCGGCCCGGCCGGCGCCGACGTGGGCCGGGGCGCCGCCTCCGGCTACATCAACCTGGCCTCGAAATTGCCGCACCAGGACAGCGACATCAGCGCCACCGCCTCGTACGACTCGGGCGAGCGGGCCCGCGTCACGGCCGACCTGAACCAGCGCATTGGCGAAACCAGCGCGTTCCGCCTGAACGTGATGGCCCAGGACGGCGGCCAGATGGGCCGCAAGGTCATCAAGCGCCAGACCCAGGGCGTGGCGCCGTCGCTGGCCTTCGGCCTGGGCACGCCGACGCGGGTGTTCCTGTACTCCCAGCACACGCGCCAGGATGGTTTGCCCGACGGCGGCATTCCGGCCATCGGCATCGAAGGCTACCGCCAGCTGGTCAATACGCCGCTGGAAACGGCCCCGGCCGTGGACCGGAATAATTTCTATGGCTCGGGCAGCGACTTCGAAAAAATCGATTCCGACATGGTCACCGTGAAGATCGAGCACCAGCTGGGCGCCAAGTCGACGCTGACCAACACCAGCCGCTACGGCAAATCCAGGATGGACCGCATCCTCACCGGGGTCAATGCGATCGCCATCCCGGTGGCCACGCCGACCGACCGCGATACCTGGACCGTCACGCGCAGCCGCCAGAGCGTGCTGCAAGAGAACAAGATCCTCGCCAACAGCACCAATATCGTCACCGAATTCGACACGGGCAGCCTGCAGCACACGCTGTCGACCGGCCTGGAATTGCTGTCCGAAGAGCAGTTCACCCCGACCCGCATCAACCTGGGCACGGTGGGCACGGCCAATCTGTACAACCCCAACCGCAACGATGCCGTCGTCGCCTACGCCCCGGTGCGCAATGGCGTCTTCACCAAGGGCTCGACCACCACGGCGGCGCTGTACGCCTTCGACACCCTCAAGCTCAACGAGCAGTGGCAGATCAACGGCGGCGTGCGCGTGGAGCACTACAACACGGAAACGGCGGCCGCGGCCTTGAGCACGGCCACCTCGGCGCCAACCCTGCCGGTCGGCACCTTGCAAGGCAGCTTCGTGGAGAAATCCGACAATCTGTTCAGCTGGAAAGCGGGCGCGCTGTACAAGCCGACCCCGGACGGCAGCATTTACCTGGCGTACGCCACCTCGCAGACGCCGCCGGGCGGCGCCAACTTCGGGCTGTCGGCCACGGCCGGCAACCTGAATGCGCCCAGCATGGATCCGCAAAAGACCAAGAACCTCGAGCTGGGCGTGAAGTGGGACCTGATCCAGAAGCAGCTGGCCGTGACCGCCACCTTGTACCGCACCGAGAATGAAAACGAGTTCCCGACCCAGGATCCGATCACGCTGGCGTGGGAACAGGCCGGCAACCGCCGCGTGCAGGGCGTGGAACTGGGCGTGGTCGGCCAGATCACCCGCAACTGGAGCGTGCTGGCCGGTTTCGCCACCATGGACGCCGAGCTGACCGAAACGGTGGGCACCAATCTGGCCGGCACCGCCACGCGCTGGTCGCCGGACCGCAGCGCCAATATCTGGACCACCTATAAAATCAGCGACAATCTGACCGTCGGCGGCGGCGCGCGCTACATGGGCGAGCAGCGCCGGGTGATCGCCCCGGGCTTCCCGGTGTCCAATGGCGCCCAGGGCATTCCATCGTACGTGGTGGCCGATGCGCTGGTCAGCTACAAGGTCAACAAAAACGTGTCGCTGCAACTGAACGTGTACAACGTGGCCGACAAGTTCTATATCAGTTCGCTCAACAACGGCGGCTCGCGCATCGGCCTGGGCGTGGAACGTTCGGCTCAGCTGACCGCCAACATCGGCTTCTAAGGACCGAGACGGCAGGCGCGCATCGCGGACCAAGGTCCCGGCGTAGCGCTAAAGCAACACTTTTGATTGGCACTACCGGCAAACGCCGTCACCGTCCCGCGGTGGCGGCGTTTTTGCTTACTGACAGGCACGCACGGCGGGGGACGCCGGAAATGGTCTTGATATTGCCCGAGTGGAATTGGTTATCGCTGGCGCGTAAAAGGTGATCGACGACTTTTTTCACGGTGTGGGATGTTGCGATACAATATCGCGTGCTATCCTCACGCACCGTTCGTGAAGATACGGTAAAAGATGTAGCGAGATCCACCCGAATTTGAAATTGTAATACTCGTCCTTCCCCACAACTTGATGTGCAATCCGCTAACCGGTCAGGCCGTGTCGCGGAAGGTTAGACTAACCCGCCAAACTCGCGAAGCGCGAAGAAAGGTGAGCAAGATGATGCAAGAACAAACCGCGAACTCCTATTTGTTCGGTGGTAATGCCCCGTACGTCGAGGAGCTCTACGAAGCCTACCTGGATAACCCAGGTTCGGTGCCAGACAACTGGCGTGCCTATTTCGACTCCATGCAGAACGTGCCAGCGGTCGACGGCTCCAGCAAGCCCGACGTCGGCCACGCTTCCGTCATCGCCTCGTTCGCCGAGCGCGCCAAAGCCGGCCCGATCCGTGTTGTGACCGCCTCGACCGACGTCGAGATGGGCCGCAAGCGCGTCGCCGTCACCCAGCTGATCGCCGCCTACCGCTACCTCGGTTCGCAATGGGCCAACCTGGACCCGCTGCAGCGCCAGGAACGCAAGATGATCCCGGAACTCGACCCGACGTTCTACGGCTTCACCGATGCCGACATGGACATCGTGTTCAACATCAGCAACACCTACTTCGGACCGGAAACCGCGACCCTGCGCGATCTGCTCAACTTCCTGCGCGACACCTACTGCCGCGCTATCGGTGCCGAGTTCATGTACATCAGCGACCCGACCGAAAAGCGCTGGATGCAGGAAAAGCTCGAATCGATCCGTTCCACCCCGACCTTCTCGGCTGAAAAGAAAGCCCACATCCTCGAGCGCCTGACCGCGGCCGAAGGCCTGGAGCGCTACCTGCACACCAAGTACGTGGGCGTGAAGCGCTTCTCGCTCGAAGGCGGCGAGTCGTTCATCGCCTCGATCGACGAGACCATCCAGCGCGCCGGTGAGCAGGGCGTGCAGGAAATCGTCATCGGCATGGCCCACCGCGGCCGTCTGAACGTGCTGGTCAACACGCTGGGCAAGTCGCCGGCGGACCTGTTCGAAGAATTCGAAGGCAAGCACGGCCACGATCTGCAGGAAGGCGACGTCAAGTATCACCAGGGTTTCTCGAGCGATATCTCGACTGCGGGCGGCCCGGTTCACCTGTCGCTGGCGTTCAATCCGTCGCACCTGGAAATCGTCAACCCGGTGGTTGAAGGTTCCGTCAAGGCCCGTATGGACCGCCGCGCCGACACCATCGGCGCCCAAGTGCTGCCGATCCTGGTGCACGGCGACGCCGCATTCGCCGGCCAGGGCGTGGTCATGGAAACGCTCAATCTGGCGCAAACCCGCGGCTACGGCACCGGCGGCACCGTGCACATCGTCATCAACAACCAGATCGGTTTCACCACGTCCGACCCGCGCGACGCCCGTTCGACGCTGTATTGCTCGGACGTTGTGAAGATGATCGAAGCGCCCGTGCTGCACGTGAACGGCGACGATCCGGACGCCGTGGTGCTGGCGACGCAGATCGCGCTCGACTACCGCATGCATTTCCACAAAGACGTGGTCATCGACATCATCTGCTACCGCAAACTGGGCCACAACGAGCAGGATACGCCGGCGCTGACCCAGCCGCTGATGTACAAGAAGATCGCCAAGCACCCAGGCACCCGCAAGCTGTACGCGGACAAGCTGATCGCGCAAGGCACCTTGCCTGCCGATGGCGGCGACAAGATGGTTGCGGCCTTCCGCGACGCCATGGACGCCGGCAAGCACACGGTCGACCCGGTTATCTCCAACTTCAAGAACAAGTACGCCGTCGACTGGCTGCCGTTCCTGAACCGCAAGTGGACCGACAGTGCCGACACGGCCGTGCCGATGACGGAACTGAAGCGCCTGGCCGCCCGCATCACCAGCGTGCCGGAAGACTTCAAGGTGCACTCGCTGGTGGAAAAAGTACTGGCCGACCGCGCCAACATGGGCAAGGGCGAAGCCAACCTCGACTGGGGCATGGGTGAACACCTGGCCTACGCTTCGCTGGTCTCGTCCGGCTACGCGATCCGCCTGTCGGGTCAGGATGCCGGCCGCGGTACCTTTACCCACCGTCACGCCGTGCTGCACGACCAGAACCGCGAGCGTTGGGATTCGGGCACCTACGTGCCACTGTGCAACGTGTCGGAAGGCCAGGCACCGTTCACCGTGATCGACTCCGTGTTGTCCGAAGAAGCCGTACTGGCCTTCGAATACGGCTACTCGACCGCCGAGCCGAACACCCTGACGATCTGGGAAGCCCAGTTCGGCGACTTCGTCAACGGCGCCCAAGTGGTGATCGACCAGTTCATCGCCTCCGGCGAAGTGAAGTGGGGCCGCGCCTCGGGCCTGGTCATGATGCTGCCGCACGGTTACGAAGGCCAGGGTCCGGAGCACTCGTCGGCCCGTCCCGAGCGTTTCCTGCAGCTGTGCGCCGACAACAACATGCAAGTCGTGCAGCCGACCACGGCCGCGCAGATCTTCCACCTGCTGCGTCGCCAGATGGTGCGCCAGTTCCGTAAGCCACTGGTGATCCTGACGCCGAAGTCGCTGCTGCGCAACAAGGACGCCAGCTCGCCGCTGACCGACCTGTCCAAGGGTGCGTTCAACACCGTCATCGGTGAAGTGGACGAGAAGATCGACACCAAGAAGGTCAAGCGCGTAATCGCCTGCTCCGGCAAGGTGTACTACGACCTGATCAACAGCCGCAAGACCCGTGGCCAGCAAGATACCGCCATTATTCGTGTCGAGCAGCTCTATCCGTTCCCGCACAAGTCGTTCGCCGCAGAACTGAAAAAGTTCCCTAACGCGACCGAGCTGGTGTGGTGCCAGGATGAGCCGCAGAACCAGGGTCCATGGTTCCAGATCCAGCACAACATCTTCGAAAGCCTGGAAGCAGGCCAGCGTCTGGCGTATGCCGGCCGTCCTGCCTCGGCTTCGCCGGCGGTTGGATACGCCGACAAGCACAACGCGCAGCAGAAGGAGTTGCTGGAAACGGCATTCTCGAAACTGAAAGGTTTCGTCCTCACGAAGTAAGCGAAGCGACGGCACGCCGGTCAAGCGACCGGCGTGCTCGCGTTGCGGCGCATGGTCTGCGCCACTCGCTCGAATAATAATGGCGGGCGTCCCAGGGGGCGCCGCAAGAACACACTACACGGAGTTTTTACATGGCACAAATCGAAGTCAAGGTCCCTCAGTTGTCGGAGTCGGTTGCTGAAGCGACCTTGCTGGCATGGCACAAAAAAGTCGGCGAAGCAGTTGCGCGCGACGAAAACATGATCGACATCGAGACCGATAAAGTCGTTCTCGAACTGCCTGCGCCTGCCGCCGGCGTGATCGTTCAGATCGTCAAGGGCGACGGCAGCCTGGTCGTGGCCGGCGAAGTCATCGCCATTATCGACACCGATGCGTCCGCGCAGACCGGCATGGTCCAGGTATCGGCCGTGGCCACTGCCACCGACAACGCCCCTGTGCCTGCCGCTGCCGCCACCGCCGGCGGCGCGTCCAAGTCGGACGTGGCCATGCCTGCCGCCGCCAAGCTGCTGGCCGATAACAACCTGACCACCGCCAATGTTGCCGGCACCGGCAAAGACGGCCGCGTCACCAAGGGCGACGTGCTGGGCGCCGTAGCAGGTGGCGTCAAGCCCGCTGCACCCGCGCCGCTGGCGCCGGTGGCTGCCAAGCCAGCGCTGCAGCAGATCGCGCCGCCAAGCATCGCCAGCCTGGGCGACCGTCCGGAAGAGCGCGTGCCGATGAGCCGCCTGCGCGCCCGTATCGCCGAGCGTCTGGTAATGTCGCAGTCGACCAACGCCATCCTGACCACGTTCAATGAAGTGAACATGCAGCCGGTCATCGACCTGCGCAACAAGTACAAGGACAAGTTCGAGAAAGAGCACGGCGTGAAACTCGGCTTCATGTCGTTCTTCGTCAAGGCTGCCGTTGCGGCGCTGAAGAAGTACCCGGTCATCAACGCTTCGGTCGACGGCAACGACATCGTCTACCACGGCTACTTCGACATCGGTATCGCGGTCGGTTCGCCACGCGGCCTGGTGGTGCCGATCCTGCGCAACGCCGACCAGATGTCGATCGCCGAAATCGAAAAGAAAATCGGTGAATTCGGCCAGAAAGCCAAGGAAGGCAAGCTGACCCTGGAAGACCTGACCGGCGGCACGTTCTCGATCTCGAACGGCGGCACCTTCGGCTCCATGCTGTCGACCCCGATCATCAACCCGCCACAATCGGCCATCCTGGGCGTGCACGCGACCAAGGACCGCGCCGTGGTCGAAAACGGCCAGGTGGTGGTGCGTCCGATGAACTATCTGGCGATGTCGTACGATCACCGCATCATCGACGGCCGCGAAGCCGTACTGGGCCTGGTGACCATGAAGGAAACGCTGGAAGACCCATCGCGCCTGCTGCTGGATCTGTAATGTCGGAGGGTCACACAACGCGCCGCCTGGACGGGGCGTGCACGACGGATGTTTTGATGGAGAGTTTCACCCATGAATATCTCTGATGAAATCAAGCGTTTGCACGAACTGCACCAGGCCGGCGCGCTGACCGATGCCGAGTTCGAGCTGGCCAAGGCCAAGTTGCTGAAAGCCTCGGTCGAACTGAACAAGCCGTCGTCCCATCCGGACGGCGGCATCGGCAACGATGTCTCCCAGTTTGTCTCCCAGCTGCGCCGCAGCCGCTCCGACCGCTGGTTGGGCGGCGTGTGCGGCGGCCTGGCCAAGTACACGGGCACCGAGTCATGGATCTGGCGCTTGCTGTTTGTCGTCTTCACCCTGACCTTCGGGTTTGCCGTGCTGGCTTATGTGTTGCTGTGGATTTTCGTCCCAGAAGAATAAAATTAGGAATCTATTAATGAGCTCTGCAAAACAATTTGACGTTGTCGTGATCGGTGCTGGTCCTGGCGGATATGTTGCCGCCATCCGCGCCGCCCAGCTGGGTTTTTCGGTTGCCTGTATCGACGAGTGGTCCAACGCCAAGGGCGGTCCCGCGCCCGGCGGCACCTGCACCAACGTGGGCTGCATTCCATCGAAGGCGCTGTTGCAATCGTCCGAGCATTTTGAACATGCCGGTCACGCGTTCGCCGAACACGGCATCGACGTTGCGGGCCTGGCGCTGAATCTGCCGCAGATGCTCAAGCGTAAAGATACCGTCGTCAAGCAAAACAACGACGGCATCCTGTACCTGTTCAAGAAGAACAAGATCGCCTTCTTCCACGGCCGCGGCGCATTCGCTGCCGCCGCCGATGGCCAGTACACCGTCAACGTGACGGGCGCCGCCGCCGAGACCCTGACCGCCAAGCACGTCGTCGTCGCCACCGGTTCCAACGCGCGCGCATTGCCTGGCGCACCGTTCGACGAGAAACTGATCCTGTCGAACGCCGGCGCACTGACCATCGACGGCGTACCAGCCAAGCTGGGCGTCATCGGCGCCGGCGTGATCGGCCTGGAAATGGGCAGCGTATGGCGCCGCCTGGGCGCGGAAGTGACCGTGCTGGAAGGCTTGCCGACGTTCCTCGGCGCAGTCGACGAGCAGATCGCTAAAGAAGCGCACAAGCTGTTCGTCAAGCAAGGCCTGAACATCAACCTGGGCGTGAAGATCAACGCCGTCACCACGGGCGAGAACAACGTTACCGTGCAGTACGACGACGCCAAGGGCGAAGCCATCACGGCCACGTTCGACAAGCTGATCATCTCGATCGGCCGCGTACCCAACACCATTGGTCTGGGCGCGGAAGCGGTCGGCCTGGCGCTGGACGAGCGCGGCTTCATCGCCGTGGACGACGACTGCAAAACCAACCTGCCGAACGTGTGGGCGGTGGGCGACGTGGTGCGCGGCCCGATGCTGGCGCACAAGGCCGAAGAAGAAGGCGTTGCCGTGGCTGAGCGTATCGCCGGCCAGCATGGCCACACCAACTTCAACACGATTCCTTGGGTCATCTACACCTCGCCGGAAATCGCGTGGGTCGGTCAGACCGAGCAGCAGTTGAAAGCCGCTGGCGTGGCCTACAAGGCAGGCACCTTCCCGTTCCTGGCCAACGGCCGCGCACGCGCGCTGGGTGACACCTCGGGCATGGTCAAGTTCCTGGCCGATGCGACCACCGACGAAATCCTCGGCGTGCACATCGTCGGTCCATCGGCGTCCGAGCTGATTTCGGAAGCCGTCGTGGCGATGGAATTCCGCGCGTCGGCCGAAGACATCGCGCGCATCTGCCACGCGCACCCGTCGCTGTCGGAAGCGACCAAGGAAGCCGCACTGGCGGTCGACAAGCGCGCGCTGAACTTCTGATGCCGCGTTAAGTTTCTCTCAGTTGTATCCCAGCCGGGCCAGCTAATTGCTGGCCCGGTGTCCGTGTTGTATCCATTGTTGTACCCCATCGGTTTCCCCGCATTCTTCCATGAACGTCCAAGAGTTTTATCAGCACGCGCTATCCGAGCGTGGTTTCAAGTCCGACGACGCCCAGCAGCGTGCCGTCGACCGCCTGCAGCGTTCCTACGAGGAATGGGTGGAGTACCGCAGCCAGCGTTCGTCCACGTTCAAGCGCCTGATCAACCGGCCCGACGTGCCGCGCGGCGTGTATCTGTGGGGCGGGGTAGGGCGCGGCAAATCGTTTTTGATGGACAGTTTTTATTCCGTGGTGCCGGTGGTGCGCAAGACGCGCCTGCACTTCCACGAGTTCATGCGCGGCGTGCACCGCCAGCTGGACGATTTAAAGGGCGTGGCTGATCCGCTGGACGAAGTGGCCAAGCGCATCGCCAAGAAATACCGCCTGATTTGTTTCGATGAATTCCACGTGTCGGACATCGCCGATGCAATGATTCTGTACAACCTGCTGACGGCCCTGTTCGCCAACGGCGTGTCGTTCGTGATGACCTCCAATTACGATCCGGATCTGCTGTACCCGGACGGGCTGCACCGCGACCGCATGCTGCCCACGATCGCACTGCTGAAAGCCAAGCTGGACGTGATGAACGTGGACGCCGGCATCGACTATCGCAAGCGCGCGCTGGAGCAGGTCGACAGCTACTACACGCCGCTGGGCGCGGCGGCCGATGCGTCGCTGCGCACCGCGTACGCGAAGATCGCCGAGACGGCTGATGAAGACCCGCGCATCCGCATCGAGGAGCGCGAAATCCGCGCGCTGCGCCGGGCCGGCACGGTGATCTGGTTCGATTTCGCCACCCTGTGCGGCGGGCCCCGTTCGCAGAACGATTATCTGGAAATCGCCAGCCGCTTTCACACGGTGATTTTGTCGGGCATTCCGGCCATGTCGGCGTCGCAGTCGAGCGAAGCGCGCCGCTTCACGTGGCTGATCGACGTGTTCTACGACAACAAGGTCAAGCTGCTGATGTCGGCCGCCGTGGAGCCGGAGGAACTGTATACGGAGGGGACGCTGTCGAACGAGTTTCACCGGACCGTCTCGCGTATCATAGAAATGCAATCGCGCGAGTACATGGACGCGCAACGCCGCGACGCCGCCGATGCGATTGCCTGACAAGGACCCCATGACATTTCGAATTTTTTCAGCCGGCACGCTCGGCGCCGCCGTTCTGGGCTTCATCACCGTGCTGCAGGGTTGCAGCGTGGTGCTGCTGCCGCCCAACGTGACGCCGGTGGTGCCGCTGGCGCAGTCGGTGGAGCAGGCCGACAACACGCTGGCCGAGGTCAAGCGGGACCGCGCCGCCGTCGAAGCGCGCTTCGCGGCGGCCGAGCAGGTGTGCTACGCCAAGTTCTTCGTGAACAACTGCCTGGACAAGGCCAAGGAAGAGCGGCGCAGCAAGCTGGCCGTGCTCAGTGCGCTGGAAAACGATGCCCAGTACTTCAAGCGCAAGGCGTCGGTGGACGAGCGCGACCGCGAGCTGGCGCAGGCGGAGAAGGAATTTGCCATCGAGGAAGCCAAGCGGGCAGCCGAAGCGGCGCCGCCGCGGCCGGAGGTGAAGCCGTTGCCGCCGCCGCGCGGCAATCCGGCGGCACGCCTGGCCGCGCAAAAGGCGCGCGAGGCCAAGCAGGCGGCGCAGGATCGGGTGCGCGACAGCGAGCGCGCGGGCAAAGTCGCCGCGTTCGAGAAGAAGCAGGCCGATGCGAGGGAACGGCAGAAGCGGGTGGCCGACAAGCTGGCGGCCAAGGCGGCCAAGCAGGGTGGGGCGCCAGCAACGCCAGCCGCGCCAGCGCCGGCGGCAACGCCAGGGCAACCGGCAACGCCAGTGCAGCCAGCAAAATAGATCGATAAGCCAGCAGAATAGATCGATAAGCTAGCCTAAAGGCCGTCATCCCCGCGCAGGCGGGGACCCATACCCCATCAATGCGGTGACGGTGCACGCGTCTGCCCGCGAAAGCTCATCGGTGCTATGGATCCTCGCCTGCGCGAGGATGACGGTTTTGCGGATCGTTGTGCTTAAAGATGCGCTGACGGTTTTGCGGATTGTGGTGCAATAGCGTGCCGTGATGGTTTCGCATTTCGTGGTGCTCTAGCGAGCGCTGACGGTTTTGCGTTTAGCGGTGCGATGGCGGTTCCTCGCGCTGCGTTGCTGTTGCACCCGCCGAAAGCACTGCCGCTACCAACCCTACACCGCCCGCCCCATCTTCTGCACCGTGTAATTGGCCACTTCCCTGGGCGGCTTGACCAGCTTTACAATCGCCATGGTGCAATTGCCGCCCTTGCCTTGGGCCCGTTCGCCGGCCTTGTTGATCAGCATCTCGGACGCCAGCCGCGGCGTGTGCTTGGTCAGCGCCGCGCCCAGTTCCGCATCGGTGAAGAAGTGCCACAAGCCGTCCGAACACAGCAGGAAAGTATCCCCGGCCGCCAATTGCGCCACCGACCCCACCGTGACATACGGTTCCTTGCGGCTGTTGCCCAGCACATTGACCAGCAGCTTGGAATGGCGGTGGTTGCGCGCCGCTTCCGGCGGCAGCTTGTCGGTGCCGACCAAATGTTCGATATAGCCGGCATCGCTGGTGCGCAGCTGGCACTGGCCATCCTTGAAGCGGTACAGGCGCGAGTCGCCCACATGCGCCCACACGGCCTGGCCGTCGGGCGAAATCAGCAGGCCGACGAAGGTGCTGTGCGGCTCGCTCTGGGTGGTCACGCCGTTCATCTTGATCAGCAGGTGGGTCTCGTGCACGATCTCGCGCAGCAGCGCCGTCATGCGCTCGATGCCGCCATGCTCGCCCGGCTTGAATTCGTCGAACAGCTGCTTGGCCGTGTGCAGCACCTGCTCGGACGCGGTGGCGCCGCCGGCGATGCCGTCGGCCAGCACGGCCAGCATGTACCCGGGCGCGCGCGCACCGGTGAACAGCGCCGTGCGGTCATCCTGCTCGGCACGGTTGCCGATGTGCTGGGCCGTGCCCGCTTCGATTTTGTATGAGGTCATAGGGTGAACAGGGTTCAGGTTCCGGGCTGCGTTACCATGGCGGGCAGGCCGCGCTGGCAACGCCGCTAATCTATATTGGCGGCAACGTCGGCGTAGATTAAACTATGCACCGCGCGTCGCCATTTCCGCAAGTGCTGAATATTGACGTCGTGAAACAAATTGTTTCTGATTGTAATGCGCTTTCACTCGCGCACTCATGAAGTTGTCGAAATAAACCCGTTGCAGAATTAATCCGCCAGGAAGCTCACCATGAATGATGTCCAAGAAATCCAACGCCGGTTGATCGAACTCGACGTGGAACATCGGGACCTCGACGCGGTCATAGATTTGCTGACCCTGGACGGACACCATGACCAGCTGCAGCTGCGCCGCCTCAAAAAGCGCAAGCTGCAATTAAAAGACCATATCACCCTGCTGAAAATGCAGCTGGTGCCGGACGTTCCGGCCTGAGCCATTTTTTCGCCTCACTGAATTGCCACTTTGACCGATACTCTCGATGTGCAGGGAGACGACGCCAGCGCCGTCGTCCCTGTCGGACAACACGACGCCGATGTCGATCGCCTGTTCAGCGCGACTGGCCCCCTCGCGCCTTCCGTTGGCCAGTTTTCACCGCGCAAGTCGCAGACCGAAATGGCCAAGGCCATCGCCCACGCCATCGCCGGCCAGACCACCCTGATCGCCGAAGCCGGCACGGGCACGGGGAAAACGTTCGCCTACCTGGTCCCGGCCATCATGTGGGGCGGCAAGACGATCGTCTCGACGGGGACCAAGAACTTACAGGATCAGTTGTTCCTGCGCGACATCCCGACCGTGCGCGCGGCCTTGAAAGCACCGGTCTCGGTGGCCTTGCTCAAGGGCCGCTCCAACTACGTGTGCCACTACCACCTCGAGCGCACCCTGCAGAACGGCCGCATGACCTCGCGCGACGACGTCGGCCACCTGCGTGAAATCTCGCGCTTCATCAAGATGACCAATTCGGGCGACAAGGCCGAGCTGTCCAAGGTGCCGGAAAACGCCATGATCTGGAACCTGGTCACCTCTACCCGCGACACCTGCATGGGCACGGAGTGCCAGTACTACCAGGATTGCTTCGTCATGAAGGCGCGCCGCGAAGCGCAGCAGGCCGACATCGTGGTAGTCAATCACCACCTGTTCTTCGCCGACGTGGCCCTGAAGGATACCGGCGTGGCCGAGCTGCTGCCGTCGGCCAACACCATCATCTTCGACGAGGCGCACCAGCTGCCCGACACGGCCACGCTGTTCTTCGGCCAGACCGTGTCGACCTCGCAGATCCTGGAACTGTGCCGCGACGTGCTGGCCGAAGGGCTGGCGCACGCCCGTGGCGGGCCGGACTGGGCCAAAGTGGTCACGGTGGTGGAGAAGGCCGCGCGCGACCTGCGCCTGACCTTCCCGCAGGACATCATGCGCCTGTCGCTGGCGCAGATCATGCCGTCGTCCGACTTTTTCCCGGCCTTCGCCACGCTGAGAGAAAAGCTGGCCGAGATGATCGACGTGCTGGAAGACCAGGCCGCGCGCGCCGAAACGCTGGAACAGTGCCGCGTGCGCGCGGTCGAACTGGCCGCGTCGATCGAAGCGTGGAAACTCGACGCCAAGGGCAGCGCCGGCGCCGGCAAAGTGGTGGAGGGCGACCAGTCGGTGCTGTGGGTCGAGGCTTACACGGCGTCGCTGCAACTGCACAAGACGCCCCTGTCGATCGCGCCGATCTTCAACAACCAGCGCGAAGGCACGCCGCGCAGCTGGATCTTCACGTCCGCCACCCTGGCGGTCAAGAACGACTTCAAGCATTTCTCCGACCAGATGGGGCTGGCGGGCGAAGTGGCCAAGACCTGGCCCAGCCCGTTCAACTACGAGCAGCAGGGTTTGCTGTACGTACCCACCGGCCTGCCCGAACCCAACTCGTTCGGCTACACCGACGCCGTGGTCGACTGCGCGCTGCCTGTGATCGAGGCGGCCGGCGGGCGCACGTTTTTCCTGTGCACCACCATTCGCGCCGTCAAGCAGGTGGCCGAGCGCCTGCGCGACGAGTTCGCCAAGCGCGGGCTCGACTATCCGCTGTTCGTGCAGGGCGAACGGGGCCGCACGGAACTGCTGGACTCGTTCCGCACGGCCGGCAACGCCGTGCTGGTGGGTAGCCAGAGTTTCTGGGAAGGCGTCGACGTGCGCGGCGACGCGCTGTCGCTGGTGATCATCGACAAGCTGCCGTTCGCCCCGCCCGACGACCCGGTGCTGGCCGCGCGCATCGACGTGATGGAGCGCCAGGGCATGAACGGCTTCATGCACCACACCTTGCCCGAGGCAATCATCAACCTCAAGCAGGGGGCGGGGCGCCTGATCCGCGACGAGACCGACCGCGGCGTGCTGATGATCTGCGATCCGCGCCTGATTTCCAAGTCGTACGGCAAGCGCGTCTGGCAGAGCCTACCATCGTTCAAACGCACCCGTTTGCAGGCCGACGTGGTGGCATTCTTCCAGCCGCAGACCGCTGCGGCCGGCACTACCGAATCGGAGGCTGTATGAACCCGACGCTGCGCGGCTTCGCCCTTGCCTGCGCTGCCGCCTGCGCGGTTGCCGTGGGCACGACCGGCGCGCCCGCCAATGCCGCCGTGCCCGTGGTGGCCGCGCCGTTGTCGGCGGCCCAGCAGCTGGCCCAGCTGGCCGACCGCTATTCCGACGCCAAGGCCCGCTTCGAGCCGCTCGACGCGACCTATTCGGGCGACAACCGCTTCGACGACCTGCTGCCCATGACGCATTGGCCGGCGGTGCGCGCGCGCCGCTTCGCCATGCTGGCCGACGTGCAGCAGTCGCTGATGAAGATCGACCGCAGCAAGCTGGCCGAGCCGGATCAGGTCACCTTCGACTGCCTCAGCTATGAGGTGGGCATGGCGCTGCGCTTCGAGCCGCTGCGCGACCACCTGATGCCGCTCAACCAGATGGACGCCGTGCCCGTCATGCTGGCCAATCTGGCCAGCGGGGCCGGCGCGCAGCCCTTGAGCACGGTGGCCCAGTACACGCTGTTCCTGAAACGCATCGGCGCGCTGCCCCAGTGGATCGACGGGGCCATCGCCAACATGCGCGTGGGAATGAAGTCGGGCGTGGTGCTGCCGAAAGCCGTGGTGGCCTCGCTGATCCCGCAGATCCGCACGCTGGCCGCGGCCACGCCGGAGAAAGGCGAGTTCACCTTGCCGGTGCGCCAGTTCCCGGCCGCCTTCACGCCCGCCGAGCGCGCCCGCCTGCAAACGGCCTATCGCGAGACGGCGCGCCAGCGCGTGCTGCCGGCCCTGCGGCGCCTGTCCAGCTTTCTGGAAACGGAATACCTGCCGGCCGCGCGCCCTTCGGACGGCTGGGGCGCCTTGCCGGACGGCCCGGCCTGGTACATGACCTGGGTGGCCGCGCACACCACGACCAATCTCAAGCCCGATGAGATCCACCGCATCGGCATGGCCGAGATGGATCGCATCCAAAAGGAAATGGCCAAGCTGGCGCCCAAGCTGGGCTATCTGGGTGCGCCGTTGGGCTTGCCGAAATGGATGACGCAGCAGAGCAAATACCGTCCTTACAAGACGGAAGAAGACGTGCTGCAGGGCTACCGCGACCTGAACGCCAAGGTCACGCCGCTATTGCCCGCGCTGTTCGGCAAGATCCCCAAGGCGCCGCTGGAGATTCGCGCGGAGCCGCCGCTGTCGCGCGACGCGGCCTCCGACCATTACACGACCTCGTCGGCGGATGGCACCCGGCCCGGTATCTTCTGGGCCGTGATCACCGATCCGGCCGCTTACCCCAGCACGCGCATGGTGTCGCTGTTCCTGCACGAAGGCGTGCCGGGCCACCATTTCCAGCTGGCCCGTCTGCAGGAATTGTCGGTGCCGCGCTTTCGCCGCAGCGGCGGCAATTCGGCTTACACCGAAGGCTGGGCGTTGTATGCCGAGACGCTGGGCAAGGAGATGGGGCTGTACGAGGACGCCAACGCGTATGCGGGGCACCTGCGGGCGGACCTGCGCCGCGCCGCGCGCCTGGTGGTCGACACCGGCTTGCACGCCAAGGGCTGGACGCGCGAGCAGACGGTGCGCTTTCTGGTCGAGCAGAGCGGGGAAACCGAGCCGGACGCGATCAACGCCACCGAACGCTACATGGCCTTGCCGGCGCAGGCGCTGAGCTACAAGATCGGCGCGCTGAAAATTGCCGAACTGCGCCAGCGGGCCACGGCGGCGCTGGGCGACAAGTTCAGCCTGGCGCGCTTTCACGACGCTGTGCTGGCTGAAGGCAACCTGCCGCTGGCGCTGCTGGAAACCCGCATCAATGGGTGGATTGCCCAGCAGTCGGCGCTGCCGGCCAGGCCGGCCGCGCAGCCGAAAAGCTGAAGCAAGCTCCGCCAGTAACGCGCAAACAAGCGCTGACGGTCAGGGCAAGATCAGCACCTTGCCCGTGACCTTGCGCGCGGCCATGTCGTTGAGCGCTTGCGCGGTCTGCGCCAGCGCATAACGCGCCGAAATGTGCGGGCGCAGCTTGCCTTCGGCCAGCCAGCCCAGCAATTGCCCCATGGCGGCGGCCGAGGCGCGCGGCTCGCGCTTGACGAAGTCGCCCCAGAACACCCCCACCAGCGACGCGCCCTTCAACAGCGCCAGGTTCAGCGGCAGGCGCGGAATCTCGCCGTTGGCAAACCCCACCACCAGGTAACGCCCGCGCCAGCCGATCGAGCGGAAGGCCGGCTCGGCGTAGTCGCCGCCGACCGGGTCGTAGATCACATCCGGGCCGCGCCCGCCGGTGGCCGCGCGGATCGATTCGCGCAGGTCGCCGCTGGCGTAGTTGATGGTCTCGTCGGCGCCGTGGGCGCGGCAGAGCGCCAGTTTTTCATCGCTCGAGGCGGCGGCGATCACGCGCGCGCCCAGCGCCTTGCCGATTTCAATGGCGGCCAGGCCGACGCCGCCGGCCGCGCCCAGCACCAGCATGGTTTCGCCCGGCTGCAGCGCGGCGCGGTCGACCACCGCGTGGTGCGAGGTGCCGTAGGTGAGGGTGATGGCGGCGGCCGTGTCGAAGTCCATCGAGGCCGGCATCGGCAGCACCGCCTGCACCGGCACGGCGATCTGCTCGGCGAACGCGCCCACCGAGGTCATGGCGATGACGCGGTCGCCCACCTTGATGTGCTCGACGTCGGCGGCCACGGCGCTCACCACGCCGGCCAGCTCGTTGCCGGGCGTGAACGGCAGCTGCGGCTTGAACTGGTACTTGCCCTGGATGATCAGCACATCGGGAAAGTTGACTGCCGCCGCCTTGACGTCGATCACCACCTGGCCGGGGCCGGCGACCGGGGTCGGCAACTCCTCCAGCACCAGCGTGTCCGGCATGCCCCAGGCCTTGCATACGACTGCTTTCATCTTGCCTCCTCTTCTCAGTGAATGAATGAATCCAGTGCAACTCATCGGCATCCTACACGGAATAGAACGACCGTAATATTTTTTAATTATGCCCGAATCTCGGGAACTTTGGACACTGTTAACTAGGTCATTCGCCGCTTTGCGGGATCGCAAAATGGCGACGGTCGGGCTTGTTAAAGTCGGGGGTGCGCGCCAGAGCCGCAACCACACAGGAGGTCGAGATGGCGATCCGTTACGGCTGTTTCTTTAGTTATGCGCATGGCAAGCACGAACTGATGAATACCTTCAAGCGCACCTTGTCCGAAGCGATCCGCTGCTATCTGGAACCGTATCTGGACGACGAGGAGGAGCTGTTCATCGATACCGAGCAACTGGGCGGCGGGGACGACCTCGACCGCCGCATCGCCCATGCCATGTGCGAAAGCGTGTGCATGATCGTGATCTATACCCCCAAATATGAAGCCCATGCCTATACCCGGCGCGAGTTCGCCGGCATGCAGCAAATCGAACAAGAGCGCAGTGACTGGTATCCCATGCCCAGCCATCTGACCATCCCGGTGATCATGACCATGCACCCGGGCAAACTGCCGCCGCAAATCACGAATGCCAGCCTGTGGGTGGATTTTTCGCGGTTCACGATGGCAACGACCGACCTGAAGTCGAATCCGGATTTCCTGCCTGATATCCAAAAGATTGTCGAGCGGATCGTCACGCATTACCAGTTTCAGAAAAAATTCACGCCCGTAGGCCATGACTGCAACCAATTCATGCTCCCTGCTGTCCCACCTGAATGGCGTGAACTCCCGGATTTAACTTTTCCAAAAAAATGAGGAGCAACATGGAACTCAAACGCATTACGTTACCGCCGATAACCGCTCCCGGCGATGTAACGACCTTTTATTCCTACGAGAGCGGAACGGCGCGCAGTGTGGCGCTGTCGAACACGGCCGTGTTGCTGGCCGGCCGGCACAATGCCGGCGTGGCGGTGCTGATGATCGATTGGGATACCGAGTCGCCCGGCCTGCACCATTACTTCGAGCGCCAGGGCGAGCGGCCCGGCTTGCTGGAATATTTTCAGGCCTGCCGCGATCAGCTCGCGCTGCTGGGCCACACGGCGGGCGCCGCGCGCGCCGCCGGCGCCGGCCAGCGCCATGAGCGTGCCGAGCGCCACGAGCGCGGCGCGCGCACCGATGGTGCCGACAGCGGCGCCGACAGCGCCGCACTGGCGCGCCAGGTGCTCGAGGCCATCGATTGGGAACTGTACGTCGAGCGGGTCGACGAGAGCCGGCCCCTGTACCTGATGCGCGTCGGCCTGGTCGACGACAGTTACGGCGAGCGCGCCGACCAGATGGACTGGGACGGGCTGTTCGCCGCCTGCCCGGCCCTGTTTCGCTGCTTCGCCGAGCACATGGCGCGGCGCTTTCGCCATGTGCTGGTCGACGCGCGCAGCGGCCGCTCGGCCGCCGTGAGCATCTGCACCACCTTGCTGCCCAATAAACTGGTGACCCTGTTTACGCCCAGCCAGCGCAGTCTGGACGGCATGGCCGGCGTGGTCAGCCGCGCCATCGAGTACCGCTGCAGCCACGAAGACGAGCAGCGGCCCCTGCTGGTGTATCCGCTGGCGGCGTCGGTCGACAGCACCGACTGCCAGCGCCGCGCCGAATGGCGCCGCGGCGACCCGCACAAGGCCCAGCCGGGCTACCAGCCCGTGCTGGAACGCCTGCTGCGCCAGTGCTACGGCATGTCGCAGCTGTCACTCGACAGTTATCTGGACGAAGTGCAAATGCAGCATACCAACGCGGCCGCCAGCGGCGAGCAGATCGCCGCCGGCAGCGCGCGCGACGCCGACCGCTTTTCCTTGCGCCGCACCTTCGACACCCTGCTCGAATGGGTGGCCGACGGGCGCTTTCCGTGGCAGTCGCGCGCCGAAGTGCGGCTGGCCGGCGCGATCGGCGCGGCCAGGGCGCTGGCCGGCGAGGGCGGCGCCGCGTCGGCCGCCTTCGCCCCGGTGGCGCTGCCGCTGGCGCGCGACCTGCACCAGCTGGGCCAGCTGTACCGCGGCCAGGGCCGCACCGAGCAGGCCCGCGCCTGCTTCGAAGAAGCCGTCCAGTTGCGCGAACGCCTGCTGGGCGCCGAGCACGCCGACACGCGGCACGCGCGCGCCAGCCTGGCCGACCTGCTGCGCGCCGGCGGCAAGCCCGAGCAGGCGCTGCCCCTGCACCAGCAATTGCTCGACCAGTGCCAGCAACTGCTCGGCGCCGATCACCCCGACACCCTGGCCGCGCGCGCGGCGCTGGCCGCCACCTTCGCGCTGCTGGGCCAGTTCGACCGGGCCCTGACCCTGCACGACAGCATCAACGCCGCCTGCGAGCGCCTGTTCGGCCCCAGCCACGTGACCACCTTCGATTGCCTGGCCGGCCAGGCCCAGACGCTGCACCGCCACGGCGACCTGTCGCGCGCGCGCATGGTCTACGAGCGCGTGCTGGAAGGGCGCGAGCGCCTGCTGGGCGCCGAGCACCCCGACACCCTGCGCTGCACCGAGCAGCTGGCCGTGCTGCTGCACGAGCTTGGCGACCTGAGCCATGCGCGCGCGCTGCAGGAAAGCGTGGTGGCCGCGCGCGCGCGCCACGCCGGCGCCGACCATCCCGCCACCTTGCAGGCGTGCGAGGTGCTGGCCGAGATCATGGCCGGGCAGAGCGACCTGGACGGCGTGCGCGCCGTGCAGGAAACGCTGGCCCGGGCGCGCGAGCGGCGCCTGGGGTCGGAGCACCCCGACACCCTGTCGATCCAGCTGCGCCTGGCCTCGACCCTGTCGGCCCAGGGCGACCTGGAAGCGGCGCGCCGCCTGCAGCAGCGGGTGGTCAGCCTGAACGAGCAGATGCTCGGCGCCGACGACCTGGCCACGCTCAACAGCAAGCAGGCGCTCGCTTCGACGCTGGCGCGCCAGGGCCACAGCGTGGCGGCGCGCAAGCTGGAAGACTCGGTGCTGCAAGGCAGCAACCGCCTGCTCGACCACCCCGCCATGGTGGCCGGGCCGCACGATTCGCACGCCGGCGCGCTGGGCTTGCGCAATGCCATCCTGGAAACGCGCGACGGGGCAGGGCAGGCCGAAACCCTGGGCAACAAGCTGACCCAGCTGCAGCAGCTGATGGACAACCGCAGCGAGCGCGAGGCGCGCGAGCTGGCCGACAGCCTGCGCACCTCGGTGCTGCGGCGCAGCGTGGCCAATCCGCTGCGCTCGCGCGGCGTGGCCATGATCAAGCAGGTGTACCAGCGCCACAATGACAAGGATGCTCTATTGGCGTTTACGCAAGCCGAAGTCTCTTCCCTGCAGGCGGCGCTGGCCGAGGCGGCCGGCGGCCGCTCGCTGACGGCGCAGTAGCAACACGCGGAAAATTGTGCGGCCGGGCCAGCGTTACAAGCGTTGCTTCAGGTAAAATCGCTGCATGAGAATTCTTATCAGCAATGACGACGGCTATCTCGCACCCGGCATCGTGGCCCTGGCCGACGCCCTGGCAGCGATCGCCGAGATTGTGGTCGTGGCGCCCGACAGCAACCGCTCCGGCGCGTCCAATTCCCTCTCGCTGGACCGGCCCCTGTCGGTGGAAAAGGCGGCCAACGGATTCTATTATGTCAACGGCACGCCCACCGACTGCGTCCACGTGGCGCTGACCGGGCTGCTCGACTACCGCCCCGACCTGGTCGTCTCCGGCATCAACAACGGCCAGAACATGGGCGACGACACCCTGTACTCCGGCACCGTCGCCGCCGCCACGGAAGGGTATCTGTTCGGCATCCCCGCCATCGCCTTTTCGCAGGTGCAGTTCGGCTGGTCCGAGATCGACGCGGCCGCCCGCTGCGCGCGCGACATCGTGCAGCGCCGCTTCGACATGCTGAAAGCGCCATATTTATTGAATGTCAATATTCCCAACCTGCCGTACGCGCAGCTGACCACCGTGCGCGCCACCCGCCTGGGGCGACGCCACCAGAGCGAACCGGTGGTGCGCGGCAAGGATCCGCGCGGACGCGACCTGTACTGGATCGGCCCGCCGGGCGCCACCCGCGACGCCGGCGAGGGCACCGATTTTTACGCCACCGCGCACGGCGAAGTGTCGATTACCCCGCTGCAGGTGGATCTGACCCACCGTGATCAGCTGGTCACGCTGGCCCAGGGGCTGGCACTGGGAGTGCATCCCGAGGCGGCTGAACAGTTGCCTCAGGAACCAGCATGAGCAAGCCGCCCACCGGCAAGCCCAGCACGTTTCCCCTGCCGCTGTCGTCGGTGACGGGGGCGTTCAAGGCCACGCAGGCGTTCGCCGCCGCGCCGCTCCCGCGTTCCCCGCACATGCAGCCAAGCCAGCCATCACAGCCAGCCGCGCGCGCCCAGCCGCCGGCCCCGATCTACCCCGGCCCGTCCGGCGCCCGCGTGGCCACGCCGCAAACGGCCACCCGCAATGCCGCCACGCCGTCCCAGCGCGCGCCGTACCTGGTGCCGGGCGCCACGGCGGCGCCGTCCAAGGCCCACAGTTTCGCCCAGCAGCGCGCCCAGCCGCAGACCACCGCCGCGCCGCGCCCGGATTTTCTGACCTCGGCAGCGATCCGCCAGCAGATGGTGCAGCGGGTGGCGCGCCAGGGCGTGCAGGACCAGGTCGTGCTGGAGGCCCTGAACACGGTGCCGCGCCACGCCTTCATCGAACCGGCCCTGTCGGCCCAGGCGTACATCGACGCCTCGCTGCCGATCGGCCACCACCAGACCATCTCCCAGCCCTACATCGTGGCGCGCATGATCGAAGTGATGCGCAACGGCGGCCAGCTCATCCGCGTACTGGAGATCGGCACCGGCTGCGGCTACCAGGCGGCGGTGCTGGCCTGCGTGGCCAAGGATGTGTACTCGATCGAGCGCATCAAGCCGCTGCACGAGCTGGCCAAGCACAACCTGCGCCCCTTGCGCATTGCAAATCTGCGCTTGCAGTACGGAGATGGTATGCTAGGACTGCCCCAGGCAGCGCCATTCGATGGCATCATCCTGGCCGCCGCCGGCCTGGCGGTGCCGCAGGCGCTGCTGGAACAGCTCAGTATCGGCGGGCGCCTGGTCGCCCCGGTCGGCGCGCACGTCCAGCATCTGCAACTGATTACCCGCACCGGCAAGTCCGAATGGACGAGCGAAACGCTGGAAGACTGTCACTTCGTGCCCCTCCGTCCCGGTACGGTCTGAGCTGTCGCGGCAAGTCGAACTACATAATATGAGAATGAAACAAACAAGCCAACTTGCCCTGCTAACTTTGAGCATTGCCCTGCTCAGCGCATGTACCACCACCACCCAGGCGCCCGTCGTCGACCGCACTCCGGTGGCCGCTCCCGTTCCCGTCAAGGTCGACGAACCGAAGGATGACCGCGGCATGTACACGGTCAAGCGGGGCGACACCCTGATCCGCATCGCGCTCGACCACGGGCAGAATTACCGCGACCTGGTGGCGTGGAACAATCTTGCCAACCCCAACGATATCAAGGTCGACCAGGTGCTGCGCGTGGCGCCGCCCGAAGGCACGGGCGTGACCACCTCGCCGGTGGCCATGCCGACCCCGGAAGTGCGCCCGGTGACCCCGCCGGTGCCGAAGAAAACCGGCCCGCGCGGCGACAAGCGCGCCTACAGCGACGCCACCCTGGCCGACATGCAGAAGGGCGAGAATGGCAACGGTGCTGGCAATGGCGCCGGCAACGGCAAGGGCGCCGACAAGGATGAGCCCGACCGTCCGGCGCCCGCGCGGCCTCCTGCGGCAGCGGCCCCGGCCATCGTCACCGGCGCCACCGTCACCGCCACCGACGACGAAAAACTGAGCTGGATGTGGCCGTCCGACGGGCGCATCGTGGCCACCTTCGACGAAGGCAAGAACAAGGGCATCGACATCGCCGGCAAGGCGGGCCAGCAAGTCATGGCCGCCGGCGCCGGTAAGGTCATGTATGCGGGCAGCGGCATCCGCGGATATGGTAATCTGGTGATTGTTAAGCACAGCAACAGTTTACTGTCGGCCTACGCCCACAACCGCAGCATCGTGGTCAAGGAAGGCCAGAACGTCAACAAAGGGCAGGTGATTGCTGAAATGGGCGATTCGGACGCCGATTCGGTGAAGCTGCATTTTGAAATTCGCCAGCAGGGCAAACCGGTCGATCCGTCCCGTTTTCTGCCGACCCGCTAGCGACCGCGTGACCATGCTCTTCTAACGCCCCGGGCGCCTTCCATGACCAGTTCTCCGCACCAGATCGATGACGATAGCGACCCGGACGACTTTGCCGAGGAAGCGTTGCTGGACGACGGGTTGGGCGACGACGGCTTGATCGACGACGGTCCGGACAAAACCGCGCCGGCCGCCGGCGTGGTCATCGAAAGCGTCGACGAACTGAAAAAAGTGCTGGCCGCCGAGCTGTCGACCGACACCACCCAGCATTACCTGAACCAGATCGGCACCCGGGCGCTGCTGACGGCGCCCCAGGAAGTCCATTACGCCACCCTGGCCAAGAGCGGCGACTTCGCCGCGCGCCAGACCATGATCGAGCACAACCTGCGCCTGGTGGTGTCGATCGCCAAGCACTACATCAACCGCGGCGTGGTGCTGCTCGACATGATCGAGGAGGGCAACATCGGCCTGATGCGCGCCATCGACAAGTTCGAGCCGGAACGGGGTTTCCGCTTTTCCACCTACGCCACCTGGTGGATCCGCCAGAGCATCGAGCGCTCCATCATGAATCAGGCGCGCACGGTGCGCCTGCCGGTGCACATGGTGCGCGAGCTGAACCAGATCCTGCGCGCCAAATACCATCTGGAAGCCCAGCACCACAACGGCAAGGATGCCAGCGCCGAAGACATCGCCCACCTGGTCGGGCGCCCGGTGGAGGAAGTGCAGGACATTCTGGCGCTGTCCGAACACGCCACCTCGCTCGATGCGCCGCTGGACAACGATCCCCAGTCCAGCCTGATGGACATGCTGCCCGGCGACGCCGACGACAGCCCCGACGCGCGTGCCGAGCACCACGAAATGACGGTGCTGGTGCGCGACTGGCTGGGCAAGCTGCCCGACAAGCAGCGCGTGGTGGTGATGCGCCGCTTTGGCCTCGACAACGACGATCCGGCCACGCTGGAAACGCTGGCCGAAGAGATGGGCGTCACGCGCGAGCGGGTGCGCCAGATCCAGCAGGAAGCGCTCATCAAGCTCAAGCGCGCCATGGCTGCCCGTGGCGTGGGGCGCGATTCCTTGCTATGATGCGCGCGGCGCATTGTTCTGCGCCGCCCACGCTATCCCTCTTACCTTACCCTCGGCACGCCGCGCGCGTGTTTTTCGCCATGCCCGACACGTTCCCCGACACGATCCTCGACACCATCCTGGACATTAAGTCCCTCGATATGGACGCCCGCGGCGTCGGCCACCTTGCCAACGAGGATGGGTCGCCCGGCAAGGTGATCTTCGTCGAAGGCGCGCTGCCGGGCGAAAAGGTCGGTTTTCTGACCTTCAAGAAGAAGAAAAACTGGGAAGCGGCGCGCATGACCACGCTGCACCGCGCCTCGCCCATGCGCACTACGCCGTATTGCCCCCATTTCGACAACTGCGGCGGCTGCTCGATGCAGCACCTGGAGCCGTCGGCCCAGGTGGCCATCAAGCAGCGCGTGCTGGAAGACAATCTCAAGCATATCGGCAAGGTCTCGCCGGAAAACATCATGCGCCCCATGTACGGGCCGACCTGGGGCTACCGCTACCGGGCGCGCCTGTCGGTGCGCCACGTGGCCAAGAAGGACACGGTGCTGGTGGGTTTCCATGAAAAGCGCTCGGCCTTCGTGGCCGACATCAGCGACTGCAAGATTTTGCCGCCGCACGTGGCCGCCATGCTGCTGCCCCTGCGCGCGCTGATCGGCGCGCTGTCGATCTACGACCAGATGCCGCAGATCGAAGTGGCGGTCGGTGAAGACCTGACCGCGCTGGTGCTGCGCATCATGGCGCCGCTCACGGGTGCCGACGAAGTCTTGCTCAAGGCCTTCGCCGACCAGTGGAACATCCAGTGGTGGCTGCAGACCAAGGGGCCCGAGACGGCCGCGCCGTACTACCCGCTGGGCAAGGAACTGTATTACACCTTGCCCGAGTTCGGCATCAAGATGCCGTTCAAGCCGGTCGACTTTACCCAGGTTAATCACCATATCAACCGGGTGCTGGTGGCCAAAGCCTTGAATTTGCTGGACGTGCAGGCTGGCGACCGGGTTGCCGACCTGTTCTGCGGCTTGGGCAACTTCACCTTGCCGCTGGCCACGCAGGCGCGCGAAGTGGTCGGCATCGAAGGCTCCACCACCCTGACCGAGCGGGCCCTGGCCAATGCGGTGGCCAACGGCCTGTCGGCCAGGACCAGTTTCTTCACCCGCAATCTGTTCGACGTCACCACCGACGACCTGGTCGAACTGGGCAAGTTCGAGCGCATGCTGATCGACCCGCCCCGCGACGGCGCCATGGCGCTGGCGCAGGCGCTGGCCGGCCTGCGCCAGAACCATCCGGACATGCTGCCGCAGCGCATCGTGTATGTGTCGTGCAGCCCGTCCACGCTGGCGCGCGACGCCGCCATCCTGGTGCACGAGGCCGGCTACGTGCTGAAAAAGGCCGGCGTGGTCAACATGTTCCCGCACACCTCGCACGTGGAATCGATGGCCGTGTTCGAGCTGACACAGCGGTAAACGCTGCTGACGCATGTCGGTTGAAATTGCTTAATCGCAACTTATGGCAAGGAAATCGCTCTAATAATGAAGCAGGGCAGACCACCGTGGTCCGCCGCTTCAGGAGAGTGCGATGGCCAAGGATGCGTTTGTCACCCCCAGTTTCTGGGACCGCCTGATGGTCAGCGGCGACATCCGCGCCGCCGACCGTTACTCGCAAGCCCAGAATTTCGACCAGTTGCGCGCCTCCATCGCGCGCGACCTGGAAGGCTTGCTCAACACCCGCGTCGGCTGGCCCGACGAGATGTTCACCGCGTTTCCCGAGAGCGCCAACTCGATCGTCAATTACGGCCTGCGCGACTTCGCCGGCATGTGCCTGACCAGCAGCGAGGACCGCATGGTCATCTGCGGCTGCGTGGAAGACGTGATTGCCCGCTTCGAGCCGCGCCTGACCGGCGTGGAGGTGAGCGTGTTCGGCATCGAAACGGCCACCAACCGCCTCGACTTCGTCATCGTCGCCGGCGTGCAGGGCCACGATGGGGTGGGGCGCGTGGAGTTCAACGCCATGCTCCAGCCATCGACCTTGCAGTACTCGGTCAGCCAGTCCAACCGCCGCGTGATTGCGGAGAAGGTGGCGGCCTGAGGCGGCTTGCCCATGCGGGCTCGCCCGGGCGGGAGCTGAAAGTGATGAACGTAAAAAAGCCGACCCGCGGGTCGGCTTTTTGCTGCGCAGTCAGCGTGCTAACTGCAGCGGGATGCCTGCTTACTCGCGGCTGCCGCCGCCAATACCCAGCAGGGACAGCAGGCTGGTGAAGATGTTGTACAGGTCCAGGTAAATCGCCAGCGTGGCCGAGATGTAGTTGGTCTGGCCGCCGTTGACCACTTGCTGCACGTCGTACAGGATGAAGGCCGAAAAGATTGCCACGGCCATCACGGAAATGACCACCGAGAACAGCGCCACCTGGAAGAAGATGTTGGCGATGCTACCCAGGATCAGCACGATCACGCCGGCGAACAGCCACTTGCCCATCATCGAGAAATCGCGCTTGGACACGGTGGCGATCGTGGCCATGACGGCCATGATGGTCGCGGTGCCGCCGAACGCGGTCATGATCAGCATGCCGCCGTTGGCGTAGCCCAGGGTGCGCGTGAGCAGCGGCGTGAGCATCAGGCCCATGACGAAGGTGAAGCCCAGCAACAGGCCGACGCCCAGCGCCGAATCCTTGTTCTTCTCGATCGCCCAGATGAAACCGAAGGCCACGGCCATGAAGATGACAAACCCCATGATGCCGTTGAAAATCGGCAGCTGCAGCTGCACGCCGACCACGGCGCCCAGCACGGTAGGGATCATGGACAGCGCCAGCAGCAGGTACGTATTGCGCAGAACGCGGTTACGTACGGCCTGGCTTGACCCGGCCAGATCGTAATTTTTGTTCAGACTAATAGACATAGTGCCTCCGGTAAAAGTAAAAGTACTGCAAAAGTACTGCGATGTCTTGCGTAACGAGTGCAAACACGAGTGCAAACACGCTCTGCGAAATTGCAGCATGGTGAAAAGAATAGCACGGACTGCGGTTTAGGTTCAGAATCAGCACAGGTCCGGGCGCGAATTTAAGTTTGGCTTCAGCCGGCCACGAGCAGGTGCGCCGCACCTTGGCTGCGCACACCGTGGCGCCCGCCTGCAAGCCCGCCGATTTGCCGGCGCCACTCTACCACTTCGCCCCTGGCTCCCGCAATATCCGTCAGGCGGGGTGTTGTATGGTAAAATCGAAGGTTGATTGAGTCCCGAACTCGACATTAAACCTTTCTTTTTATTGGAGTTTTTACAAATGGCAATCGAACGCACCCTGTCGATCATCAAACCAGATGCAGTAGCAAAAAACGTCATCGGCCAAATCTACAGCCGTTTTGAAGGCGCTGGCCTGAAAATCGTCGCTGCGCGCATGACTCAGCTGACCCGCGAAGAGGCAGAAGGCTTCTACGCAGCGCACAAAGAGCGCGGCTTCTTCAAGGACCTGGTCGACTTCATGGTTTCCGGTCCTGTCATGATCCAGGCCCTGGAAGGCGAGAACGCCGTTCTGGCCCACCGTGACCTGATGGGCGCGACCGATCCAAAGAAGGCAGAAAAAGGCACCATCCGCGCCGATTTCGCCGAGTCGATCGATGCCAACGCCGTGCACGGTTCCGACGCTGTCGATGCCGCTAAAGTTGAAATCGCTTACTTCTTCCCTAACGCCTAAGTAGGTGTAAGGGGTTTTGTAAGACTGTGCCGCTTCCGCCGCGCCGTGCGCGCGGGGGCGGTGTTGCACCGCATCGCTTTGCTCTGTACCAACCGTACCAACCCGTATCAACCCGATTCAACCGATCACATACAGCCTATGACCGCAACTCTCACCAATCTGCTGGACTTCGATCCCGCGCAACTCGTCGCTTACTGCGCCGACTTGGGGGAGAAGCCGTTTCGCGCCAAGCAGCTGCAGCGCTGGATCCACCAGTTCGGCGCCAGCGAGTTCGACACCATGACGGACCTGGCCAAGTCGCTGCGCGACAAGCTGGCCACGCGCGCCGAAATCCGCGCGCCGGCCGTCATCAGCGACCACACCTCCACCGACGGCACGCGCAAGTGGCTGGTCGACGTAGGCAATGGCAACGCCGTGGAAACCGTGTTCATTCCGGAAGAAAACCGCGGCACCCTGTGCATCTCGACCCAGGCCGGCTGCGCCGTCAACTGCCGCTTCTGCTCGACCGGCAAGCAGGGCTTCAACCGCAACCTGTCGGTGGCGGAAATCATCGGCCAGCTGTGGATGGCCGAATTCGAACTGCGCCGCACCAAGGGTATCGAACCCGGTCCCAAGGGCGAACGCCAGATCACCAACGTGGTCATGATGGGCATGGGCGAGCCGCTGCTGAACTTCGAGCCGACCGTCACCGCCCTGAAACTCATGCTGGACGACAACGCCTACGGCCTGTCGCGCCGCCGCGTCACGCTCTCGACCTCCGGCGTGGTGCCGATGATGGACAAGCTGTCGCAGGAAGTGCCGGTGGCGCTGGCCGTGTCGCTGCACGCGTCGAACGACGAATTGCGCGACGGCCTGGTGCCGCTGAACAAGAAATACCCGCTGCGCGAACTGATGGCCGCCTGCAAGCGCTATCTGGAATTCGCCCCGCGCGACTTTATTACCTTTGAATATTGCATGCTGGACGGCGTCAACGACAGCGACGAGCATGCGCGCCAGTTGCTGGCGCTGGTCAACGACCCCGTGGTCGGCGTGTCGTGCAAGTTCAACCTGATCCCGTTCAATCCCTTCCCCGAGTCCGGTCTGCTGCGCTCGAAAAATCCGCGCATCAAGGCGTTCGCCCAGGTGCTGATGGACGGCGGCCTGGTCACCACCATCCGCAAGACCCGCGGCGACGACATCGACGCGGCCTGCGGCCAGCTGGCCGGCGAAGTGCAGGACCGCACGCGCGTGGTGCAGCGCATGGAAAAGATGTCCGAGTACCAGAAGAAGTTCGGCGCCGACTTCGGCAAGATTGTCGAAATCAAGGCGGCCGGCATCAAGGCGGTCGACAGCAAGGCGCAGGACAGCCATTCAGCTGCCGAGCAGGCATCCGCGGAGAGCCCCACTTGACCATGCGCCGCATGCGTGGCTGGCTGGCGCTGTGCCTCGTGGGCTCGGTGTTGGCCGGTTGCGTCGGTGGCGGCGACAACGGCAGTCCGCGCGAACTCAAGACGTCGTCGGACCAGACCGCGGCCGAGAAGCGTTCCTCGATCCGCATGCAGCTGGCCGTGGGCTACTATCAGCAGGGCAACTACCCCGTGGCGCTCGATGAAATCAAGCAAGCCATCGCCGCCGATCCCGAATCGGCCGAGGCCCACGGCGTGCGCGCGCTGATTTACACCAGCATGGGCGAAACCGCGCTGGCGCAGGAGAACTACCAGCGCGCGCTGCGCCTGGCCCCGCGCAACGCTGAACTGAACAATAACTACGGCGCCTTCCTGTGCCAGACCGGCCAGCACGCCGCCGGCCTGGCCCAGTTCGACATGGCCCTGAAAAACCCCACCTACCAGTCGCCCGTCAAGGCCCTGGTCAACGCGGGCAACTGTAGTCTCAAGACCAAGAATTACGCCGCCGCCGAGCGCTATCTGCTCGACGCCTTGCGGTACGAACCCGATCTGGCCGCCACCCACGCCAACCTGGCGCGGGTATATTACGAGCGGCGCGATTACACCCGCGCCGGATTTTTTATTCACCGCCTGACAACGCTGGCGAAACCGGAAACCCTCTCGGCCGAGGTGCTGTGGCTTGCCGCCCGCATCGAGCGCAAACTGGGTGACAAGGCGCTGGAAACGAGCATGCTGACGCAATTGCGCCGGCATCATGCCGGCTCCCCCGAGTTCGCGGCCTGGCAGCGTGGTGCATTTGATGAGTGAGACAGGAAAGACAATGACTGCAGAGTGGGCAGAACAGCCGGCATCGACCGACAATCAGGGCATTCCGGGCCGCACCCTGGCCGCCCAGCGCGAAGCGCTCGGCTGGACCGTGGAGCAGGTGGCCGATCAACTCAAGCTGGCCGTGCGCCAGGTGATCGCGCTGGAAGCGGGCGACTACGCCAACCTGCCCAGTCCGGCGGTGGTGCGCGGGTTCGTGCGCGCCTACGCCAAGGTGGTGCGGCTCGATCCGGTGCCGCTGGTGGCGCAGATCGCCCTGGACACCCCGACCGGCACCGAAAACAATACCTCGGCCACGGTGCGGCGCGACAGCAAGCCCACCTCGTTCTCCGAAGTGCGCTTTCCCACCAACGGCAAGCGCGCCAGTTTGCCGCTGGGCCTGATCGCCGGCGTGGCGGTGGTGGCCGCGCTGGCCGTGAGCGTCTGGAAATTCGACCTGTTGCCGACCTCGCTGTTCAAGGGCGGCGCGACCACGGCCGCCGTGCCGGCCGCGGCCACCGACGCCAGCGTCACCGTGCTGCCCACGCCAGTGGTGCCGGGCCAGGTCGACAGCGCCGCAGCCAAGCCGGGCGACGATACCCGTCCCCTGCAAAGCACCTCGGTGCCGCTGATCTCGGTGCCGCCGCCGTCGGCCGCCA
>CALRYE020000057.1:0-33535 GCA_943372275.1 Janthinobacterium lividum
GACAAAGAAATGGTTATGCCAGGCGATAACGTGTCGATCACCGTCAAGCTGATCAACCCGATCGCGATGGAAGAAGGTCTGCGCTTCGCCATCCGCGAAGGCGGCCGTACCGTCGGCGCCGGCGTGGTAGCGAAGATTCTGTCGGAAGCTGGCGGCAAGTAATTGTAGGAAGGGAAGAGTCGGCCATCCGGCTCTTCCTGTAATCAGGCATTTGCCATCCAGCGGCCGCTGATGGTAAAATCGCCGATTCCACTGAAGTTTTACGTAGGGACGTAGCTCAATTGGCAGAGCGTCGGTCTCCAAAACCGAAGGTTGGGGGTTCGATGCCCTCCGTCCCTGCCACCGTTCTGGTGCAGGGCACCGAAAGTAAAAACGTATGTCTAATCAATCCGTGCAAACCGTCAGCACGTCGAACGATAAGTTCAAGATCGCGTTGGCCGTCGTTGCCGCGATTGCAGGGGTAGTCGGATTCTTCTACCTGAAGGGCCAGAATAAACCAGCTTTGATGTGCGCAGGCGCACTCGTGGCTGGTTTGGTTTTTGCCGTTCTGCTTTTGTGGACTTCCGCTTCCGGTCGTGACTTCCTGAACTTTGCTAAAGAATCCGTTCGCGAAACCAAGAAGGTCGTCTGGCCGACCCGCAAGGAAGCTACCCAGATCACTGGCATCGTGTTTGCCTTTGTGGCGGTGATGGCGATGTTCCTGTGGGGTACGGACAAGATCCTGCAATTCCTGTTGTACGAATTGATTCTGGGTTGGAGATAATATGAGCGACAATGTGCAAGATGATGTGCAAGCCGATGTGCCCGGTGAAGACGTCCCGGCCGCGGCTGCAATCGAGGCGATCGTCGCCGACGCCGCCGAGCCAGCAGTCAGCGTACCTGTCAGCAACAAGCGCTGGTATGTGGTGCACGCTTACTCCGGTATGGAAAAGAGTGTCCAGCGCGCCCTGACCGAGCGCGTCGAGCGTGCCGGCATGACCGAACAGTTCGGCCGCATTTTGGTGCCGGTCGAAGAGGTCGTCGAAGTCAAAAATGGCCAGAAGTCGGTCACCGAGCGTCGTTTCTTCCCGGGCTATGTGCTGGTTGAAATGGAAATGACGGACGAGACCTGGCACCTGGTCAAGAACACCAGCAAGGTCACCGGCTTCATTGGCGGCAAGTCGAACAAGCCGACGCCGATTCCGGCGCGCGAGATCGACAAGATCATGCAGCAGATGCAAGAAGGTATCGAGAAGCCGCGCCCGAAAGTGCTGTACGAAGTGGGCGAGCAGGTGCGCATCAAGGATGGTCCGTTTACCGACTTCAACGGCAACGTCGAAGAAGTCAACTACGAGAAATCCAAAGTGCGTGTCTCGGTCACCATTTTTGGCCGTGCCACCCCAGTCGAACTGGAGTTTGGTCAAGTCGAGAAGGTTTAAGGCACAGCGCTGCTTGTGCCATCGCTGCCACAGCGATCAACATTTGCTGCATGACTCTCGTTATGCAGCTATAATACCCACCCGCCGTTGCGCACGGGGCGTCAAGCCTTTGTTTCGCGACGGCGGTGTTCTTGTAAGTTCAGCGCGTAATTGAAGCGTGGTAGCGGCTGGCAATATCGACCGCGCCAAATTCAATAAGAGGAGCCCCGCCAGGCAACAGCGGCGAGGCGCTACTACTCATCCAAGATAGGAGCCATCATGGCAAAGAAAATCATTGGTTTTATCAAGCTGCAAGTGCCAGCTGGTAAAGCAAACCCATCCCCACCGATTGGCCCAGCACTGGGTCAGCGCGGCCTGAACATCATGGAATTCTGCAAGGCGTTCAACGCCCAGACCCAGGGTCAAGAGCCAGGTATGCCGATTCCCGTCGTGATCACGGCGTTCGCGGACAAGTCCTTCACCTTCGTGATGAAGACCCCTCCAGCGACTTACCTGATCAAGAAATTCGCCGGTATCACCAAGGGTTCGCCAACCCCGCACACCACCAAGGTCGGCTCGCTGACCCGCGCGCAAGCGGAAGAAATCGCAAAAATCAAACAGCCGGATCTGACCGCTGCCGACATGGATGCCGCAGTGCGCATCATCGCCGGTTCCGCTCGTTCGATCGGCATCACGGTGGAGGGTCTGTAATGGCTAAGCTGTCCAAACGCGTTAAAGCAATGAAGGCCAAGGTCGACCGTAACAAGTCGTACGGCTTCGACAATGCAGTGGCCCTGATCAAGGAATTCGCCACCGCCAAGTTCAACGAGTCGATCGACGTCTCGGTGCAGCTGGGCGTGGATCCGAAGAAGTCGGATCAAGTGGTGCGTGGCTCCGTCGTTCTGCCAGCCGGCACCGGTAAGACCGTGCGCGTTGCAGTATTTGCCACCGGCGAAAAAGCTGAGCAGGCCAAAGCCGCCGGCGCCGACATCGTCGGTATGGAAGACCTGGCCGAGCGCGTCAAAGCCGGCGACATGCCTTTCGATATCGTCATCGCTTCGCCAGACACCATGCGTATCGTCGGTACCCTGGGCCAGATCCTGGGACCACGCGGCCTGATGCCTAACCCGAAGGTCGGCACCGTCACCCCTGACGTCGCCACCGCGGTCAAGAACGCCAAAGCCGGTCAGGTCCAGTACCGTACCGACAAGGCTGGTATCATCCACGCGACCATCGGCCGCAAGTCGTTCGCCGACGCCGACCTGAAGTCGAACCTGAACGCGCTGATCGAAGCGCTGAACAAGGCCAAGCCAGCATCGTCGAAAGGCGTGTACCTGCGCAAGATCGCGATCTCGTCGACCATGGGCGCGGGCGTGCGCGTCGACCAGGGTTCGCTGAACGCGTAAGCGACAAGAATCAAGCCCTCGTGCAGCAATGCACGAGGCAAATCTTTGGGCTGGACAGTTGCTTCGGTGGCTGGCCAGACAATCAAAGACCGTTGGGCTGAAGGCAGCAGGCAGGCTGGAGGTTAATAGGACTTACCCAACGCAGATGGTGTACCCGAACCAGTTTTGCTAGTCCATGCTGCGTGAATTCATCCGCTCAGTTGTACTTCTAAACGTCGGACGCCGTTGTTCGAACCGATGGATGGCATTCGCCATACATCATTTTAGGAGGTTGACCGTGGGTCTCAATCTGAATGACAAAAAGGCCGTCGTCGCCGAAGTTTCCGCAAAAGTAGCAACTGCGCAAACCATCGTCGTGGCCGAATATCGTGGCATCCAGGTTGGTCACTTGACGCAACTTCGTGCCAAAGCGCGTGCTCAGGGTGTGTACCTGCGTGTTCTGAAGAACACGCTGGCTCGCAAATCCGTTGAAGGCACGCAATTTGCCGATCTGGCCGATGCCATGACCGGTCCGCTGATCTACTCGATCTCGGACGATGCCGTTGCAGCAGCTAAAGTCATCAACGACTTTGCTAAAACCAACGACAAACTGGTCATCAAGGCTGGTAGCTTCGCAGGCAAGGCGCTTGATAAAGCAGCCGTTGCAGCGTTGGCAAGTATTCCTTCCCGTGAAGTTCTCATTTCGCAGCTGTTGGGCGTTATGCTGGCTCCGGTGTCGGGCTTTGCACGTGGTCTGGCTGCTCTGGCAGCCAAGAAGAGCGAAGGTACGGAAGCAGCTGCTCCAGAAGCAGCCGCCGAAGAAACCGCAGCCGCTTAATCGATCCGTCGATTGCGCAGCACGCTTTTCAGTCAATACCAATCTATTCAAAACAATTAGGAGTTTCAAATGGCAATCAGCAAAGACGACATCCTGGCAGCAGTTAGCGAAATGTCCGTAATGGACCTGAACGAACTGGTCAAGGCATTCGAAGAGAAGTTTGGCGTTTCGGCAGCAGCAATGGCTTCGGGCCCTGCAGCTGGCGGCGCAGCAGCAGCTGCAGTTGAAGAGCAGACCGAGTTCAACCTGGTTCTGGAAAACTTCGGCGCGAACAAAGTTGGCGTGATTAAGGCAGTTCGCGAAATCACCGGTCTGGGCTTGAAGGAAGCTAAGGACCTGGTTGACGGCGCACCTAAGAACGTTAAAGAAGCGATCTCGAAAGCAGACGCTGAAGCCGGCAAGAAGAAGCTGGAAGAAGCTGGCGCGAAAGCCGAAATCAAGTAATTGCAGTATCAGGCGGCAGTCGGCGCCGGAGTCAAAGCTTGCGGTTCTCCTCTGAAAGGGGGAGGATGCGGCTTTGGCTCTTTTGTCGTCCCCGTCGTATATGTAGCGTTACTCTGTAGTATTAGCTTGGCGGCCTCGGCTGCCGGGCTAAGCAGGTTCTAAGTTAGACACTGTAGCATCTTCTTTTCATCTGGCGGAAGTACGAGACTTGAGGCCTTGCGTGTGGTCAATCGCACTGGCAATTCCTGAATTCTCATCCTTTCTGTCACTCACGGAGTGTCCATGCACTACTCATTTACTGAGAAGAAACGCATTCGCAAATCATTCGCGAAGCGCGCCAACGTTCACAACGTTCCCTTCCTTCTGGCTACCCAGCTTGAATCCTACGAGAATTTTTTGCAAGCGGATACCATTCCGTCCACGCGCAAGAATGACGGCCTGCAATCGGCGTTCACCTCGATTTTCCCTATCGTGTCGCACAATGGCTTTGCGCGTCTCGAATTCCTGTCGTATGTCCTGGGCGATCCCGCCTTTGACGTCAAGGAATGCCAACAGCGTGGCCTGACGTTCGCGTCGCCGCTGCGCGCCAAGGTGCGTCTGGTGATCCTGGATAAGGAATCGCCGACCAAGCCTGTGGTCAAGGAAATGAAAGAGCAGGAAGTCTACATGGGCGAACTGCCGCTCATGACGACCACCGGCTCGTTCGTGATCAACGGTACCGAGCGCGTCATCGTGTCGCAGCTGCACCGCTCGCCGGGCGTGTTCTTCGAACACGACCGCGGCAAGACCCACTCGTCGGGCAAGCTGCTGTTTTCGGCGCGTATCATTCCTTACCGTGGCTCGTGGCTGGACTTCGAGTTCGACCCGAAAGACATCCTGTTCTTCCGCGTCGACCGTCGCCGCAAGATGCCGGTAACGATCCTGCTCAAGGCGATCGGTATGTCGCACGAGCAGATTCTGGCGAACTTCTTCGTATTTGACAACTTCAAGCTGCGCTCCGAAGGCGCCGAAATGGAATTCGTCGCCGAGCGTCTGCGCGGCGAAGTGGCCCGTTTCGACATCGTCGACAAGGCCGGCAAGTCGCTGGTGCTGAAGGACAAGCGTATCAACGCCAAGCACGTGCGTGACATCGAGGCGGCTGGCATCAAGCACATTTCCGTGCCTGAAGACTACCTGCTGGGCCGTGTGCTGGCCAAGAACATCGTCGACGCCGAGACCGGCGAAGTGGTCGCGTCCGCCAACGACGAGCTGACCGAAGACGTGCTCGGCCGCCTGCGCGAAGCCGACATTTCCGACATCCAGACCCTGTACACCAACGATCTGGACCAGGGCGGCTACATCTCGCAAACCCTGCGTATCGACGACACCGCCGACCAGATGGCCGCGAAAGTGGCGATCTACCGCATGATGCGTCCAGGCGAGCCGCCAACGGAAGACTCGGTCGAAGCGCTGTTCAACGGCCTGTTCTACAGCCCTGAGCGCTACGACCTGTCGGCTGTGGGCCGCATGAAGTTCAACCGCCGCATCGGCCGCGATGAACTGACCGGCATGATGACCCTGTCGAACGAAGACGTGCTGGCAGTGATCAAGATCCTGGTGGAACTGCGCAATGGCCGCGGCGAAGTCGACGATATCGATCACCTGGGTAACCGCCGCGTACGTTGCGTGGGCGAACTGGCTGAGAATCAATTCCGCGCCGGCCTGGTGCGCGTTGAGCGCGCCGTCAAGGAACGCCTCGGCCAAGCCGAAGCGGACAACCTGATGCCGCACGACCTGATCAACTCCAAGCCGATTTCGGCCGCCATCCGCGAGTTCTTCGGTTCGTCCCAGCTGTCGCAGTTTATGGACCAGACCAACCCGCTGTCGGAAATCACCCACAAGCGCCGTGTTTCCGCACTGGGCCCTGGTGGTCTGACGCGCGAACGCGCCGGCTTCGAGGTGCGCGACGTGCACCCGACCCACTACGGCCGCGTGTGCCCGATCGAAACGCCAGAGGGACCGAACATTGGTCTGATCAACTCGCTGGCGCTGTTTGCCCGCCTGAACGAATACGGTTTCCTCGAGACCCCGTACCGCAAGGTCGAAAACAGCATGGTGACCGACAAGATCGATTACCTGTCGGCGATCGAAGAAGGCCGCTACATCATCGCTCAGGCGAACGCGACCATTTCGTCCGAAGGCACCTTGTCGGATGAACTGGTGTCGGCCCGTGAAGCTGGCGAAACGATCCTGGTATCCCCAGAGCGCATCCAGTACATGGACGTGGCGCCGGGCCAGATCGTCTCGGTGGCGGCCTCGCTGATTCCGTTCCTCGAGCACGATGACGCGAACCGCGCGTTGATGGGTGCCAACATGCAGCGCCAGGCCGTCCCTTGCCTGCGCCCTGAAAAAGCCTTCGTCGGCACCGGTATCGAGCGCACTGTTGCGGTCGACTCCGGTACCACCGTGCAAGCTTTGCGTGGCGGCGTAGTGGATTACATCGATGCCGGCCGTGTGGTGATTCGCGTCAACGACGACGAAGCGCAAGCGGGCGAAGTCGGTGTGGACATCTACAACCTGATCAAGTACACCCGTTCCAACCAGAACACCAACATCAACCAGCGTCCGATCGTCAAGGTCGGCGACCGTGTCGCCAAGCGCGACGTGATCGCCGATGGCGCATCGACCGACCTGGGCGAACTGGCGCTGGGTCAGAACATGCTGGTGGCATTCATGCCATGGAACGGTCTGAACTTCGAAGATTCGATCCTGATCTCGGAAAACGTCGTCAAAGACGACCGCTACACCTCGATTCACATCGAAGAGTTGTCGGTCGTTGCCCGTGACACCAAGCTGGGCGCGGAAGAAATCACCCGCGACATCTCGAATCTGGCGGAAAACCAGCTGGCTCGTCTGGATGAGTCCGGTATCGTGTACATCGGTGCGGAAGTGCAAGCCGGCGACACCCTGGTCGGTAAAGTCACGCCAAAAGGCGAGACCCAGCTGACGCCAGAGGAAAAGCTGCTGCGCGCCATCTTCGGCGAAAAAGCGTCGGATGTGAAAGACACCTCGCTGCGCGTGCCTTCGGGCATGGTCGGCACCGTGATCGACGTGCAAGTGTTCACCCGTGAAGGCATCGTCCGCGACAAGCGCGCCCAGCAGATCATCGATGATGAACTCAAGCGTTTCCGCCTCGACCTGAACGACCAGATGCGTATCGTGGAGGGCGATGCCTTCCAGCGTCTGGAAAAGATGCTGATTGGTAAAGTTGTCAATGGCGGCCCGAAAAAGCTGTCCAAGGGCGCGGCCATCACCAAGGATTACCTGGCCGATCTGGACAAGTATCACTGGTTCGATATCCGTCCTGCCGACGACGATGCTGCCACTGCGCTGGAAGCGATCAAGGAATCGATCGCCGAGAAGCGTCACCAGTTCGACCTGGCCTTCGAAGAGAAGCGCAAGAAGTTGACCCAAGGCGACGAGCTGCAGCCTGGCGTGCAAAAAATGGTCAAGGTCTACCTGGCCGTCAAACGCCGCCTGCAGTCGGGCGACAAGATGGCGGGTCGCCACGGTAACAAAGGTGTGGTATCGCGCATTGTTCCTGTGGAAGACATGCCCTACATGGCGGACGGTACGCCAGCGGACATCGTGCTGAACCCACTGGGCGTTCCGTCGCGAATGAACGTTGGTCAGATCCTGGAAACCCACCTCGGTTGGGCGGCCAAGGGCCTGGGCCTGCGCATCGGCGAACTGCTCAAAGCGCAAGCGCATGTGCAGGAAGTCCGTAAGTTCCTGGCGCAGATCTACAACGAGACCGGCAAGCACGAAGACCTGGACAACTTCACCGACGAAGAAATCATGACGTTGGCGGATAACCTCAAGAACGGCGTACCGTTCGCGACGCCAGTGTTTGACGGCGCGCATGAGTCCGAGATCAAGCGTATGCTGGATCTGGCCTATCCGGAACCGATCGCGACCAAACTGGGCATGACGCCATCGAAGAACCAGGTCACGATGTACGACGGCCGCACCGGCGAAGCGTTCGAGCGCAAGGTCACCGTTGGCTTCATGCACGTGCTGAAACTGCACCACCTGGTCGACGACAAGATGCACGCCCGTTCGACCGGCCCGTACTCGCTGGTCACGCAGCAGCCACTGGGCGGTAAAGCCCAGTTCGGCGGCCAGCGCTTCGGTGAGATGGAGGTGTGGGCACTGGAAGCGTACGGCGCATCGTATGTGCTGCAGGAAATGCTGACTGTGAAGTCGGATGACGTGAACGGCCGTACCAAAGTGTACGAAAACCTGGTCAAAGGCGACCATGTGATCGACGCGGGTATGCCGGAATCGTTCAACGTGCTGGTCAAGGAAATCCGTTCGCTGGGTATCGACATCGACCTCGAACGTAACTGAGCGATAGCTAACGACGAACACCGTTAATTATCAATTGGTTTGAGAACAACGATGCCCGGCAGGGAAACCTGTCCGGGCAACGTAGTCTCAGGTAGAGAAGTTTAATCACCTCTGGAGTGATACATGAAAGCACTGCTCGATCTATTCAAGCAAGTTCAGCAAAATGAAACGTTCGACGCGATCAAGATTGGTCTGGCGTCGCCTGAAAAAATCCGTTCGTGGTCCTACGGCGAAGTTAAAAAGCCGGAAACCATCAACTACCGTACCTTCAAGCCAGAGCGTGACGGCCTGTTCTGCGCCAAGATCTTTGGCCCGATCAAGGATTACGAATGCCTGTGCGGCAAGTACAAGCGCCTCAAGCACCGCGGTGTGATCTGCGAAAAGTGCGGCGTTGAAGTCACCCTGGCCAAAGTGCGCCGTGAGCGCATGGGCCACATCGAGCTGGCCTCGCCAACCGCGCACATCTGGTTTCTGAAGTCGCTGCCGTCGCGTCTGGGCATGGTCCTGGACATGACGTTGCGGGACATCGAACGCGTGCTGTACTTCGAAGCATATGTGGTCACCGATCCAGGCATGACCCCGCTGAAGAAGTGCCAGATCATGTCGGAAGACGATTACGCCGCCAAGTACGAAGAGTACGGCGACGACTTTACCGCATTCATGGGCGCCGAAGGCATCCGTGAACTGCTGCGCTCGATCGACATCCACCGCGATGCCGAAGCGCTGCGCGTGGAACTGAAAGAATCGAAGTCGGAAGCCAAGATCAAGAAATACGCCAAGCGCCTGAAGGTGCTTGAGGCGTTCCAGCGTTCGGGCATCAAGCCGGACTGGATGATCATGGAAGTGCTGCCAGTGCTGCCGCCGGAACTGCGTCCGCTGGTACCGCTGGACGGCGGCCGCTTTGCGACCTCCGACCTGAACGACCTGTATCGCCGCGTCATCAACCGTAATAACCGCCTGAAGCGCCTGATGGAACTGCGCGCGCCGGAAATTATTACGCGTAACGAAAAGCGCATGCTGCAAGAAGCGGTCGACTCCCTGCTGGACAACGGCCGTCGCGGTAAAGCGATGACCGGCGCCAACAAGCGCCCGTTGAAATCCTTGGCTGAAATGATCAAGGGTAAGGGCGGCCGTTTCCGTCAGAACTTGCTGGGCAAACGCGTCGACTACTCGGGCCGTTCGGTCATCGTGGTGGGTCCGCAGCTCAAACTGCACCAGTGCGGCTTGCCGAAACTGATGGCCTTGGAACTGTTTAAGCCCTTCATTTTCAACAAGCTCGAACTGATGGGCTTGGCTACCACGATCAAGGCCGCTAAGAAGCTGGTCGAGATTCAAGAGCCGGTCGTGTGGGACATCCTGGAAGACGTGATCCGCGAACACCCGGTCATGCTCAACCGTGCGCCTACGCTGCACCGCCTGGGTATCCAGGCTTTCGAGCCGGTCCTGATTGAAGGCAAGGCCATCCAATTGCACCCGCTGGTCTGCGCCGCATTCAACGCCGACTTCGACGGCGACCAAATGGCGGTACACGTACCACTGTCGATCGAAGCGCAGATGGAAGCACGTACGCTGATGCTGGCGTCGAACAACATTCTGTTCCCATCGAACGGCGAACCGTCGATCGTCCCGTCGCAGGATATCGTGCTGGGTCTGTACTACGCGTCCCGTGAAGCCATCAATGCCAAGAACGAAGGCATGTTGTTCACCGACGTGTCGGAAGTGATCCGCGCCTACGACAACAAGGAAGTCGAACTGACCACCCGCATCACGGTCCGTATCGTCGAGAACCCGAAGGATGCCGAGACCGGCGAATTCGTGCGCACCGTCACGCGCTACGAAACCACGGTCGGCCGCGCGATCCTGTCGGAAATTCTGCCGAAGGGCCTGCCGTTCAGCGTGCTGAACCGCTCCCTGAAGAAGAAAGAAATTTCCAAGCTGATCAACACGTCGTTCCGCAAATGCGGCCTGCGTGCCACCGTCGTGTTCGCCGACAAGCTGATGCAGTCGGGCTTCCGTCTGGCAACGCGCGCCGGTATCTCGATCGCCGTGGACGACATGCTGGTACCACCGCAGAAGGTCACCCTGATTGCGGCCGCCGAGCAGGAAGTCAAGCAGATCGAACAGCAGTATTCGTCCGGTCTGGTTACCGCCGGCGAGCGTTACAACAAGGTCGTCGACATCTGGGGCAAGACCTCGGACGAAGTCGGCAAGGCCATGATGGACCAGCTGAAAGTGGAAGACGTCATTAAGCGCGACGGCACCAAGTCGACGCAAGAGTCGTTCAACGCCATTTACATGATGGCCGACTCGGGCGCGCGCGGTTCGGCAGCCCAGATTCGCCAGTTGGCCGGTATGCGAGGCCTGATGGCCAAGCCGGATGGCTCGATTATCGAGACGCCGATTACCGCGAACTTCCGCGAAGGTCTGAACGTGTTGCAGTACTTCATTTCGACCCACGGCGCTCGTAAAGGTCTGGCCGATACGGCACTGAAAACGGCGAACTCGGGTTACCTGACCCGCCGTCTGGTCGACGTGACCCAGGATCTGGTTGTGATCGAGGACGATTGCGGCACCACCAACGGCGCGCTGATGAAGGCGATGGTCGAAGGCGGTGAAGTGATCGAGCCGCTGCGCGACCGTATCCTCGGCCGTGTGAACGTGCACGACATCGTCAATCCTGAGACGCAGGAAACCCTGTACGAAGCTGGCACCCTGCTGGACGAAGACATGGTGGAAGAAGTTGAACGTCTGTCGATCGACGAAGTCAAAGTTCGTACCCCGCTGACTTGCGACACGCGCTTCGGCCTGTGCGCCAAGTGCTATGGCCGCGATCTCGGCCGCGGTTCGCTGGTCAACGCCGGCGAAGCCGTCGGTGTGGTGGCAGCGCAGTCGATTGGTGAGCCAGGTACCCAGCTGACCATGCGTACGTTCCACATTGGTGGTGCGGCATCGCGTGCGGCAGTGGCCTCGTCGGTGGAAGCCAAGTCGAACGGTACCATCCGTTTCACCGCGACCATGCGCTACGTGACCAATGGCAAGGGCGCCCAGATCGTCATTTCCCGTTCCGGCGAAGTGCTGATCACGGACGACCATGGCCGTGAGCGCGAGCGTCATAAAGTGCCGTACGGCGCGACCCTGATCGTTAAAGACGGCAACGTCATCAAGGCCGGTACGGCCCTGGCAACGTGGGATCCGCTGACCCGTCCGATCATTACCGAGTACGCCGGTACGATCCGCTTCGAGAACGTCGAAGAAGGCGTCACGGTTGCTCGTCAGGTCGACGAAGTGACCGGTCTGGCAACCTTGGTGGCGATCGATGCCAAGCGTCGCGGTTCGCTGACCAAGACCCTGCGTCCACAGGTCAAGCTGCTCAACGAAGCAGGCGAAGAAGTCAAGATCGCCGGCACCGAGCACAGTGTGGCGATCGGTTTCCAGGTCGGCGCGCTGATCATGGTCAAAGATGGCCAGGCGGTATCGGTCGGCGAAGTGCTGGCACGTATCCCAACCGAATCGCAAAAAACGCGCGACATTACCGGTGGTCTGCCACGGGTAGCCGAGCTGTTCGAAGCGCGTTCGCCGAAGGATGCCGGTATGCTGGCGGAAGTGACCGGTACGGTTGCGTTCGGTAAAGAAACCAAGGGCAAGCAGCGTCTGGAAATCACGGACATGGACGGCAACAAGCACGAGTTCCTGATCACCAAGGACAAGCAAGTGCTGGTACACGACGGCCAGGTAGTGAACAAGGGCGAGATGATCGTGGACGGCCCAGCCGATCCACAGGACATCCTGCGTCTGTTGGGTATCGAAGCGCTGGCGCGTTACATCGTTGACGAAGTGCAGGACGTGTACCGTCTGCAGGGCGTGAAGATTAACGACAAGCACATCGAAGTGATCGTGCGCCAGATGCTGCGCCGTGTTCAGATCGTTGAAGCTGGCGACGCCAACTACATCGTGGGCGAGCAGGTGGAGCGTTCGGAGCTGCTGGACGAAAACGATCGCGTGATCGCCGCTGGCAAGATCCCGGCTACGTACGAAAACGTACTGCTGGGTATTACCAAGGCATCGCTGTCGACCGACTCGTTCATCTCGGCCGCATCGTTCCAGGAAACCACCCGCGTGCTGACGGAAGCGGCGATCATGGGCAAGCGCGACGGTCTGCGCGGCCTGAAAGAGAACGTCATCGTCGGCCGCCTGATTCCTGGCGGTACCGGTCTGGCCTTCCACCGCGCCAAGAAGGAAAAAGAAGCGTGGGAAGTGGAAGAGCGCAAGGCGCTGTTGGATGCAGAGAAGGCCAACATGGCCAGCGAACTGCAGGCAATGGAAGACACGCAACCGCAACACCATGGTGATGAAGCGTAATTTAGCTAGTCACTGACAAAAAACGGCACCGAGGAGCGATCCCGGTGCCGTTTTTTTTGGAAAATTGAGGCGGGAAATGATCCTAGGCAGAGTGCTGAGCTTGGTGGTATCGCTGAGGCACTCTTAAATCGCAGTATGGACTCGACTCAATCAGCTTCGAGACTCATGCTGGATGCTCGAACAGAATGAAGAAAAACTCGAAAAACTCCGATGCTCTGCTTTATAAAGGTGCAAGTCATTATGCAAGTTGTGGACAGGTTTCGAAGTGCGGCTTTCAATTGGCTTTGTGATTCGTATTCAGTCGATATCCGTTATATTGTTTTGAACATAGATGGCCAAGATTTCATAGTAAGTGCCTTGATACAAATGAACCCGCTACCGTCGACGCTCGATTTGGGGTTCAAAATTGGTATGGCTGAATTATCTGCTGGGCAGTGTCAGTTCGATGGACTATCCTTCCCTAAAGTTTGTTCAATTATCGAGGACGCGCTCAAGGGAAAGATCAGTGTGCACGGAAAGCAATACGCCCTCGACGCTGAAAAGGCATACTCTTATTACTCAGGTATCGATGCGAGAGATCAGTGGTTTTCTGACCTCAACTTTAAAGTAAGTGCTAATACCCAAAAAAATTTTCAGCACATCGATTTTGCATCGTTGGATTCGATGTTGCGTAGCGGAGAGGTACCTTTTGATGGGCTCACCGAAATGGCAACTTGGCTGGGCCTGCCGCGACCCGACGAATGGAATCGAAACCCGTCAATTGACATTCGCATCGCTCCGCCTGCGGATCTAATATTTAATGAATCTAGCCTATCCGGCGATCAGCTTAAGGTAGTCTTGCATGCTCGTCCGGAGTTTGATGAAAAAAAGCTAAAGTTAAGCGTTCGAGCTCACCCTGGTGAAGGGTTGTTATCGCGCCAGTTGGTATCGTCACGTGTATGCTGGGTATCAATTGATGGTGCGCACAAGGAAGGCGTTCTTCTGATCGATCTTAAGCACGCAGATAGCGTTTTGGTAATGGTTACGATCGGCGCAATTACGGTAAGGCGGCAATGGTTTAGCGATCCGATCAAAGCGAGAAACGTGCGCCTTGTAGCAACTCGACAATTTGATCGCGATTTGAAAATGCTTCGTTCAGCCGTTCTTGATGCACAAGATTCCACGAAATTTGAAATCGGTATCAATGCGATTTTTTTCCTGTTTGGGTGTTCCGCATCTGTGCAGTCTGAAACAGATTCGCCGGATCTCATTGCAGTAACGCCAGGTGGAAGAATAATCTTAGTCGAATGCACATTGAAGACAGCCGACATTAGCGCCAAAATCGGCAAGTTGGTTGATCGCAACATAGCATTAAAGAAAAATCTGAGTGACAGCGCGCATTTTACGAAGACATATGCCGTACTTGTCTGTCGCAGCTCTCGAGATCAAATCGCAATTAGTGATAGCCAGTTGATGGAATTGGAAATATCTTTGGTGACAAAAGACGATCTGCTGCTGGCGTTTGATCGACTGAATCATTTAGTCAGTCCGGACGAGATCTTGGATGCGATTGACATGCGACGTCAGTCCCAAACGAATCTGGTCCCCTTTGGGACTTAGGAATGGCCGGGGTCAGTTCCGGCGATTCATGAATTCGCTACTATGCGCGAGATGGCCGCGATGACCGGGGTCAGTGCCGGCAATTGTTCATCAGTTCGCTACCGCGTGGTCGTAGCGATGGCAGCGACCCGTTCTGGCTCATGCAGTCCAGGACGGTTGCGACGCCGCTAGCGATGGCCGGAATTGCCGGTCAGCAGGCCTAGCGATGGCCGGGGTCAGTTCCGGCGATTGTTCATTAGTTCGCTACCGATGGCTGAGGAATTGGCTCGGTTCTATGCCTTCGCCCGTCGCTTGGTCGAAGGCGAAGTTGCAACCGTAGTGTCCCTCCTTGCTGCGACTGAAAAAGATATTCTCCTGATCGTTTTGCCGTTCACGTGTCCTGCTGCCTTTGACACACAATCTTTGACGTCCGTTTACGCACCACCTCTAAAGTGACGGGGCAAATAACGTTTTCCATTCTTCGTAAGTTTCGGGCACATAATCGTCGTCCTCTCTTTTCATGACTATAGACACCCGCGTAGCCGCTCCAAGTGGTTTATAGCCATCGACTGAGGCCATTGTTCCCGAAAGACTGCGGTCGTCGACTTTTCCAGAGAACACCAATAGCGCGCGAGCTTCCCTGCCGCCAGAACCGATCCCCTTACGAAACTCCACACCCGGCGAAAACTTCGCTTTGAACGACAATTTCTTGGTGGCTTGGGCCAACTTGATGTCGTAAAGTACCCCCTTTGTGGGCTCGGGCGCTCCGACACCGACGTCGACGTCACCAAAATAGTGTGAGCCACTTTTGTAGATGCTTACGCGGTACCCCGACACAAAATGCGGATCGTGACCGCTGGATATTTTCAGGTTCGAGAAATGTCCGACCAGCAGCGGCGACGGCTCGGCGGCGTTCACAACCATAGCGATGGCAAATAAAATCGATGCTCCCAATACGCCTATGTTTTTCATGTCAGTGTCCGTTTGTAGACCAATGAGGTCGATCAGCGTTTCCTCCGACGAACTTTATTACGCCGTACGTTTGGCCTACTTGCTTCAACTGCAGATTCATGCCTGTCCTCGGTAGCGTGTTAATGAGGACGGACGTGCCGTCCTCCTTCTTTACCGACAAATTCCCAGTCCATGAAATTGACATATCGATAGCCTTGCCTGCCGTGTGCAGCGTGTTTAATGCCGGCGGCGTGTTTGCCGCCAACCCGTGTATTCCAAACGATTGCACCATATTACGCGCTGCCCGAATCGATTGTTCCATGGTTGGATGAACCCATTCTATGTTGACCCCAGCCATGCCGGGTACGGCTGCGGGATCGAAATTATTCCGATAGATTTTGTGAGCCCAGTGCATAAGGTAGGCTCTCTCTCTGGGGCGTAATGTATTGGAAATATGCACAGTGGCTCCCGCATCCTTCAGGGCGGCGATGAAGAGTTCAACAGAAACGCGAAACTCAGCAGCCAATGACGCGGTGCTCGTTTGGGCGAGAAAGCGACCCACCCAAATTGAACCACTTAACTCGGGCGTAACGTTAGCGACAGCAGGCGTCTGGTTCGTCTGTGGCGTCAGAATGGCAGTTGTCATAGTACGGAACCTCGATTGTGGCTGACTGAGGATGGTCGGAAAACACTTTTTCAGTATGGCCAGCCGTATCGGTGACGCCTCTGAATTCGCGACCGTCAGCCAAAATAATCCTGTATGGCGTGTTTGGCGAAATGGCCCCGGTTTTCTCGTTTTGAACGCGAAAGAACAGGTCGAATGCATGTGGCGCATTTGCGCTGGAAGCGCTCGCCCCATCCGGCGCGAATTTGTCATAGCTTTCCTGCGCCACTGGCGTCGGAATCGCGGCTGTGTGATCGGCGGTATTTGTCGCCGGGGTAGCATCGTCGCCACGGCTCCATTCGACCGTAGCGGTAAACTGCGTGGCGATCAGCGTGGCGCCGCATGCGGTTTTCATGCCGGATAGTGCGACCCCTGCGCCATAAAACAGTGTAGTCGTTGCACCTTCGATGATTGGGAAGCTTCCTTTGCACAGTGGGCACCAAGTCTGGTGCCCTACATACGCGATAGGTTTGTCGTAGCAGATATCCATCTGCGACCCTTCTAATACCCGACCACCATGACTGGTTGGGTCGCCAAGCCGAATGATTTCTCCCGCCATCATAATCCCCCATACGTCGCTCGGAAATTTCGACTAGTCAAAGATCGGTGAAACAACATGAGCAATTTTAGGTCTGGAATTGAGTCGGCCCACCTCGCGACGTCAGCAAGTATTGAGCTAAATCAAGAACGTTGCGTATGGTTGCAATGGCTGGGTTAGTTCCAGCGGTCGTTCATCAAACTGCTACCGTAGGGATTGGGGTCAAGTCGTGGTGGGCCTAAGGTAATCCAATTTGAGAACAGCATCACTGAAGTCCACGCTTGACTTTTAATGCGTTGATGCAGATACTGAAGCCTAAACTTCACTATCTTCCAAGAGGCTCCCCATGCTTGATTCCACGCTGGTTCATGATACCTTTATCCTCCAACGGCAGTTCAAACAAGCGCCCGCTCGGGTGTTTGCCGCCTTCGCGGACACTGGCAAAAAGCGCCGTTGGTTTGCCGAGTCGAGCACCCACGACGTGCTCTCGTTTGCATCGGACTTTCGTGTCGGCGGCCTTGAGAGTGCACACTATCGCCTCAATGCCAGCACACCCTTTGCCGGCGTCGAACTGGCACATGAAGCGACCATTCTGGATATCGTGTCCGACGAGCGCATCACCATCGCCTCGACCATGTCCTTCGGCGCCAAGCGCATCTCGGCGACATTAGCGACATTCGAGTTCCAGCCATCGCCTTCGGGAACGACCCTGATCTGCACCCACCAGGCCGTGTACTTCGAAGGCGCCGACGGCCCGGTAGCGCGGCGCGCCGGGATGGAAGCGTTGCTCGACCGCCTGACGCAGCAAGGCGAGGATTAATAGTATGTTCACCAGCGAGATGAACAGCGTCGACGCAGACCAGGTATTCCATGCGCTTGGCGAAGCGACACGCCGACGTATCATTGCCCAATTAAGCAGCGCCGACCAGTCCGTCAGCAGTCTGGCGGGCCCGCTCGGAATTACCGTCACCGCAGTGTCGCAGCACCTCGCCGTACTGGAAGCGGCCAGGCTGATCAAGACAGCCAAGGTCGGACGGGTACGCACCTGCAGTCTGGACCCGGCGGGCTTCGCGGCGCTGGAGCGCTGGGTGCTGGAGCGCAAACCGCGATGGGAGCAACGCTTCGATCGGCTGGCGGACCTGCTGGACGACGAAGCGCCGTAGCTTAATAGGGTAAGCTGATTCCATGTGTCCGGTTCGTCGCCTGGACGCTTATGTTCCCAACCCTTTTATATCGCGAACCGTGACCCTGATGAATATTCGAAAATTAATTTTGCTGTCCCTGATGCTGCTGTGCGCTGGTATTTCCCATGCTGAAGCTGTTGCATCGGCTGAGTCTGCGAAAGAGGCAGTCCGCATCGAGAAACTCTGGACGCCAGAAATTGGCGGCATCAAGCAGTTCGTCCAGATATCCACCGATGACGCGCGCAAGCCTGTGCTGCTGTTCTTGTCCGGTGGTCCGGGCAGCTCGATGATGGGCGGGGCTGACGCATACACCACCATCCTTAAACAAAAATTTACCATCGTGCAGTGGGACCAACGCGACGCCGGTAAGACGCTCAAGCTCAATCCGTCGCCCGTGCCACCATCCGTCGAACTGATGCGTAGCGACGCGTATCAGGTCATCCAGGTCGTGTTGCGCGAGCTGGGCCATCAGAAGCTGTATCTGTTGGGGAGCTCGTGGGGAAATGTGCTCGGATTCGATATCGTTCAAAAGCACCCTGAGCTGTTGTACGCCTATTTCGCGGTCAATCCAGTGGTCAGCCAGCTCGCCAGCGAAAAGGAACTTCTCGGCACCTTGAAAACGCACTTCAAGGGCAACGCAGTGGCCGGTGCTGAATTAGACCGGGTCAAGATTCCGTTCACGTCTGAGGAAGATCTTTTCTACCTGCGCAAGTGGCTGTTCGTGAAGGATGGCAAAGCGTTCGCCACCAGTGACGATTTCAAACGCGGCTTTCTTCAGTGGGCAAAAATCTGGACGCCAGTGTGGAATGACGTGATGAAGATCGATCTGAGGAGCGCGTTGCAGACAGTACGCTGTCCGGTATATTTTTTCGTGGGCCAGCATGACATTCAGACCTCCACCCGAATTACCCGATCCTATTTTGACGCGCTTGTGGCACCGCAGAAGGCTCTGTATACCTTCGAGAAGTCGGGGCATCAAATCCATCAGGATGAGCCGGAGAAATTCCAACGATTGATAATTGAAACCTTGAATGTGAAGCCAGCTATGAAATAGCACCGGACTGGAGCACATTGTGGTGACGTCGGCGCCTGCTGCGGGACTCTTACCCAGAGCCGCACATTGCCTTTAAAGCAATCGCCCTGTAACCTGCTGATCAACCGCTAGACCGAGCCAGTGCGAGTTGGTCGCCTTCCACCCGCAATTCAGGAGTCCATCCATGCGCGCAATCTGGCTATTCATCCCGGCAGTGCTCATCAGCACCTGCGCCGCAGCCGTCACCCCGGCCACCGGCGACGATCCCACTCGCAAGTGGCGCGCGCCCAAGCCCATCACGAATACCATGTCTCTTTCGCTGCGCATTCACGACGCGGGCGAAGAGTCCAGCGTCGATGCGATCCGCATCCTGGACAGTGCCAGCGGCAAGGTGCTGCAAGAAATCGGCGACGTGCGCGGCTTCTACGACGCGCCGTCGAAAGACGACCAGACCGTCATCGTGGACGCCAATTTCGACGGCCATCCCGATATCACACTGCTCGAAACCGGCGGCGATACCCACAACTACACCCAGCGGTTCTACCTCTTCAATAGCCGGACCAAGCAGTTCGTGCTCGATCCATTCCTGTCGAAGCTCTCCGCGGTCCGCGTGAACCAGAATCAGACCCTGACGTCGTCGATGCTGGTCAGCGAACGCGAGCTCATCGAATCGCACTACCGCTACCAGGATGGCAAACTGACGCTGTTTTCGTCGGTGAAAACCAAAGAGCTGGCAGAAGGCGTGCGCGAGAAAACCATCGGCACATTAAACGGCGGCAAGATGACCTACTCGACGATCGTGGAAGACCGCAACAAGCCGGCTAAGTAATAAGTACACCAAAGGACACCAAAGGACACCAAAGGACACCACCGAAGGCAAGCGGAGCACCGGCCCCGCGCTAACCGCGCGTCCACATCACGGCCGACGCATCGTCGGCGGACTTGATCACCACGCCCGAGACGCTGTCGGACGCCTCGGCCGCGCGCAGTTGCGCCAGCATTGCGTCCAGCCCCTCGCTCGCGCAGGCATCCACCAGCGCCGGCGCCGAGTACATCGCGTACGGATCGGTCAACCGGTAAAACCCGTCAGTCATGGCCAACAGCGTCGACCCAGGCGCAGCCGACACCGAAAATGTTCGGGCGGCAAACGCGCCCGCCGGTTGCAGGCAAACAATCTCGGGCGCCGGGGCCGCGTTCTGCTCGTCGCGCCGTTGACGTAACAGCGGTAGCAGATGCGCGCGCCGCGCCGCCGAGCTGGTTACTCCCTCGGCCATCAATCCAGCGATGACTCCCAGCAGCACCGCTTCCTGCGGATTACTCCAGGGATCGAGATCGCGTACCTCCCCATCCGGCTCGCGCAGCAGCACCTTGCAGTCGCCCAGGCAGTACAACCGCAGCGTGTCCGATTCCGCGCCATGCACCACGCGGATCCAGCTCATCGCTGCGATCGGCCACGCGTAGCGCGGTGCATCGCCGTTGCCCGCCATTGCACGATAGGCGGCGCCGGTGGCCGCCACGGCGCGCATGACCAGTTCACCCTGAGATCGTTCCGGGTCCAGAATGGCCGCCAACTCAGTCTCAAACCGCTGAACGAACCACACCACATCGCCAGCTGCGGGATCGACATAGTTGCGCTCAGCCACCGAGGTTGCGCCGTCGATCACCAGGATATCGGTCACGCCGTCATGCTCATGGACCGCTACCAGGTCCTCGTTGCCGTGCGTTCCGCCACCACCCGATACCGCCGTCCATCCCATTTAATTCTCCCAGGCAGTTGTTGAGCAGAGCGCTCACTATAAACCAAGGTCCGTGTTCAACGCCCGAACGACGCCGAGTGACCCGCACCAATTTCCCTCCATTTTGTTCACTCAATAACTTACTATCAAGCTAATATTGACGACTAACCAATAACCGCCATCGCGGCCGTTCTTTGCGGTTTTACATGACGCATCGCCGATCCGCAGCTACCTCTTCGGCCTCCTGGAGACCCTATGCATTTCAAATGCCTTGCCCTATGCCTTCTCATCATGCTTGCCGGTTGCAAGCCCGCCTATCGCGTCGCCGGCAGGGAAGCGCCACCCGAAAGCAAGGTGCCAGCCAGTCAATACCTGGCCTATTCCCACTCCATGAAGATCGACGTGGCCGAGGATAAAATCCGCGCTGCCTTCGACGCCGGGCAGGCCGCGTGCCGCGCGGCGGCGGCCGACCTGTGCGCCATCCTGGAATCGGAGATCCGCAGCGGCAAAGAAGCGAGCGCAACCTTGAAATTCAGGGCGCGTCCGGCCGGCATTGCCAAGCTGCGCACCGTATTCAGCGGGCAGGGCGACGTCACCGAGCAGGCCACCGTGGCCGAGGATCTGGCCGGTCCCATCACCGACAACGAAAAAAAGCTGTCGATGTTGAAGGAGTACCGCGCCAAACTTGAAACCTTGCAGGGCCGCGCCAGCAGCGATGTCGACGCCCTCATCAAGGTGACGCGGGAACTGTCCGAGGTGCAAGCCGAGCTGGAAACGATCGCTGGCACGCAGGCGCAGTTGAAAGAGCGCGTCGACACGGAAATCCTGACCGTCGACATCACCGCTGGATATCGCGGCGCGTCCTTCAAACCCATCGCGCATGCGTTCAGCGAATTTGGCGCGCATTTGTCCGAAGGAACTGCCACGGCGATCACGGGTGCGGCCGTGCTGATCCCGTGGTTGATCGTGATTGGCCTGGGAACCTGGATCGGGCGCGCGCTGTTGCGCCGCCGCCGGCGCAAGCAGTCAGCCGCGTAGCGCAGGGCAGGGCAGGGCGCACTACCAAGTCGATACATCGGGGCTGAGCCTGATGTGTGCCGCCGGGCTTGCCATTCAGCTTATGATGACGCTGCCATCGAGCCAGGCGCCGGGCCGCTCCCACCAACCAGATCGCGATTCTTTCCATGCCTATCACGTCAAAGTTCCTGTCCACGCTCCTGATCGGGGCGCTCGCCCTGAGCGCATCGCTGCCGGCCAGCGCTGTCGAGCCAAGTGCCCCAGCGCAAGCCGAAGTCGAGCAGCTGCTGTCCCGGCTCGCCGCATCGGGCTGCACGTTTCAGCGCAACGGCAGCTGGCACAGCGCCGGTGAAGCGCGCGAACACCTGTCCAAGAAGTACAAGTACCTGCTCGATAAAAAGCGCCTCGCCACGGCAGAAGATTTCGTCACGCTGGCGGCAAGCAAAAGCAGCGTCAGCGGTAGCCCGTATGCCGTCAAGTGCGCTGGCCAGGAGCAGCCCAGCGCGGTATGGATGGGAACGCAACTGAACCAACTGCGCGCGCAGGGCACCAAGCCCAAGTGATCGATCGGTCCGCAGCGCACCGTGACCTGCGACAACCCTATCCACTGACCATGGCGCGACGCCTGTTCATCGTCGCGCTGGCCGGTCTGCATGCGCGCGCCGTGACGTTCGCAAGCGCCACTGGCGGCAAGGTCGCCGGATGGATGGTCGACGGCCGCGCCAATGCTGGTGTCGGTGGAAGCGCAAGCACAAGCGTCGCGGCGCAATAGCAGTCTGACGTGCAGGCCTGCCGTCACTGGGCGTCGGCTGCGCGCTTGGTCTTGAAGAACGACCATGCTTCCTCGGCAAATTCCACATCGCTGTTCTGCGCGCCCAGCAAGATTGTCAGCGGCCAGGCGAAGCGCCGCGTGATGCTCGGCTGGGTGTGCCCACCCTTGTCGATCTTGAGAAACACCACCTGCAGCTGCGCCGGGTCCTGCCCCCACACATAACGCGTGGCCGAGGTCGGATCGGATGAGTTGCGCTTGGGCAGGCGGGTCACCTGCGGCGTATCCGGCAGTTTGGCCAGTTCGCGCCATTGCCGCACCGTCTCCTCGGCACTGACGCCCGTGCCGCGCCCTTTGAGCACCCAGTTGCCCACCGGGCCGCCAGCATAGGGCACGATCTTGTCGCTGGTGCCGTGGGTAAACAATACCGGCAGCGGCCGGGTTGGCGCGGCGCAGCGGCTGCTGGCCGCCATCGGCATGCTCAGTACGGCGATGGCGGCCACCGGGTGCTTGAGCTCGATTGCGGCGCGGTAGGTCATGCCGCCGCCGTTCGAAATGCCGGTGATGTACACCTGCGCCGCATCGGCATTATGCTCGGCAACGGCCTTGTCGATCAGAGCGCCCAGCAGGCCGACATCGTCCGTGGCGGGATTGGTGGCCGCATCCGCCCGGCAATCGTTCCAGCCTTGCCGGTTGTCGCTGCCCGTCGCGCCCTCCGGCGCGATCAGCAGCAGATTCTCCCGGTCGGCAATGTCGAGCCAGGCGGCGGCCGGGTCACGGATCTTTCCTTTGCCGAACGCCATGGCCGCCGAGGCGCCGTGTCCGTGCAACAGGATCACCAGCGGGCGCTTGCCGGGCGCCGGATTGGCCGCCTGTCCCAGCAGATAGGATCGCGGCCCTTCCGGGCGCGCAATCGTGCCGGAACTGATGGTGGCGGCATGCACCGCGCAACAGGCGGCCATGGTAACAACGGCGAGCAGCGCGGCGGCAGTGTGCTTGATCGCGAGGAAGATCGGCATGCGGGATGACCTGAATGGGTAGTGGACCATGGACGGTGCAAGCGTAGGAGGCACATAAGCTGTACTCACCGAACAATTTTGCCTCATACATTGGCAATGTTGCACGATTATAAATCGCCTGCCTGGCGCCGGCAAAGAAAGCGAACCGCATGATCGAATTGGTCCTTGAATTTATCGGTGAGTTCCTGCTGCAGGCCTGCGCGGAAGTGTTGATCAACCTGGGGTTTCACTCATTGGCCGAGCCATTCCGGCGCCCGCCCAACCCGTGGCTGGCGGCCTTCGGGTATGCGATTTTCGGTGCCGTGTTTGGTGGCCTGAGCTTGCTGGTATTTCCGGACAATCTGGTGCCGGGAACGTGGCGTCTGGTCAATCTGATCGTCACGCCCATCGCCGTGGGCGGCGTGATGATGCTGATGGGCGCATGGCGGGCAAGACGGGGCGAGCCGGTGCTGGGCATCGACCGCTTTGCCTACGGTTATATCTTCGCCTTTACCCTGGCCTTGATACGGTTTCAGTTCGCCAACTAAGCCGCGCTAGCGCCGCGCCGACACGCTATGCTGGCGCTTTACGTTAGCCTATGCAATGGATCGATACCGTCACGAGCGCAAAAAAATCATGAATCTGCTACCCATCCGACTCTCGCCCGGCGCCGATCTGCGCCACGCACTCGAAGCTGCCATCCGCGGGCAAGCTGTCGATTCCGCCTTTGTGCTCTCGGGTATCGGCAGCCTGGTCGACGGGCGTATCCGCTTCGCCAACGAGTCGGCAGAAACATTGATCGAGGGCCCGTTGGAGCTGTTGAGTATCGCGGGGAGCCTGACTGGCTCCGGCGCGCACTTGCACGTGACGGTGTCCGACCGCAACGGCGCGGTCACTGGCGGGCATCTCAGTTACGGCAACGTGGTGCGCACGACGGCGGAAGTGCTGCTGGTCTTGCTGCCCGAGTGGGCGTTGTCGCGCGAGCCCGATGGTCAGACCGGCTATCCCGAACTGGTGGTCCGCGCGCGTTGAGCTAAACAGTCAATTTGCGCTAGCATGAGGAAATATCCACATCCCCTAAAGGCACCCATGCAAACGCAATTGACTCTGCAATTAAAACTTCTTGGCGCTGCGGTCCTGTGCACGCTGTCCGTCTCCGCCGGCGCAGCGACTGCGGCCGCCACCGCCACCGCCGCCAAGTCCGCACCGGTGACCATGAACGTGGTGTCGGCCACAGGCGTGGGCGCGTCGCTCGGTACGGTTGCCATCGAAGAAACGCAATACGGCGTTGTATTCACACCGGCGCTGACCGGCGTGGAACCGGGCGTGCACGGTTTTCACGTGCATGAAAATGCCAGCTGCGCACCGGAAGTAAAGGACGGCAAGCCGGTCCCGGCGCAAGCGGCGGGCGGACACTACGATCCGGAAGGCAGCAAAAAGCATGGCCTGCCATGGGGCAACGGTCACAAGGGTGACTTGCCGGCGCTGGTGGTCGACGCCAAAGGTGCGGCCACCGTGCCCGTGCTGGCGCCGCGCCTCAAGCTGGCCGACCTGAAAGGCCGCTCGCTAATGGTCCACGTGGGCGGCGACAATCACTCCGATCATCCGGCCCCGCTCGGTGGTGGCGGCGCGCGCATGGCTTGCGGCGTATTTAAATAATCCGCAGCGCTTTATCGCGCACTACAGGGCGGTGCTTGTGCCGCCCGTGTCACGCATTGAAGTGCGAAGTGCGCGCAGCCATCAACCGCAACCTTCGACATAGGCAACCGACGGCTGCTTGCCTGCACGCACTGCGGTGATCTTGCTGCCGTCGTCCTCAAACACCATTGCGGTGTCGCCCTTGCCCGGCAGCGTCAGATAGTGCCCGGCATCCAGGTATTTATGCGGCCCGACGATGATCTTCGGATACTTCGCCGTCAGCACGCCCGGGGCGTCGCCCAGACCCACGCCAGTGATGTTGGGCACAGCGTCGCGCGCATCGGCCCGCGTGACGACGCCTTTCTCCACCATAAAATACAGCTGCGGCAGCGATTTGAATTGCACGGTCGTGCATTCCGATCCTTGGGGAACGGGCGCGATGGGCTGTTCCGCCAGCGCCTTCTCGACCTCGGCCAGCGTGGCGCCGAACTTCACCCGGCCCACGCCCTCCGCGGACAAGGTTGCCGTGTTGGCCGCCTCGCCCGACTCGGCGCTTGCCGGCTTTCCCGCAACCGGCGCTGACGCGGACGGCGCATTCGCCCCGTCGGCTGCGGCGGTGGGCGAGGGCGCGCTCTTGTTGCCGCATGCCGCGAGTAGTACCACCACGATCAGTGCTGTGCTACGCATTGCCGCCTCCATTATTTTTATCAATCCATCGACAACCAGAATGGCAGGCGCCCCGAACGCACGTCCGGGACGCCTGCCGCACAAACACTTACTTGGCCATGCGCACCTTGCCGAACGCATCGCCAGCCTTCCACGCCGGCATCTTCGGCGCGTTGGCCACCATGCGGCCCAGGTTCAGCGTGTACTGCACCATCTGCACCATGCCGCCCAGATCCCAGCTGGCATCGTACTCGTCGCCCACCTGGTGATAACGGGCCTTGTAGCCATCGGCCTTGACCTTACCGGCTGCCGCATCCTTGACGTACTCGGTGCCCGACTCGATGGAAAACGCCGGCACGCCCGCCTTGGCGAAGCTGAAGTGGTCGCTGCGGAAGAACACACCGGCCAGATCCGGCTCCGGCGGGCTGATCTTCATGCCCATGGCCTTGGCCGCCGCGATCGCCATGGCGCCCAGTTCGGTGCGCTCGCTGCCCTGCGTGCCGATATCCTTGGTCGCCCCGACGAAATTGAGGCTGTCCAGGTTCAGCGCCGCCGCGGTCTTATCGGCCGGCCACAGCGGGCTCACGGCATACGCGGCGCTGCCCAGCAAACCTTGCTCCTCGGCCGCTACCCACAGGAACATCTGGCTGCGCTTGCCCGGCACGCGCACCGCTTCCTGCGCCATCGCCAGCAGGCCGGCGCAGCCGGATGCATTGTCGACCGCGCCGTTGTAGATGGTGTCGGCGCCTTCGCCTTGCTTGCCCAGGTGATCCCAGTGCGCGCTGTAAATCACCACTTCGTCTTTCAGCTTCGGATCGGTGCCGGGCACGATGCCGGCCACGTTGAACTGCTCGATCATGCGCACGGCCGACTTCATTTCGCCGCTCACCTTGGCCGCGAGCGGCACGCCGGTAAAGCCCTTGACCTCGGCGGCAGCGCGCAGCGTATCGAGATCCTTGCCGGCCGCCTTGAACAGCGCACGCGCGGTCGCCTCCGTCATCCAGCCTTGCATGCCCGAACCGGGTTTGCCCTGGGCCAGCTGGAAGCGCTCGCTCAGCCAGCTGTTCTGCACCACGCTCCAGCCGTACGAGGCGGTCGCATCGGTGTGAATCAGCAGCACGCCGGCGGCGCCATGGCGCGCCGCTTCTTCGAATTTGTAGGTCCAGCGGCCGTAGTAGGTCAGGCCCTTGCCGTTGAAGCGGTTCGGCTCGGCCGCGGTCGGCATCGGGTCGTTGACCATCATCACCACCACCTTGCCCTTGACGTCCAGGCCCTTGTAGTCGTCCCAGCCTTCTTCCGGCGCGCTGATGCCGTAGCCGACGAACACCATGTCGGCGTTGAGGGTGTTGGCCGCCTTGGCGTCGCCCGGCGCCCACACCCAATCCTTGCCGAATGCCAGCGGCAGCTTGGCGCCGCCGGCCGTCAGGGCCACGCTGCTGGTGTCGGGCGTGGCTTTAACGCCGGCAATCTTGACGGCCTGGCGGAAGCTGCTGCCGTTGGCAGGCTTCAGGCCCGCTGCCATGGCTTGCGCTTCCAGGTAGGCAACGGTGAGGTCGCCGCCGCGCTGGCCGGTGCCGCGGCCTTCCATCAGGTCGCTCGACAGGAACGCGAGGTGGCCGCGCAGCACGGGTTCCTGGATGGTGGGCGCGTGCGACGGGGTGGCGGCGTAGGCAGGGAAAGCAAGGGCGACGCTGGTAGCGAGGGCCGTGCCGACGAAGGAAGAGAGCATCTTGTGCATGGGTTCCTGGTGCAGTAAAGGTAGATATTAAAATGGAGGAAATGGGCGCTGACATCAGCAGCATCCGGATCGGCGATAAATACACGCCGGTCCAGGCGTCCTTCTTGGGGACGCGCCGGTAATTGTATGCTTTTCCGCCCGCCCCAAGCGCGGCGGTATGGGGCGGGCGCTCGCATGGCGGGTGGATGTGTGAAATAATCGCTGGGACGCCAAGCCCCGCGCGGGGCCGCCAATCGGGAGAACCACTGTGCAAGCTGAACAAACATCGATCCGGGTCATGCTGGCCGACGACCATCCGATCGTCATGACCGGCTTTGCCATGTCGCTGGCCGGCGTGGGCATGAACGTGGTCGGCCAGGCCCGCACCCCCGAGGAAGCGGCCGAGATGTACGCCGAGCTGCAGCCCGACGTGCTGGTGATGGACATCCGCTTCGGCACCGAGCTGACGGGGCTGGACGCGGCGCGCGGCATCCTGGAGCGCTTCGGCGCGGCCAACATCGTGTTCCTGAGCCAGTTCGACCAGGACAGCCTGATCAAGGAAACCTACCGGCTGGGCGCGCGCGCCTTCGTCACCAAGGATTGCGACCCGGCCGACCTGGCCACGGCGGTGCGCCACGCCCACGAAGGCAAGCTGTACTTTCTGCCGCAGATCGCCGAACGGCTGGCCAACCTGTCGGTGCGCGGCGACGCCTCGCCCCAGTCGCAGCTGGACCAGCGCGGGCTGGAAATCTTCAAGCTGATGGCCGAGGGCCTGACCAACGCCGAGATCGCGGAAAAGCTCAACCTGTCGACCAAAACCATCAGCAACATCAGCCAGTCGGTCAAAGAAAAGCTGGGCGTGCACCGCCAGGCCTACATCACCAAGCTGGCCGTCAAGCACGGCCTGATCGAACCGTAAGTGAACCAAGATCCATTGCGCTCGCGTCTACCACCGACCCCAAGGCCGTCACCCCCGCGCAGGCGGGGGCCCATAGCACGCTGGCTCAGTGACGCGCTAACCATCGCCACCCCAGCCCAGACCCTGATGCAATGGCTAAGCGCAGCGCTGACCGCACTGACACTGTGCACACCCGCGCAAGCGAAGGACACCAACGGCGTCGACACCAACAACCCCAACGGCGCACGCTTTCGCATCGTCACCGCCGACGGCACCGAGCTGACCACCCGCATCCGCGACGACTTGCAAAAGCGCCTGCTGCAGGTGTTCGCCAGCCCGCGCGCCGATGCGCCCCGTGGCCGCAAACAGCTGGTGGTGGCGATCGGCCCGCTGGCCCTGCGCGACATGCTGTCCCGCCCGTGCGACTGCCTGCTGCTGGCCGCCTACACCTCCAGCCAGGTGTGGCACGCCCTCACGGCCGGCGTCGCCCTGCCGCGCCAGCTGACCATGACGGCCATCTTCGCCGAACCGGCACCGGCCGACCAGCTGCGCCTGATCGAGCTGCTGTTCAAGCGCCCGGTGCGCGTGGCCGCCATCCTCAGCGCCGACACGCTGTTCTTAAAACCCGTGCTGTCCGGCGTGGCCCAGCAGGAGTACTACTCGGCGCGCGAAGACATCAACAAGGTCCTGAACCGCATCAGCGGCTCGCGCGTGCTGCTGGCGGTACCCGACCGGCGCATCTACAACGCCGACAACATCCGCAATATCCTGCTGTCGACCTACCGCCATAACCAGGCCGTGATCGGCTTTTCCTCCGACATGGTCAAGGCCGGCGCGCTGGCGTCCACCTATTCGGACCTGGAGCACATCAACGCGCAGGTGGCCGACGTGACGGCCGACTATGTCAGCACGGGCGACCTGGCGCCGCCCCAGTTCCCGCGCTACTTCAGCACCATCGTCAACGAAGGCGTAGCGCGCTCGCTGGAAGTGCCGGTGGACGCGGCCGCGCGCGAGTTCTCCAACCATCCGCCAGTGCGGGGAATCCTGCCATGAAGCTGCCCTTGCGTTCCGCGCCCACCACACCCGCCGGCTCCACCGCGCCAACGCCGCCTGCCGCAACCAAGGCTGCCGCGACGCCGAGAGCCCCCAGGATGCTCAGGTTCCCCATCTGGCACGCCGTCAAGCTGCGCTTCTGGCAAAGCTGGAGCATCGGCACGCGCATGGCCTTCATCACCATGCTGCCGGTGGTGTTCCTGTTCACCTCCTTCGTGGGCTATTCGTGGTATTCGCATCGCTCGCAGGTGGCCGAAGAACTGTCCGAGCGCGGACGCATCCTGGCCAAGGCGCTGGCCGAAACCAGCGAATACAACGTCATCTCGGGCAACCTGGCCGACCTGCGCCTGACCATCAACAACCTGGTGCAGTCGGACCGCAACATCTACCGCATCGAAGTGGTGGACGCGAGCCAGAAGGGCGCCATCAGCGTCACCAGCGCCACCGCCGGAGATGCCGAAAACCGCTTCTACGAAGTACCGATCAAAAAGCAGATGGTGTGGATCAATCTGTTCTCCGACAACGGCCTGCCGCACGTGTCCGACACCACCGACACGCGCCCGCCCACGCTCACCAGCGAGGTGGTGGGCTACGTGCGGGTGACCATGTCGCCCACCACCATGCTGGAAAAGCAGGCGCACCGCTTTCGCGTGGAACTGGCCATGGCCGCGCTGGGCCTGGCCCTGTCGGGCGTGCTGGCGTGGGTGCTGGCGCGCAGCCTGACCATTCCGCTGAAAGCCTCGATCGACGCGCTGCGCGACATCCGCGGCGAGAACTACAAGGTGGCGCTGGCCGTGACCACGGGCGGCGAAGTGGGCGAGCTGCAGGAGTCGATCAACCAGATGTCGGTGGCGCTGGGGCGTTCGCGCCAGGAGCTGGAGAACAAGGTCGAGGAGCGCACCAAGGATCTGGTCGAGTCGCGCAATCAGGCGCTCAAGGCCGATGCCGACAAGCGCAAGCTGATTCAGAAGGTCAACTCGATCGTGGAGGACGAGCGCAAGAGCATCGCCATCGAAATCCACGATGAACTGAACGCCTCGCTGATCGCCGCGCGGCTGGAGTCGCAGAGCATCCTGCACCTGGCTGGCCGGGTCGAGCCCAGCCCCGCGATCGAAGAGATCAAGCAGAAGTCGCAAGCCATCACCAAGCTGACGCTGGACCTGTACGCCAGCGGGCGGCGCCTGGTGCGGCGCCTGCGCCCCGAAGTGCTGGACATGCTGGGCCTCCACGGCGCGGTGGAGGAAATGATACGCCACTACGACACCAGCCACCCCGAATGCAGCTTCGAGTTCCGCTCCGACGGCGACTTTTCGGGCCTGGAAAACGAGCTGGCCATCTCGGCCTATCGCATCGTGCAGGAAGCGCTGTCGAATGTGCTCAAGCACGCCGGCGCCACGTACGCCTGCGTGTCGATGGAGCTGGACGAGCCGGAGCACTCGCTGCATATCGAGATCTTGGACAATGGCGCCGGCTTCTCGCAGGCGGGCGCCTCGTCCGGCATCGGCATCATCGGCATGCGCGAGCGCGTGGTGGCGCTGGGCGGCTCGATCGTGTTTACCTCGGGCGACGGCGAGGGCACCGTCATCGAAATCGACCTGCCGCTGACGTGGCGCAGCGGGCACACCGTGGCGAACGCCGGGTAAGTGCTGTATCGTGGCGGTAGCAAAAAACCCTCACCACCACACTTCAAACGGCCATCACATGTCGAACGAACTTCGCACCCCTTACGAACGGGGTAATCAGAATCAAACCACCACCTGGGCCGAGTGCATCGCCTGGTACCAGGATCTGGCCAGCCGTTACCCCGGCATCCTCCAGTTCAGCGTGGTCGGCACTTCCGACGCAGGACTTCCCATTCACGCAGGCGTGGTGTCAAGCGACGGCGTGTTCGAGCGCGACGCCATCCGCGCGGCGGGGCGGCCGGTCTTCTTCAACAACAACGGCATCCATCCGGGCGAGCCGGAAGGCATCGACGCCTGCATGGCGCTGGTGCGCGACTTCTGCATCCAGCCCGAGCGGCTGGCCGCGCTGGGCGGCACAGTGTTCCTGTTCGTCCCGTTGTACAACGTGGACGGCAGCATCAACCGTGCCGACACCTCGCGCGTGAACCAGGACGGGCCGGAGCAGTTCGGCTTTCGGGGCAACAGCCGTCATCTGGACCTGAACCGCGACTTCATCAAGTGCGATTCACTGACCGCGCAGGTGTTCAACCAGCTGTTCACGGCCTGGGACCCGGACGTCATGGTCGACACGCACACGTCCAACGGCGCCGACTACCCGTACACCATGACCCTGATCCACACCCAGGCCGACAAGCTCGGTGGCGCGCTGGGCGAGTTCCTGACCGCCACCATGCTGCCGCACCTGTTCGCCGACATGGCCGGGCGCGGCTGGCCCATGTGCCCGTATGTGAATCCCGTCAAGGACAGCCCGGACCACGGCATCGCCGAGTTCCTGGAAACCCCGCGCTTTTCGACCGGCTTCGCGGCGCTGCATCACACCATCGGCTTCATGCCCGAGACGCACATGTTGAAACCCTTCGCCGACCGCTATCATTCGATGCGCGCGCTGGTGGAAAGCGCGCTGGCGTTCACCGTCGCCAACGGCACGCAGATTCAGTCGCTGCGCCGCGCTGCCAGGCAGGAAGGGCGCACCCGCGCCGAGTGGCCGGTGCACTGGGCCATGGATGACGCTGCGCCGTCCAAATTCAAGTTCGCCGGGTATGAGGCCAAATACCGGCCCAGCACCATCGGCAACTACAGCCGGCTGTGGTACGACCGCAGCGCGCCGTGGGAACGCGAGATCGACTACTTCAACAGCTTCCCGGCCGATGTGACGGTCAAGGCGCCGCGCGCGTACGTGCTGCCGCAGGCGTGGCGCGAAGTGGCCGAGCGCTTGCAGTGGAATGGCGTGCGCATGGAGCGCATCGACGCGGATAAGGTCATCGAGGTGGCGTACTACAAGATCGTGTCGGTGGATTCCCGCGCCAATGCTTACGAAGGCCACATGTTCCATGACGACGTGCAGCTGGAGCGGCGCACGGCCAGCGTAGCGGTGAGGGCGGGCGACTGGTGGATCGCGCTCGATCAGGATCAGGCGCGCTATGCGGTCGAGACGCTGGAGCCGCAGGGGCATGACAGCTTCTTCCGCTGGGGGTTTTTCAACAGCGTGCTGGAGAAGAAGGAAGCGTATTCGGATTACGTGTTCGAAGATCACGCGGAAGAACTGCTGCGCGACGAGCCGGCGCTGGCGGCCAGCTTCGCGCAGTGGAAGCTGGATCACCCGGCGCTGGTGTCGAATCAGGAAGCGGTGCTGGACTTCATTTTTGCCAACTGCCAGCGCTATGTGGAGCCGGAGTGGCGCAGGTATCCGGTGTTGATGGTGGTGTAAGGCGGTAGAGCCAGCAAAGCTGGAGCAACAGAGCCAGCAAAGCTGACTTGCACCACTACACGCCAAACCGTCTTCCCCGCGCAGGCGGGGATCCATAGCACCGTGGCGCCGTGTTACATGCTATGGGTTCCCGCCTGCGCGGGAAAGACGTTGTACTTGTGTGGTGGTGTGTCGATATGCGCGGACGCCGGTAACGCCCGCTGCTACACTACTGCGCCTGCACCTTCCCCTGCCCAATCCAGCGATCCACCTTCGCCTCCAGCAGCGACAACGGCACCGTCCCATCCTCCAGCACGATCTCATGGAACTTGGGCAGGCTGAACTGCGCACCCAGCGCCGTGGCGGCGCGCTGGCGCAGCTCTGAAATCTTCAGCGAACCGATCTTGTACGCCAGCGCCTGGCCCGGCCACACCATATACCGCTCGACCTGGCTGCGCGCCTCGCCTTCGCTATAGCCCAGCGTATCGCGCACGTACGTGATGGCCTGCTCGCGCGTCCAGCCCTTCTGGTGCATGCCGGTGTCCACCACCAGCCGCACGGCGCGCAGCATTTCGTCGCTCAGGTGGCCGAAATAATCCTCGGGCTTGTCGAACAAGCCCATCTCCTTGCCCAGGGTCTCCGCATACAGCGCCCAGCCTTCGGTGAACGCCGTGTTGCCGCCGAACTTGCGGTAGTTGGGCAGCCCCATCTCCTGCAGCAGCGCGATGTGGAAGTGGTGGCCCGGCTGGCCTTCGTGCAGATACAAGGTCACCATGCCGGTGCTGCCGTACTTGCGCGGATCGTTCACCACCGTCCAGAACACGCCGGGGCGCGAGCCGTCGGTGGCCGGCGCCGTGTACTGGTCCGACGCCGTCGCGCGCGTCAGCTCGGGCTCGAGGCGAATATCCAGCGGC
>CALRYE020000058.1:0-33240 GCA_943372275.1 Janthinobacterium lividum
CCGACAGGGCCGGCCCCCGACGCGCGCCACGAGCTCGATCAGCTCATGGAAGCGGCTGGCGACGTCGTCTTCCGCATCGACAGCGGCGGCCAGCTCCTGTTCGCCAGCCGGCGCGCGGCCGCCCTGCTGGCGCCGCCGGCCGCGCCCGAGGTGGCCAGCCTGCCGCTGATGGCCACCGAACCCGACCAGGGCATACTGCGCCACGCCATCGCCGACGCGGCCGCCAGCGGCGACCCGGTCAAGGTCGACGCCCGCCTCAAAACGCTCGAGCGCGAGATCTGGTTCGAACTGCGCATCACCCGCATCGGCCCCGGCAACCTGCTGGTAGTGGGACGCGACATGTCGGCCCAGCACGCGACCGAAGAGCGCCTGCGCCACATGGCCACCCACGATGCGCTCACCGAGCTGCCCAACCGGCTGCTGCTGTCGGACCGGATCCGCATGGTCATCGCCCACGCGCGCCGCTCTGGCCAGGGATTTTCGGTCGCCACCGTGGGCCTGGACAGCTTCAAAAAGGTCAACGATGGCCTCGGCCATCCGGTGGGCGACGCCGTGCTGCGCATGGCCGCCAGGCGCCTGCGCAAAACGCTGCGCGACTCCGACACCCTGGCGCGCGTGGGCGGCGACGAATTCGTCGCGGTCCTGCCGGGCACCGTGTCCGAGGCGCAGATCAAGCTGGTCACGGGGCGCCTGCTGGCCGCGCTGCAGCCGCCGTTCGAGATCGACGGCCACGTGATTTACGTGAGTGCGTCAGTCGGCATTTCGATCTATCCCCAGCACGCCGAGGACGAAGTGCGGCTGGTGGCGCTGGCCGATACGGCCATGTCGCGCGCCAAGGACACCGGCAAATCGCGCGCGGTGGTCTACAGCGGGCGCCAGAGCGGCCCGCCCGAGCACGACATATCGCTGGAGGCGGCCATGTTCCAGGCCGTGCGCGAGGGCGAATTCATGCTGTACTACCAGCCCATCGTCGACGCCCAGACGCGCCAGATCCAGGGCTTCGAGACGCTGATGCGCTGGAAGCATCCGAGCCTGGGCATGGTGCCGCCGGTGCGCTTCATTCCCATCGCCGAGACCAATGGCCTGATCAACCTGTTAGGCGCGTGGGCCCTGAAAGCGGCCTGCGTGCAGCTCAAGCACTTCGAAGAAGTGGCCAAGCGCGAGTTGTACATCTCGGTCAACATCAGCCCGCGCCAGTTCCGCAACGATAAATTCCTCGACGTGCTGGACGACGCCATCGCCTTTTCGGGCCTGCGCGGCGAACAGCTGGTGCTGGAAATCACCGAAGGCACCTTGATGATCGACCCGGCCCATGCCGAAACCATCCTGACCAAGATGGCCGAGCGCCATGCGCGCATCGCCATCGACGACTTCGGCACCGGCTACTCGTCGCTGGCTTACCTGAAGCGCTTTCCCATATCGGTGCTCAAGATCGACCGCGCCTTCGTCAAGGACCTGCCGCAGTCGCTCAAGGACGGCGCCATCTGCAACGCCGTACTTGATCTGGCCAAGCACCTCGACCTGTCGGTGGTGGCCGAAGGCGTCGAAACCGAAGAACAGATGCACTACCTCGAACAACGCGGCTGCCAGTACGTGCAGGGCTACCTGACCGGTAAGCCCATGCCGGCCCACGTGGCCATGGCCGCACTCAAAGAAAACCTGTATGCGGCCCTGCTGCCGACCGAACTGCGGGCGGGAATCCAATGACCATCAATGTATCCACCCCGGCGCCAAGCAGCGCCGAGGCCACCCTCGCACTGCTGTGGGAACGTATCCGCAAGCGCGGCGACATGCCCGGCTTCACCAAGGCGATCAGCGCCATCCTGAGCGCCATGCGCGGCGAGGACGAGCAGGAATTCTCCATGACCCAGACGGTGCTGTCCGATCCGGTCCTGACGCAAAAGGTGCTGCGCCTGGCCAACAGCGGCATGTACTCCGCCTTCGGCCAGCGCATCAACACCGTCTCCAAGGCGGTGCTGGTGCTGGGCACGGAAGCCATCGGCCACCTGGCGCTGGGTCTCAAGCTTATCGAAGAGCTGTCCGGCTCCACGCCCGATTCGGCGATCGCCCATGTGGAGATGGAAAAGGCGGTGCTGGCCGGGATGGTCGCGCAGCAAATCGCCAGCAGCGCGACCGCGCGCGATCCGGAGGAAGCGGTGGTGTGTTCGATGCTGCACACGCTCGGCCGCATGATGATCACCTTCTACATGCCGGAACGCTGGGCGATGCTGCAGGCGCAGGGTGGCGCCGGCGCCGAGGACGACGCAGCGCCGGCCGTACTGGGTTTGACCATGGAGCAGATCGGGCGCGCCACCGCGGAGCACTGGGGTTTGCCCAGGAACCTGATCGCCAGCATGCGCCGGGTCGAGCCGGCCGAACGGGGCGCCGAGTTCGCCCACGAAGACTGGCTGGCGGCGCTGTCGACGATGTCGTCGCAGTGCGCCGACGCGCTCTGGCACGACGACGAAGCCGGCGCCGAGCAGATCGGCGTGCTGGCGGCCAGCTTCGCCCCTATGCTGGGGATGGCGCCGGACAAGCTCATGGTGGCGATCGAAAAAGCCAAGGTGGTGGCGGCGTCGGACCTGTCGATCGCCCCGCTGGCCAAGCCGGCCGAAAAGCGCGCCAGGGCCATGGCCACGGAACGCGTGCGGGCCGAGAGCAACAAGATCCTGGTCAGCGGTGTGGCCGACATGCGCGACGTGCAGGACAGTGCAAGTCCCGGCCAGATGATGTCGATGGCGCTGGAGACGGTGTACCAGGGGCTGAGTTTCTCGCGCGCGGTGGCGTTTCTGCGCAACCGCCGCGAGCACCGTTATTCCGCCAGGATGGGCTTCGGCGACGGCGTCAAGGAGCTGCTGCCGTCGATGGTGTTCGCCGACGTCTACGAGCCGAACGTGTTTCATGCGTCGCTGGGCAGCGACCGGGTGATCTTTATCGAAAACGCCGGGGACCCGAAGTTCGCCGCCAAGCTGCCGGCGTGGTGGAAGTCGTCGCTGTCGGGCGCGCGCAGCTTCGTCATTCTGCCGCTGTGTAATAACGGCCAGCCGGTCGGCTTCATCTATGGCGACTGGGATGAGAGCTTCCCGGCCATTACGCTGAGCCAGACCGAGTTCTCGCTGCTGAACGACCTGCGCGCGCTGGTGGTCAAGACGGTGGAGCGTCGCGCCCAGGCCGAGGTGGCCGCCGTGACGGGAACCGTTACCTAATCTGTCCGCTGGATCAGGCGTGCGCCAGCGTTTTGGTAAAGCGCACATCGCCTCTGGCGTCCGGCGCGCCGCGCTGCCAGCCGCGCGCCGTGTAGAAGCGGTCGGCGCGCGTGCCGGCCGTCGTCGACAGCGTTACCTCAAGCTTGCCAATCTCGCGCAGCCAGCGGCAAGCCATCTCCAGCAATGCCGTGGCAATCCCAAGCCCTTCGAATGCCTGATCGATGAACAGCGCCCAGATCGAGGCGTCGCCGTGCGCGGCGTAGCAAAAGCCCACCACCCTGCCCTCGGCTTCGCATACCCATGCGCGCCCCAACGTCTCCATATAGTCGCGGTACATTTGCAAGGTGACCTTGGCAGGATCGGACAGCACGTTTTCGGTCACGGCCAGGCGGATGGCCGACATGGCGGCGATATCGTCCGGACGTGCAAGTCGAAAGGTCAAATCGGGCTTGGTTTTCATGGCGCCACGGCCTTGCTGCGCAAGCGCTGAAACGACCATGCCGACGCCGCCATTCCCGCGGCCGACAGCACCATGGCCAGCCAGTACACCGACGACGGACCGAACCGGTCCCAGAAAAACGCCATGCTCAAGCCGCCCAGCGTGCCGCCCACGCCGAACGCCAGGCTGGCGTACAGGGCCTGGCCGCGCGCCTGCAAGGGCCCGGCGAACCAGCGCTGCATCGTCACGATGGACGCCGAGTGATGCGCGGCGAACGTCCCGGCATGCATCACCTGGGCGATTGCCAGCAGCACGATCGAGCCGGCGCCCATGGCGATCATCGGATAGCGCACCACGGCCAGCGCAAACGCGGCCATGGTGACGACGCGGGCGCTGAAGCGCACGAATACCTCGACCTGGTAATAGAAGAACATCACCTCGCACAGCACGCCGACCGACCACATGATGCCGATCACCGGCTTGGAGTAGCCGGCCCGTTCCAGGTACAGCGAATAGAAGGCGTTCAGCGCCATATGGCCGGCGAACATCAGCGCGGCCTGCAGGAAAAACGTGATCACCTCGGGCTTGCGCAGCACGCTGAGCAGCGCCGGGCCCTTGCCGGCCTGCTGCACGGGCGGCGCGCCCGGATGGATGCGCAGGCTGGCGCCGAAGGTGCAGGCCATGAGCGCGAGCGCCATCCACGGCAGCGCGTCCACGCCCCACCACTCCAGCACGTAGCCGCCTGCCATCACGGCGGTGATGAAGCCGACCGAGCCCCACATGCGTACCTTGCCGTAGCCCGAGATATCGCCCTTCATGGCGGCCAGGGTCAGCGCTTCGGCCAGCGGCGCCTGGCCGCTGGTGAACAGGTTCAGCGCGACCATCACGACTAAAAACTGGTTGAAGCCGTCGGCGAAGAACAGGCCGCAGGTGGCGAGGATGGCGCCTGCCACGGTGGCGCGCAGCACCGCCACGCGTTTGCCGGTGACGTCAGCCAGCCAGCCCCACAGATTGGGGCCGATGATGCGCAGCACCTGGATCAGCGAAATGAGCACGCCGATCTGCGGCGCCGTCATGCCGCGCGCGGCGAAGAACAGGCTGACGTAGGTCGCGAACGCCCCCGCATGCGAGTAGTAGGCGAACAGGAACTGCGAGAACCTCGCGGTATTGATCGGCACGGCCGCGGCGCTAGCGCGGCACTAGTCGATCTGCGGCGTGTCGACCCGCACGTCGCCGCACTGGGCGCGGTGCATCAGCGCGTGGTCGATCAGCACCAGTGCCAGCATGGCCTCGGCGATCGGCGTGGCGCGGATGCCCACGCACGGATCGTGGCGGCCGAACGTCTCGACCATGACCGGATTTCCAGCCTTGTCGATGGAGCGGCGCGGCGTGCGGATCGACGAGGTGGGCTTGATGGCGATCGACACGGTGATGTCCTGGCCGGTCGAGATCCCGCCCAGCACGCCGCCGGCGTTGTTGCCGACAAAGCCTTCCAGGGTCAGTTCATCGCCGTGCTCGGAACCGCGCTGTGCCACCGACTTGAAGCCGGCGCCGATCTCCACGCCCTTGACGGCGTTAATGCCCATCATGGCGTAGGCGATGTCGGCGTCGAGCTTGTCGTAGATGGGCTGGCCCAGGCCGACCGGCACGTTGCTGGCCACCACGTCGATGCGCGCACCGATCGAGTCGCCGTCGCGGCGCAGCGCGTCCATGGCGTCTTCCATGCGCGCGATCAGCGCCTGGTCGGCGGTGGCGGCGAAAAACGGATTGTTCGGCACGTGTTCGAACGATTCGAACGGCACTGCGATGTCGCCCAGCTGGCTCATGCAGCCCTTGAAGACGGTGCCGTACTGCTGGTGCAGCCACTTCTTGGCAATCGCCGCGGCGCCAACCACGGGCGCGGTCAGGCGCGCCGACGAACGGCCGCCGCCGCGCGGATCGCGGATACCGTATTTGTGCCAGTACGTGTAGTCGGCATGGCCGGGACGGAAGCTCTCGACGATGTTGCCGTAGTCCTTGCTGCGCTGATCCTGATTACGGATCAACAGCATGATGGGCGTGCCGGTGGTCTTGCCTTCGTACACCCCCGACAGGATTTCGACGGTGTCGGCTTCCTGGCGCTGGGTGACGTGGCGCGACGTACCCGGCTTGCGGCGGTCCAGGTCGGGCTGGATGTCGGCTTCGGACAGCTCCATCCCCGGCGGACAGCCATCGATCACGCAGCCGATAGCCGGGCCGTGGGACTCGCCAAATGTTGTAACGGAGAAGAGCTTGCCAAATGAATTGCCGGACATGGTCGTAAAGTGAGTGGCGGAAAGTGCAATTCTATCAGTCATCGGGCTCCAGCTGGCGTTGAGGCGCAGTCGCAGCCGCCGATGACGCGATTTTCCCCGACCGGGGTCAGATCCGGCGATTGTTCATGCGTCCGCTCCCAAACGATGCCATCGGCTGTATCCCACCAATAAAGATTTACACAATGAAATTTTCTAATAGTTAACGCTTACCAGCGCAGTTTTTACAATTGGAGATATACTTCCGTCACGACAACAACCTGTGTTTCCGGAGAGCCACCACAAATGCCCTTATCGAGCACGCCCTCAGACGAGCCGAAGGACGATCCCGACGACCTGGTATTCCTCGACGAAGCGCCCGCCGACGCGGCGCGCATCTGCACGCCCGTGTGGCGGGTGATGATCGTCGACGACGACCAGGACGTCCACGCGACGACCACCTTTGCCCTGCGCAACCTGGAAATGCAGCACCGGCCGCTGGAATTCGTGCATGCCTATTCGGCCGCGCAGGCGCGCGCCATGCTGGCCACCGAAGAAGACCTGGCCGTGATCCTGCTCGACGTGGTCATGGAGCAGCCCGACGCCGGCCTGCATCTGGTGCGCCACATCCGCGAAGAGCTGGGCCTGCGCGAGGTGCGCATCATCCTGCGCACCGGCCAGCCCGGCTACGCGCCGGAACTGGACGCGATCCGCGACTACGACATCAACGATTACCGCACCAAGTCCGAACTGACCCGCAGCAAGCTGTACGCGGCTTTGACGGCGGCGGTGCGCTCCTACGAGCAGATCCGCGCGCTGGGCAGCGGGCGCCGTGGTCTGGACCGCGTCATCGACGCCTGCGCCAGGCTGATGGCGCTGCACGGCATGCACGACTTCGGCGCCGGCGTGCTGGCCCAGGCCGCGGACATCATGCGCGTGGCGCCGCACGGCGTGCTGTGCGCGCAGGACGGCGATGCCGCCGCGTCGCTGAACGTGGTGGCCAGCGTGGGACGCCACGCCCAGCTGGCCGGCGCCCTGCACGCCGCGGGCGACGCGCGCATCGGCCCCGCGCTGATGGGCGCCCTGCGCGAGCGGCGCAATGTCTATGAAGACGATCACCTCGTGCTGCACTTCGCCGGCAAAGCCAGCCGCGCCTACGTCGCCTTTATCGATCTGGGCCGGCGCCACTGCGGCTTCGAGCGGCGGCTTCTGGATATCTTCTGCAGCAACGTCGCCGTCGGCCTGGGCAACGTGGAGCTGGTCTCGCACCTGCACGATGCGGCGTTCTTCGACAACCTGTCCAAGCTGCCCAACCGCACGCGCCTGATCGAGGTCCTCGACGCCACGCTGGCCGGTCCCGGCCGCGACCGCGCCATCCTGGCGCTGGTCGACCTGGACCACTTCGCCGAGACCAACGACGCGCTGGGCCACCAGTTCGGCGACCTGCTGCTGGTGTCGGTGGGCGCGCGCCTGAAGGCGCAGCTGGGCGAGCAGCAGACCGTGGCCCGCATCGGCAGTGACATTTTTTGCGTTCTGGGCAGCGCCGACGCGGTCAACCCGCACCGCATCCTGTCGCTGTTCGAAGCGCCCTTCTTCATCGACGGCCAGGACGTGCAGGTGTCTGCCACGCTGGGACTGGTGCGGCTGGCCGAGCACGATGGCAGCGGCGCCGACGCGTTGAAAGATGCCGACATCGCCCTCAAACGGGCCAAGTCGCAGCAGCGCGCCGGTCACTTCTATTTTTCGCGCAGCATGGGCGTGGAGATCCGCGAACGGGTGCGCATCATGCACGACATGCGCACGGGCTTTTCGCGCGGCGAGATGTTCGTGGTGTACCAGCCGCAGATCGACCTGTTCACGCGCCGCCCGGTGGGCACGGAAGCGCTGCTGCGCTGGCAGACGCCGGACGGCAAATTCATCTCGCCCGACCGCTTCATTCCGATTGCCGAGTACTCGGGACTGATCATCGATATCGGCGAATGGGTGCTGCGTAGCGCCTGTCACGAGCTGGTGCGCCTGCGTGCGGCCGGCTACCGCGACCTGACCATGTCGGTCAACGTGTCGCAGGTGCAGTTCCGCCACCCCTACTTCCTCGACATGCTGCGTTCGGCACTGGCCGACAGCCGCGCGCCACCGGAATTCATCGAGCTGGAGATCACCGAATCGATGGCGATGGAAGAACCCGACTTGCTGATCAAGATGCTGGCGCAGGTCAAGCACACGGGGGTGTCGATCTCGATCGACGACTTCGGCACCGGTTTTTCGTCGCTGTCGTACCTGCAGCGGCTGCAGGTCGACCGGCTCAAGATCGACCGCGCGTTCGTCACCGAGATCACCGGCTCGGCGCGCGGCAGCAGCATCGCCGAAATGGTGATACAGCTGGGACGCAATCTGGGGTTGACGGTGATTGCGGAAGGGGTCGAGGACGAGCGCCAGGCGCAGATCCTGCAGGCGCTGGGCTGTCCGATGGCGCAAGGCTTCCTGTTCGCGCGGCCGATGACCACGACGGCGCTGTACGACTGGCTGGGAGACGATTTGCTGAACCGGGCGGTGTGAGCGCTGCCGTACCGAGCGAGCAGCAGTATCGATGCAAGCGGAAAGCGCCAACGCCGAAGCCACCCAAGCAAAACCAACCGCTCCAGCGACCAACGTCGTCCCCGCGCAGGCGGGGACCCATGGCACGGTGAACTAGCCGCTCAATCGTCCTGCGCCACCTCGGCCGGCCAATCGCGGATATACGCCTTGAGCATGCGATTCTCGAAGCTTTGCGCTTCCAGCACCGCCTTGGCCACGTCGTAAAACGAAATCACGCCCAGCAGAGTCTTGGCGTTCATCACCGGCAGATAGCGCGCATGCTTTTCCAGCATCATGCGGCGCACCTCGTTGACCTCGGTATCGGGCGTGACGGTGATGGGATGGTCATCCATGTACTTGCGCACCGTGCCCTGGCCGATTTCGCCGCCGTTCTTGTGCAGCACCTTGAGCACCTCGCGGAAGGTCAGCATGCCGACCAGATCGCCGAACTCCATGACCACCAGCGAACCGATATCCTTTTCGGCCATGGTGTTGATGGCGTCGACCAGCGGCGTCTCGGGGGTGGCCGTGTACAGGATGTTGCCTTTAACTTGCAGGATTTCAGAGACTTTCATGATGGCCGACCTTTGTCTGATGAGGTTATAAGTATGGGTGCCTTTTTATAAGCCTTAGCTCCGAATGTAGCGTATGCGTGACAAAAAATCCAGCTTTGCGAATCGTCAAATGATCAGGCGATGCGTGAAGCGGCCGAAATTCCCGTTCCGGCAGCGGCCGCAGCCCTTGGTCTCGGGTGTCTATTCCTTCAGCGCGCGATCCGGAATGATCCACTGAAAATCCGTCAGCGTGATCGCCTTCAGGCAATCGCTGTTGGGATTGAGCCGCGCGCGCAGCCCCGGACAGTCGGGATTCTGGTAACTGGCGGTCCCTTTTTTGGGCTTGTCGCTGCCCGGCCAGCCGGCCCGGGCGTGACAGGTGTAGCAACTGGTGCCGACCGGATGCGAGATCAGTTCGATGTACGGATTGGTCGCAACGGGAAGCTGGTGCGGATTGCCTTTCTCCGGGATGCCATACGCTTCGGTCAGCAGATAATGCTTCCACGGGCCGGCGGCCTGCGCGAGCGCCGGGCGGTTGGCGGCATGCGGCATGGCGTCCGGCCGGTCCGACCACCACACGCTCTGCAACGCCCAGCTCGCCACTTCCTTGGTGTTGATGTGCATGGCGACGGTGACGAGATAGTCGCCGACCCCGAACGGCTTGTTGCTCAGCCAATAACTGGCCGCATTGATGATCGCCTTGTCCGCCTCATTGAAACTGTCCCAGTCCGCCTGGGTGACGCGGTGATGGTAAAAATCATTCAGGCCGTACACCTTGGCGGTCCTGGTGATCGTCGGCCAAGGCTTGCCGTTGTGTTTCTTTACGTTGTACAGATAACTCACGCGCGCCGTCTTGCCGACCCGCGCGCCGCTGGGATCGATGGCCGCGGCGTGGGCCCACCCCTCATAGCCCGCGTAGCCGCTGTACTGCGCACCGAAGTCGTCGCGCCACACGGGCAGCGCGGTCAAGCCCCTGGCCTTGACCGGCCAGTACATGTGCTTGGTGACCACGTAGCTGGCCGGCGCGTTGAGCTCGTGCACGCGCCGCGCCGGATCGTTCTCCGCATACAACCGCTTGAGTTCGCTTTGCTTGTACACCGGCTGCTTGGGGTCGCGGATGAAGCCCAGCGCCTCTTTGCTGAGCGACTCGGTGGCGATCATGATGTCGCCGTTGTAAGCGAAGTGCGCGCCATCGCAGATGGCCGGCTTCTGGTTATTGCTGCAGTGTTTACCAGTCACACCGGGATAGGCCGTCGACACTTCTGCCGGAATATCGTACACGGGCGCCTTGGTCATTACGGGCGTCAGCGTGCTGGCGCCACGCCGGCCCATGTGCCGCTTCGAGGCATTCGTCGAGGCCGCCCCTGAGACGGCGTCCCCGGCTGGCGCAGCCGCGCTGCCTGACGCCGGCGTGACGGGAAACGCGTCCGAGGTAGTGGGCCAGGTATACCAGACCGGCCAGTTCATCCCGGCTGCGGGCTGCATGATGCCGGCCCAGAGCTTCCAGCCATGCTCGCGCACCACCGCGCTGTCGCCCTTGCCCACGGCCGAGCGCAAGGCTTGCATTTCCGCAGGCTCCAGGTAACCATAACCGGTGGGGAATGGCTGATAGACCGGTTCAGCGGCGCGCGCTGCAACGCAGGCTGTGGCCGTCAACAGCGTGGCGACGGTGGAGACGAGGAATCTGCGAGCCGGCATGAATGCTCCTGGTAAGGTTTTTTGTACGGATGCGATGACGAAATCAGGGAAGGACCAGCCCGACAGTAGCATGGCTAAGCTTAACTGTTTGAAAATATTGCAGCCGATGTTGCAGGAGGGTCATTTCGACCTTCCCGCGCCATTGCGCACGCCGCAGGCCCGCCGCCGCCGCCGTGTCGTATCATGTCCAGCTATCCCATTTCCCGATGAGTCCACCATGAGCGGTCCTCGTTATCCCGGCTTCGACACCTTGTCGCTGCATGCCGGCGCCACGCCAGACCCGGCTACCGGCGCACGTGCCACCCCGATTTACTTTACTTCGTCGTTCGCTTTCCAGAACTCCGACCACGCCGCCTCCCTGTTCAACATGGAGCGCGCCGGCCACGTCTATTCGCGCATCTCCAATCCCACCAACGCGGTGCTGGAAGAGCGCATTGCCGCCCTCGAAGGGGGCGTGGCCGGCATCGCCACCGCCAGCGGCCAGGCCGCCATGCACCTGGGCCTGTGCACCATCGCCGGCGCCGGCGCCCACATCGTCGCCTCGCGCGCGCTGTACGGCGGCTCGCACAATTTGCTGGCCTACACCCTGAAGCGCTTCGGCATCGACACCACCTTCGTCGACCCGCGCGACCACGACGCCTGGGCCGCCGCCATCCGCCCCGAAACGCGCGTGCTGTTCGCCGAAACGCTGGGCAATCCCGGGCTGGACGTGCTCGATATCGAACGGGTCGCGGCCATCGCCCACGACCATCATCTGCCGCTGATGCTCGACTCGACCTTCACCACGCCCTATCTGCTGCGCCCCTTCGCGCACGGCGCCGACCTGGTATTCCACTCGGCCACCAAGTTCCTGTGCGGGCACGGCACCGCCATCGGCGGCCTGCTGGTCGACGGCGGCACCTTCGACTGGCAGCTTGCTTACGAAAACAGCGGCCGCTTCGCCGAGCTGTGCGAGCCGTATGAGGGCTTCCACGGCATGGTGTTCGCCGAGGAATCGACCGTGGGCGCCTTTTCCCTGCGCGCCCGGCGCGAAGGGCTGCGCGACTTCGGCGCCATCATGAGCCCCCACAACGCCTTCAGCATTCTGCAAGGGGTCGAGACGCTGGGTTTGCGCATGGACCGGCACGTGTCCAACACGCGCAAGGTGATCGAGTTCCTGCTGCGCGATGCGGCCGTGGAGTCGGTGTCGTACCCGGAACTGGACTCGCACCCCGACTACGAACTGGCCAAAACGCTGCTGCCCAAGGGCTGCGGCGCCGTGTTCACCTTCACGCTCAAGGGCGACCGCGCCGCCGGCCGGCGCTTTGTCGACGCGCTCAAGGTGTTTTCGCATCTGGCCAACGTGGGCGACGCCCGCTCGCTGGTGATTCATCCCGCCTCGACCACCCACTTCCGCGTGCCGGCCGACCAGCTGGCGGCCTCCGGCATCGGCGAAGGCACCATGCGCCTGTCGGTGGGGCTGGAAGATGCCGACGACCTGATCGACGATCTGGCGCGCGCGCTGAAGATCTCGCAGAAAGGCGCCTGACATGATGATCGACCTTGCAAGCGGCGCCGCCTACTGCTACACGGGCGGCAGGCCGTTCGATCCTGCGCAGAAAACCGTAGTGTTCATCCACGGTGCCCAGAACGACCATTCGGTCTGGGGTTTGCAAACCCGCTACTTCGCCCATCACGGCTGGAACGTGCTGGCGCTCGACCTGCCCGGCCATGGCCGCAGCGCCGGGCCGGCCCTGACCAGTGTGCAGGCCATGGCCGGCTGGCTGATCGCGCTGCTCGATGGCGCCGGGGTCGAACGCGCCGCGCTGATCGGCCACAGCATGGGCGCGCTGATTGCACTGGAAGCGGCGCAGCAGGCGCCCGGGCGCGTGACGCACCTGGCCATGCTGGGCGCCACGTACCCAATGAAGGTGTCGCAAGCGCTGCTCGACACGGCGCGCGACAACGAGCCGCAGGCCATCGACATGGTCAATATCTGGTCGCACTCGTCGATCGCGCAGAAGCCGTCGTTTCCCGGGCCTGGCTTTTATGCGATGGGCGCCTCGCAGCGGCTGATGCAGCGCCTGTCGACGCAGAATCCGGCGCAGCTGTTCCACACCGATTTCTGCGCCTGCAACGCGTATGCCAACGGCGAGGCGGCGGCAGCGTCGGTGACGGCGGCCTGCCCGGCGCTGTTCGTGTTCGGCACCCAGGACATGATGACGCCGGCGCGTTCCACCACCGGCCTGACGTCGATGCTGGCCCACGCCAGGGTCGTCAAGGTCGATGCCGGACACGCGCTGATGCAGGAGCAGCCGGACGCCGTGCTCGACGCCTTGATTGGCTTTTTAAAAGGCTGACGCAGCCGAACCCGGCGCCACGCCACGGCGATCGTGGCGTGCCGGCTTACACCGCGCCGGCAGCGAAATGCTCGGCCAGGGTTTGCTCCAGGCTGCCCTCGACCGCGCTTTCCACCTGCCGCGCCAGCGCCGCCGTGTCCAGCGCCACCGGCGACAGGCCGGTCTGGCTGGTATCGGCGTTCGCTTCCATCGCCATGCCGCCAAACACGAACAGGCGGTACACGTCGGCCAGGCGCAGCTTGGCCGGATTGGTCAGCAGCACCCAGTTGTCGGCGCTCTCGCGCGCCTGCTTGCCCCAGCGCGAACGGGCCGTCACATCGGCCTGCACGCGTCCGACCCAGCCCACCGCCAGCATCTGCTCGAGCAAGGTGGTCATCTCGTCGTACCCGATGCGGGTATGGGTGCGGATCACCGCGCTCGACACCAGCGCCGAATCGGTCAGCCGCGCCACGCTGTGCAGCACCTTGAGAATGGCCATGGCGTCGACAAAGGCGCCGCCCGGCACCGGCTGGTACCACCAGCGCTCGTACTTCACCACCGGCAGCGCGGCCGTGAGCAGCGCGCCGATCAGGGTGATCATCCAGGACAGGTACATCCACAGCAGGAACAGCGGCAGCGCGGCCAGCGCGCCGTAAATCAGCGCGTAGGTGGGGAACTGGCGCACGAACAGGCCGAACAGCCGCTTGGCCACCTCGAACGCCAGCGCCGCCACCAGCCCGCCCCACATGGCGTCGCGCCAGTCCACATAGCGGTTAGGCACGGCCATGTACAGCAGCGTGTAGGCGCCGGTGGTCAGGCCCACCGACACGATGGTATAGAACAGCGCGCTGACGATGGGCGCCGTATTGGTCCATGCCGTGGTGGCCAGGAACAGCTGCGAGGTAGCCGTGATCGACAGCCCGAACAGCAGCGGCCCCAGGGTCACCAGGGCCCAATAAATGGTCACGCGCTGGGCAATGGGTCTGGCGGTCTTGACGCGCCAGATCTGGTTGAAGGCGCGCTCGATCATGCCCATCATGGCGGCCGACGTCAGCACCAGCGCCACCGCGCCCACGGCCGACAGGCGCGTGGCCTTGCTGGCGAACTGGGTCAGGTTGCCGATGATGGTGTTGGAAATCGCCCGCGGCATCAGGGTCTGGACGAAATACGCTTCCAGCGCCGTGCGCAGGCTGGTGAACACCGGGAAGGTGGTAAAGATCGCCAGCACGATGGTCAGCAGCGGCACCACGGCCAGCGTGGTGGTAAAGGTCAGGCTGCCGGCCACCTGGGGCAGTTTTTCCTCGCTCAGCCGGCGCCGGGCGAAGCGCAGCAGGTCGCGCACCTCGCTCAAGGTCAGGCCGCGCACGCGGTCGACGCTGACGTTGATCATCTCGCTGGTGGATCGGGAAATCGAGTGGACGGTTTTTGAAAGCATGAACTTCGGAACTTGTACGGTGGGCGCAGTCGGACTCGGCAAACAACAGCGACAGTAGCGGAAACGGGCCTTCGGCCGCGCGCGCGCCGGCCAAAGCGCCCTATAATACCAACGATGAACCAAACCAATCTGACAATTCTCATTTTGTACTATTCGCGTCACGGCGCCACCCGTAAGCTGGCTGAACTGATCGCCCAGGGGGTCGAAAGCGTTCCCGGGGTCGACGCGCGCCTGCGTACCGTGCCGGCCGTGTCGACCGTGACGGAAGCGACCGCGCCCGACATCCCGGCCGACGGCGCGCCCTACGTGGAGCGGGCCGATCTGGCCGACTGCGCCGGTCTGGCGCTGGGTTCCCCTACCCGCTTCGGCAATATGGCTGCGGCCATGAAATATTTTTGGGACGGCACGGCCACCGAATGGCTGGCCGGCACCCTGGCGGGCAAACCCGCGGCCGTGTTCACCTCCACCGGCAGCCTGCACGGCGGCCAGGAATCGACCCTGCTGACCATGATGGTGCCGCTGCTGCACCACGGCATGATGGTCATGGGCTTACCCTATACGCATCCCGAGCTGATGACCACGTCCAGCGGCGGCACGCCCTACGGTCCCACCCACTGGTCCGGTATCGACGGCAACAAGTCCGTCACCGATGATGAAAAGCGCCTGGCCATCGCCATGGGCAAGCGCCTGGGCGAAACCGCCCGCAAACTGAACGGAGCGCACTGATGCAAGCGCCCAAGTACTTTCACCTCGGCGCCATCGTTAGCCTGGTTCTACTGATTGTCTGGCTGGTGTGCTGGGAAATGTGGGTTGCGCCCCTGCATCCAAACGGTTCGCTGCTGGCGCTCAAGGCGGTGCCGCTGCTGATTCCCCTGCGCGGCGTCATCAAGCGCGACATCTACACGCTGCAATGGTCGTCGATGGTGATCCTGTTGTACTTTACCGAAGGCGTGGTGCGCGCCTGGAGCGACAAGAGCGAAATCTCGCGCCTGATGGCGGCCGGCGAAATCATGCTGGTGCTGGTGTATTTCGCTTGCGCGCTGCTGTATCTGCGCCCGTATAAAAAAGCCGCCAAGCGCATCGCCAAGGAACTGCTGGAGAAGGTCAACTCGGCGAAATGAGCGACGACGCGTCCAGCCCGGGTCCCGGCATGACGGCCGCTTTTCTGGCGCATTGCCGCGCAGTCGCCGGCGACGCCCATGTGCTCACCGGCGCGGCCGACATGGCCCCCTACCTGACCGACTGGCGCGGGCGCTTCACGGGCCGGGCGCTGGCGGTGCTGCGCCCGGCCAGCACCGCCCAGGTGGCCGACCTGGTGCGCGCCTGCGCCCATTACCGGGTGCCGCTGGTGCCGCAGGGCGGTCGCACCGGGCTGGTACTGGGTTCCGTGCCGGACGCCAGCGGCGCGGCGGTGGTGCTGTCGCTGGCGCGCCTGAACCGCGTGCGCCAGCTCGACGCCGCCAACCGCACCATCACGGTCGACGCGGGCTGCATCCTGCAGACCGTGCAGGATGCGGCGGCCGCTGCCGGTTGCCTGTTCCCGCTGTCGCTGGCCGCCGAAGGCAGTTGCAGCATCGGCGGCAACCTGTCCACCAATGCGGGCGGCACCGGCGTTCTACGCTACGGTAACGCGCGCGAGCTGTGCCTGGGCCTGGAAGTCGTGACCGCGCAGGGCGAAGTATGGGACGGCCTGCGCGCGCTACGCAAGGACAATACCGGCTACGACCTGCGCGACCTGTTCATCGGCGCCGAAGGCACGCTGGGCATCATCACCGGGGCGGTGCTCAAGCTGTTCCCGCAGCCGAAGGCGTCGATCAGCGCGCTGGTGGCGCTGGCCTCGCCGCGCCAGGCGTTGGCCCTGCTGGTGCTGGCGCAAGACCAGTGCGGCGCCAGCCTGACCGGCTTCGAGCTGATGTCGGACTTCTGCCTGCGCCTGGTGGCGACGCACTTTCCTTCGCTGGCGCAGCCGTTCGTGTCGCGCCACGCCCAGTACGTGCTGCTGGAAGTGTCCAGCAGCGAGTCGGAGCAGCATGCGGTCGCCCTGCTGGAGCAGGCCATCGCCGCGGCCATCGATCTCGACATCGCCGACGACGCCGTGGTGGCCACTTCGATCGCCCAGTCGCGCGCGCTGTGGCATGTGCGCGAACACATTCCGCTGGCGCAGGCCGCCGCCGGCAAGAACATCAAGCACGACATCTCGCTGCCGGTCTCGCGCATCCCCGACTTCATCGACGCCACCCACGCGCGCGTGCTGGCAGCGTTCCCGGCCAGCCAGCTGGTGTGCTTCGGCCACCTGGGCGACGGTAACCTGCACTTCAACGTGGCGCCGCCGGACGGCGTGTCACACGACGACTTCCTGGCCAACCAGCAAGCCATCAGCCGCATTGTGCACGACAGCGTGACCGATTGGGGCGGCTCGATTTCGGCCGAACACGGCATCGGCGCCCTCAAACGTGACGAGTTGGTCCGGCATAAATCGGCCGTCGAGCTGAACATGATGCGTGCGATCAAAGCCGCGCTGGACCCGCTGGGCATTATGAACCCTGGCAAAATCCTGTGACCGCCGTGGAGTTCATCATGCTGCAACTGTTGGTGCTGGCCGTGTGCCTGGCTTGCGGGCCGGTCTGGGCCCAGGCAGTCTATAAATGTACCGTCGACGGCAAGGTCGCCTACGGTGACCGGCCTTGCGAGCGGGGCGAGACGACGCAATTGAAGATACCGGTCGCACCCGAGCCGGATCCGGATGCGGCGCGCGCGCTGCAACGCGACACGCTTGAACTGGCCAGGGTGCAGAAGGCCCGCTACGCGCGCGAAGCGATCGAAGAACGCCAGCGCGCCCGCGCCAGCCGCGCCGCGGCCGTGCAGGCGCAGCGCTGCGCCAAGCTGCGTCTGAACAAAAAGTGGGCCGATGAAGATCTGGCCAAGGAGGCGGGCGACCGCAAGGAGTCGCTGCGCATCAAGGCGCGCCGGCAGAAGGAGCTGGTGGCGCTCGAATGTCCTTCCTGAGTCTTTTATCGCGCTGGCTGCTGTTCGGCGAATGGCGCGCCCACCCCGTGCGCGCGCTGCTGGCCATCGTCGCCATCGCCGTGGGCGTGGCGATGGGGTTTGCCATCCACCTGATCAACGCTGCCGCCTTCAACGAATTCACCGCCGCCGTCAAGAGCGTGGCCGGTCAGGCCGACATCCAGGTCACGGGACGCGAGGCGTGGTTCGACGAAGCCGTGTTCCCGCGTCTGGCCACCAACGGCGCCGTGGCGGTGGCCTCGCCCGTGCTGGAGCTGAACGTGGGCGCCCCCGGCCAGCAAGGCCCGCTCAAGGTGATCGGCGTCGACGCGCTGCGCGCCGGCTTCGTCTCGCCTGGCCTGCTGGGCAGCTCCGAGGACGGCTTCGACCTGCTGGCCGACGACACCATCTTCCTGTCGCCGGCGGCCATGGCGTGGCTCAAGCGCGCCAACGGCCAGCAGGTGGCGCTGCGCAGCGGCACGCTGGATGTGGCGCTGCGCGTGGCCGGCAGCATGCAGCAGGCGCGCGCCGGCCAGCGTATCGGCGTCATGGACCTGGGCGCGGCCCAGTGGCGCTTCGACAAACTGGGCAAGCTATCGCGGGTGGACCTCAAGCTGCGCAGCGGCATCGACCGCAATGGGTTCCAGCGCGCGCTGGCGGCCGAACTGGAACAGGCTTACCCGGGCCGCTTTCTGGTGGGCCAACCCAACGACGAAGACCAGGAAAGCCGCAACAACGGCATGAGCCGCGCCTATCGCGTCAACCTGACGGTGCTGGCGCTGGTGGCCCTGTTCACCGGTGCGTTCCTGGTGTTTTCGACGCAGGCCTTGTCGGTCATCCGGCGCCGCAGCCAGTTTGCGCTGCTGCGCGTGCTGGGCGTGGAACGGGGCGAACTGCTGCGCCAGGTGGTGCTGGAAGGCGCCAGCCTGGGCGTCATCGGCGCGGCGCTGGGCATCGCCGCCGGCTACGGCATGGCCGCCGCAGCCCTGCACTTTTTCGGCGGCGACCTGGGCGCCGGCTACTTTTCGGGCGTGCGCCCGAGCGTGCAGTTCACGCCCGTAGCCGCCGCCGTGTTCTTCGCGCTGGGCTTCGGCGTGGCCGTGCTGGGATGCCTGGCGCCGGCCGTGGAAGCGTCGCGCGCCGCACCGGCCGTGGCCCTCAAATCCGGCAACGACGAAGTCGCGCTGGCGCGCCTGGCGCGGGTCTGGCCAGGCGCGCTGTGCATCGCTGTCGCGGCTTTGCTCAGCCAGGCCCCGCCCCTGTTCGAGCTGCCCATTCTGGGTTATCTGTCGATCGCCCTGCTGCTGATCGGCGGGATCAGCCTGATGCCGCGGCTGGCGGCCAGCCTGTTCGGCCTGATCAACCGCGCCACCCTCAGGCACAGCCTGAACCCGGTGCTGTCGCTGACCATGGCGCGGCTGGCGAACGCCTCCGGCCAGGCCGCCATCGCGCTGGGCGGCGTGCTGTCGAGCTTCAGCCTGATGGTCGCCATGGGCATCATGGTGGCCAGTTTCCGCGTGTCGCTGGACGACTGGCTGGTGCAGCTGCTGCCGGCCGACCTGTACGTGCGTGTGGCCAGCAGCGGCAGCGCGGGCGGCATCAGCCCGGCCGAACAGGCCGCCCTGGTCGCCCTGCCGGGCGCGGCGCGGGTGGATTTCCTGCGCACGCGCCGGGTGGCGCTGGACCCTGCCCGTCCACAGGTCGAGCTGATGGCGCGTCCGATCGACGCGGTCGACCCGGGCCGCACCATGCCCATCGTGGGCCGACTGGCCAGCGTGCCTGCCGGCGCGCGCCCGGTCTGGGTGTCGGAGGCGATGATCGACCTGTACGCGCTCAAGGTGGGCGGCAGCTTGGCCCTGCCCATCGCCGGCAAACTTCATCCATTCGTGGTGGCCGGCGCGTGGCGCGACTACTCCAATCAGACCGGCTCGGTGCAGATCCGCCTGGCCGACTACCGGCAGCTGAGCGGCGACCAGCAAGTCAACGACGTCGCCATCTGGGTCGACAAGGGTGTCGAGGCGGCACAGGTGGAGCAGCGCGTGCGCGCCCTGCCCTTCGGCGCCAAGCTCGATTTCGCCCGGCCGGGGGAGATCCGCGCCATGAGTCTGACCATCTTCGACCGCAGTTTTGCGGTGACTTATCTGCTGGAGGCGATCGCGATCGCCATCGGCCTGTCGGGCGTGGCCGCGACATTCTCGGCGCAGACCCTGGCGCGCGCCCGCGAGTTCGGCATGCTGCGCCACGTGGGCGTCACGCGCGGGCAGATCCTGCGCATCCTGGCGCTCGAAGGCGGCGCGCTGACGGCGCTGGGCGTGGTGTGCGGCTTCGCGCTGGGTCTGGTCATCAGCCTGATTCTGGTGTACGTGGTCAATCCGCAGTCGTTCCACTGGACCATGCAGCTGCACCTGCCCTGGACGCTGCTGGCCAGCGTGGCCGGCGTGCTGCTGGCGGCATCGGTGGTGACCGCGCTGGTGTCCGGCCGCTATGCGCTCTCGGGCGGTCCCATTCGCGCGGTCAGGGAGGACTGGTAATGCGCTTTCTATGTGTGCTGTTGCTGTTGCTGGCCAACCTGTGCCAGGCAGCGCCGCCGGTGTTCGCTCCCGTCACGCCGGCGCCAACCCTGGCCTTCCCGCGCGACTACGGCGCCCATCCGGACTTCAAGACCGAGTGGTGGTATGTGACGGGGTGGCTCAATACCGCCGACGGCAAGCCGCTGGGCTTTCAGGTCACGTTCTTCCGCAGCGCCACCACCCACGACCGCGCCAATCCCAGCGCTTTTGCTCCCACCCAGCTGATCGTCGGCCACGCGGCCCTGTCCGATCCGGCCACGGGCCGCCTGGTGCACGATCAGCGCAGCGCGCGCGCCGGCTTCGGACTGGCCTTCGCCGGGACAGCCACCACCGACATCAAGCTGGACGACTGGCGCATGCAGCGCGGCGCCGATGGCCGCTACCGTGTGTCGATTCGCTCGCCCCAGGCCAGCATGGAACTCACGCTCGCCCCCAGCCAGGCCATGCTGCTGCAGGGCCAGGGCGGCTACTCGCGCAAGGGGCCGGACCCGGCCCAGGCCAGCTACTACTACAGCGAGCCGCAGCTGCAGGTCACGGGCAGCGTCGGCGCGTCCGGAGGCGCTTCCCGGGCCGTCACGGGCACCGCCTGGCTCGATCACGAGTGGTCCAGCCAGGCCCTGGACCCGGATGCTTCCGGCTGGGATTGGGTAGGCGCCAACCTGGCCGATGGGTCGGCATTGATGGCATTCCAGATAAGAAGCAAGCAAGGTGGTAAACTATGGGCGCACGCGACACTGCGCGACGCTGCGGGCGAGGTGAAGCAATTCACCCCGAACGAAGTCAGTTTTACCCCGCAAAGGCGCTGGACGTCGCCCCGCACGAATACGGTGTATCCCGTGGCGCAGACCCTGACGACGGGCGCGCTGCGCTGGCAGCTGGAGCCGCTGCAGCCCGACCAGGAGCTCGATTCGCGCCGCTCGACCGGCGCCATCTACTGGGAAGGCGCCGTGACGATCCGTCGCGATGGCGCGCCGGCCGGGCACGGGTATCTTGAAATGACCGGGTATGACCGGCCGATGAAACTTTGAACACCATAGAAGAACGAAGCACCCCACGATGACCAACAGCTCCACCAATAGTAGCGTCCGCAGCACCGCCAGCAGTCACGCCAACGCCACCAACAGTGCCAAGGACGACGCCAGCCGCAAGGGCAGCCTGTCCGCATTCAAGGGTTTGTTTCCATTCCTGCTCCCCTATCGCCGCCAGTTCTTCCTGGCCGGGATCGCGCTGGTGGTGGCCGCCTGCGCCACGCTGGCCATTCCCTATGCCTTCAAGCAGATGATCGACCTGGGCTTCGGCGCCAGCGCCGGCGGGCGCAGCATCGAGCACGTGGACGCCACCTTCCTGGCCCTGTTCGGCGTGGCCGCCGTACTGGCCGTGGCCACGGCAGCGCGCTTCTTCACCGTTTCCTGGCTGGGCGAGCGCGTCACCGCCGACATCAGGAGCGCCGTCTACCGCCACGTGGTCGACCAGAGTCCGGAGTTTTTCGAGACCACCCAGACCGGCGAAGTCCTCTCGCGCATCACCACCGACACCACCCTGATCCAGGCTGTCGTGGGCACCAGCATCTCCATGGCGCTGCGTAACATGCTGCTGTTCCTGGGCGGCCTGGTGATGCTGTTCGTGACCAGCATTAAACTGTCGTCGATTATCCTCGGCCTGCTGGTGCTGGTGGTGGTGCCCATCGTGCTGTTCGGCCGGCGCGTGCGCAAGCTGTCGCGCGACTCGCAGGACCGCATCGCCGACGCCTCGGCCATGGCCGGCGAGATCCTCAACGCCATGCCCACCGTGCAGGCGTTCACGCATGAAAAGATCGAGTCCGAGCGCTTCGGCAGCTCGGTCGAAGGCGCGTTCCAGACCGCCATGAAGCGCATCCGGGCGCGCGCACTGCTCACCATGGTGGCCATCGTGCTGGTGTTCGGCACCATCGTGTTCGTGCTGTGGCTGGGCGCCCACGCGGTGCTGGAAGGGACCATGACGGGCGGCGACCTTGGCCAGTTCATCCTGTACGCATCCATCGTGGCCGGCTCCATCGGCGCGCTGTCGGAAGTGATGGGCGAAGCCCAGCGCGCCGCCGGCGCCACCGAACGTCTGCTGGAGCTGCTGTCGGTCCGTTCCAGCATCCAGAACCCGGCGCACGCGCTGCCGCTGCCGGCGCGCGCCGCCAACGGCGCCGCGCTGACCCTGGCCGATGTCACGTTCTCGTACCCGTCGCGCCCCGAGACGGCTGCCCTGGAACACCTGAACCTGACCATCCGCCCCGGCGAAACGGTGGCCGTGGTCGGCCCGTCGGGCGCTGGCAAGACCACCCTGTTCCAGCTGTTCCTGAGGTTTTACGACCCCCAGGCCGGCTCCATCCAGCTCGACGGCGTGGACATCCGCGAACTCGATCTGCACACGCTGCGCGGCGCCATCGGCATCGTCCCCCAGGACACCATCATCTTCTCGGCCGACGCGATGGAGAACATCCGCTACGGCCGCGCCGGCGCCACCGACGCCGAAGTGATCCAGGCTGCCAAAATGGCGGCCGCCCACGAATTCATCGAGCGTCTGCCGCAAGGCTACAAGTCGTTCCTGGGCGAGCGCGGCGTACGCCTGTCGGGCGGCCAGCGTCAGCGCATCGCGATTGCGCGCGCCTTGCTCAAGAACCCGCCGCTGCTGCTGCTCGACGAAGCCACCAGCGCGCTGGACGCGGAATCGGAGCGCCTGGTGCAGAGCGCGCTGGAAGCGGCCATGGTCGGACGCACCACCGTGATTATCGCGCACCGCCTGGCCACCGTGCAGCGGGCCGACCGCATCATCGTCATGGAAGACGGCAAGATCGTCGAGACCGGCACGCATGCGTCGCTGGTCGCGCTGGGCGGGATCTACGCCAACCTGGCCGCGCTGCAGTTCCACAACGTCCACATGACGCCCCAACCTGTGATGGAGTAAGCATGCGCCAATACCTCGACTTCATGCGCCATGTGCGCGACCATGGCACGGTCAAGACCGACCGCACCGGCACCGGCACCCGCTCGGTGTTCGGCTACCAGATGCGCTTCAATCTGCAGGATGGTTTTCCGCTGGTGACGACCAAGAAGCTGCACCTGAAATCCATCATCCATGAACTGATCTGGTTTCTGGCGGGGTCCACCAACATCGCCTACCTGAAGGACAACGGGGTACGCATCTGGGACGAGTGGGCCGATGAAAACGGCGAACTCGGTCCCGTGTACGGCTACCAGTGGCGCAACTGGCCTACGCCCGACGGCGGCCATATCGACCAGATCGCGCAGGTGCTCGAACAGATCAGGACCACGCCCGATTCGCGCCGCATGATGGTATCGGCCTGGAACGTGGCCGACATCTCGCAGATGAAGCTGCCGCCCTGCCACGCACTGTTCCAGTTCTACGTCGCCGACGGTAAGCTGTCGTGCCAGCTGTATCAGCGCAGCGCCGACATCTTTCTGGGCGTGCCCTTCAACATCGCCTCGTACGCGCTGCTCACGCATATGATGGCGCAGCAGGCGGGCCTGGAAGTGGGCGACTTCGTGTGGACGGGAGGCGACTGCCACCTCTACTCCAACCACATGGAGCAGGTCGATCTGCAGCTCTCGCGCGAGCCGCTGGCGCTGCCCAAGCTGGTCATCGCGCGCAAGCCCGACTCGCTGTTCGACTACAAGTTCGAGGATTTCGAGATTGTGGGCTACGAGTCGCACGCCCACATCAAGGCGCAGGTAGCCGTATAAAAAAAGCCGCCGCTCCGGTAAATAACCCGGAGCGGCGGCCATGCCGACGTCAGTCGAGGGGCAACGTCGCAGCTATGCCGCCCCCGGCAGGTCCACGTCGTCCCCGCGCAGGCGGGGAGCCATGCCACCTGCGAGCCGCTACTGCCGCCGACGCCGGCGCGCCATCATCAGCCCCAACGCCGACACCCCGAACAATGCCAGCGACGCCGGCTCCGGCACCACCATGTCGTCCATGGCCCATGAGGTACCGCTGCTGTTATAGATCATCAGCGTATCGATGTCGGCCCAGCCCAGCTGCACCCACAACGGCGTGGTCGTATCGAGCACGAACGAGGTAGCCGACGCGTAGCGCAACTGCCCGTCCAGATACCCCTCGAACGAGATCTCCTGCTCCAGCCAGGCCGAGGTAAAGTACGCGCCCACGAAATTGAAGCTGCCCGCACCGGCCTTCGAGATCGCCGCAAAACCGCCATCGCTGTTGAACGCCGCATTCGACGGCGACACGGTGCCTGCCTCGAAGCCGCTGCCCGGGAAAGCATCCCCGCGTATCGAGCCCATGTTTTCCCAGTTCAGGCCCTGGTAGCCGCTTGCGATGCCCTGCGTGTAGTCGCCCGGCAGATTATCGAAGTTGATCACAGCGGCGAACGAGGTGGCCGAACAAATCCCCAGCAGCAGGGACAACGTCATTTGCTTCATGCTTAACTTCATGCTTAACTTCATGCTTAACTTCATGCTTAACTCCAAATTCAAAACGTTATCTTTGCAGGTCACGCCGGCCTTGAAGCCCGCATGACCCAGACCGTGCTGCTTATCGGGCGAGCGCCGACACTTCGGCGTCGGTCAACGCCGAACCGTAGATGCGCAGGTCGTCCATCGAACCTCTGTACGGCACGTCCCACCAGTTCACGCCCAGCGAGAATACGCCGCTGGCATTGGTGAACACGTTCGGGAAGTTCGCGCCGCTGTAACGCTTGACGCCATTGACATACACGGCCAGCGCGCCGCTCTTGACGGTCAGCGCCACATGCGACCACTGGCCGGTCGGGATGGTCATGCCCAGGCCGGCGTCGTACCAGGCCGTACCCGACCACACCATGGTGGAGCCGCCGACGCCATCGTGCCCCTTCGGCAGTACGCTGATCCACGAGTCGCCGGTGCGCGCGCCGAAAAAGGTGGTGGTGAACGCGGTCAGCTGCGCAGGTTTGAGCCACAGGGCCACCGTGTAAGCATTGGTGGAGATCAGGCCGTTGGGCAGGCGCACGCCGCTGGCGCCGTTGAACACCGCGGCGCTGCCCTTCATGCCCGCTTCGTAGCCGATGCTGCCGCCTGCCACATCGATCTTGTTGCCGATGACCGTACCTGGTCCGAACACGCCGCTGCCATCGGCCAGGCTGCCGTCGAACGCGTAGTGCGCCAGCAGGCCGCCAGCTTTACGTACCACCACCGTGAAGGTCTTCACTACCGTGGCTGTACCCTTGGTGATGGTGGCCCTGAGCGTGACCGTCACGTCGCCGCTGGTCGGACTGGTCACCACGCCCGTATTACTCAACACGGCAGGGTTGGACGAGGTCCAGCTGATCGCGCCACCGCGTGTGCCGCTGGTGGGCAGCGTCATATTGGCCGTCACCGCGCTGGTGTTACCGAGGCTAAGTTCATTGTAGATGGCGCCGACGACCTGCGCATCGGTGCGCGGGATCAAACGGCTGCCGATCACCGCCACGCCGTCGCGCGACAGCGCGCTGAAGGTCATCACATAGCTCTTCGAGGTCTCATCCCATTGGCTAAGGAATACGCCTTTGAACGGCGCCGCGCCAGGCAGCGTGATCTCGGCCTGATTGCTGCCGGTGAGCGTCCAGGTCCCGGTCACGGCGCCGGAAATGGTGCCATTCGAATTGAGCGTGATCAGGCGCGATTTTTTGACCGTGGCCGTCATGTCCTTGCCCTGATTGACGAACATGTAGTCGCCCACCACGAACTCGCGGCGCACGGCGGTCAGCGTTTCGTTGGTATTGCGGTACGGCGCCACCACCGGCCAGCCGTCTGCATTCATGAACATCTGGTGCACGCGGACTTCGTGCTGGTCGCCCCGCTCAGGGAAGCGCGTGTGGAAAATCAGGAAGTGCTTGCCGGTGGCCGCATCGTAATAGGCCGAGTTATGGCCGGCCGAGACATAGCCAGTGCCGATGCCGGTGCCGGCATCGCCCAGCTTGCGCTCGAACAGGAAGTTCCCCATGATCTTGACGCCAAACGGCGCGATCGACGCATCGTCGAACAGCGGCTTGGCCGGGTCGGATTTGACGTTTGCCATGTTATTACCCTGGGCGTCGAAGTAAGGCCCATCGGGCGAAGTAGAACGGGCGACGCGCATGTTGTAGCCGCCGCTGGCATCGAGCCCGCCGAACGAGGTGAACATATAATAATGGGCGGTGACCGGGCTATACATGATGTACGCACCCTCGATACGGGCGTGATTGCCGCCCATCAGGCGTTTGCCATAGCCCTGGCCGGCCAGCGGCATACCGGTGGTCGGATTCATCTGCATGATGAAGATACCGCCCGAGTACGAGCCGTACACCATCCACAGCTTGCCCGCGTTATCGAAGAACACATTTGGATCGACCGCATTCGGGTGCTTCAGCGCGTCGTAGACCGTGCCGTCGTGGCTGGCCTGGCCCCACATGCCGGACTTGAGGAATACGCCCTTGTTGACGTACGGCCCTTCAATGCTGTTGGCCACCGCGATGCCCATCGCCGAGCGGGGCGAGTCGCCCTTGCAGGCGTTGTAGTACATATAGTATTTGCCGTCGGCCAGACGGATCACGTCCGCCGCCCACAGGGTATCCGACTGGGCCCAGCTGAAGGTTTCCGCCAATTCCGTGAACACGTTGTTCGCGCCATTCAGAAACAGCGGATTGGTGGCGCTGACGCTGCTGGTCAGCTGCTGCCACTTCATCAGGTCTTTCGATTTGGCGGATGCCAGATGCGACCCGAAGACATAATACGTATCGCCCGATTTGATTACCGACGGATCGTGTACCGAAGCGTTTTGAAATGCCACGGGCGTATATGCGGCCTGAGCGGCGGCATTGGCGGAGATTAGCGACGTGGCGAATACGGCGCAGCTTCCCCATATTGAAATAGTTTTATTCAATTTATAGTCTCCATTATATTTTATGTTTTATTAAAGCAGATGCACACAGTGCTATCCCGCCTTCACCCGGGCCCACTCATAACGGTTACCGATCGCAGCTTGATAATAAAATAATATTGCGCCCGATCGGACCGCGAGCCTTGATGAAGTAATGCGGTTCGCTGATGTCTGACATTCATACTAAAAGCGAGGATGCGTGATTTTTTGATAGATTGCAACAGCCATTTTATAAGGGCATACTCGTGCGCATGCACCAAAAACGCGAAGGTTTCGCAAGGGCAATGACTGCGATTCCTAAATATCGTATTCGGCGTCCGATATCGATTTTATTGATATTGATACGGCCCCGATCGATAATCATTTTTTGGAAATCGACGAATTACGCGTTTAAAAAGATATCGCTGACCCGGTTCACGCCGCAATTCAAAAACATAAGAAATCGTTGTCGCCGCGGCACCACAGCATCCCGAATAGTGACAACAATGCTAAACTGTCGGCCTTCGCCCAGATTTTGAACCGCATGCACCGCTCGGTACCACGCCACATGTCCGATTGCCCTACCAAGCCACGCCATCAGCGCGTACTGGCTTGGGTGTGCGTCGCGTTCCTGGCGTTCCAGCTGTTTGCCATGTCGCTGCACAAGCACGATCTGGCCACACAGGCGTCCGACTGCGTCGCCTGTCAGGTGGCGGGGCACTTCCCGGTCGACGTGCCCGCCGCCGGCCCCTTGCTGCTGGCGGTGTTCCTCGCGGCCGTCTACTTTCTGGCCACTCGCCCGGCGCCGCTGCTGTGCGCGCGCCGCAGCTACCTGATCCCTTCCCGCCAGGCGCCCCCCGCCTAACTCCATCCCGCTCGCTGGCAGTGCGTCCCGGCCCTGGCCGCGGCGTGTCTGCGCGCTCGCCCGACGCACGTCCCGGCTGGTCCGGGGCGTGCCTTCGCCCGTCCTGACAGGAATGGGGTCCGCCCCGTTCCGCACTCGAAGTGGATCTGTATGAACTCGTTTTCCGTAATCTATGCACCGGCGACGGTGGCATTGTCCCTGCTCGCCTGTATTGCACCCCCGGCTCAGGCCGAGGCCTCGGGCGACGCCCCCCAACGTGTCGACGTCGTTGGCCGGCGCGCTTCCGGCGCCTACTACGACGACGCCAGCGGCGCCAGATCCGACCTGCCCCTGCGTGAACTGCCGCAGGCCATCCGCGTCATGTCGCGCCAGTCGCTCGACGATCTGGCCGCCGTGCGGATCGACGACGCGCTCGATTTCGTGGGCGGCGTATCACGCCAGAACAGCCTGGGCGGCCTGTGGGACAACATCGCCATCCGCGGTCTGGCCGGTGACGCCAACAACGGCATGGCCCTGCTGCTGAACGGCTTTCCGGCCAACCGCGGCTTTAACGCGCAGCGCGACACGGCCGCCATCGAACGGCTCGAGGTACTGAAAGGCACAGCCGCTTCGCTGTACGGCGCCAGTGAGCCCGGCGGCACCATCAACCTGGTGTCGAAGCGGCCCTCGCGCCACGCTGCGCAAGCGGTCGAGATAGCGGCCGGCACCCACGACTTCTACCGGCTCGCGCTCGACAGCACCGGCCCGGTAAGCGACACACTGGCCTACCGCGTCAACGCCGCCGTGGAACATCGCGGCAGCATGCGCGATCACGTCCGATCCAAACGCGCGCTGCTCGCGCCCGCCCTGTCGGGGCGATTGAGCGATGTGACCAGCTGGGACTATATCGGCGAGATCCTGCAGCACGAGGCGCCGCTCGACCGCGGGGTGACCGCCATCGGCACCCGGCTGGGGACCGTGGACCGCGCCACCTTTTTGGGCGAACCAAACGACGGCGACATGCGCATGCTCAATCAGACGCACCAGTTCAACCTGCGTCACGCACTCAACGACCAGTGGTCGGCGCGCATCGGCATGGCATACAAGGCCAACACGTTCAAGGGCTACTCCACCGAGCCGCAAAGCGCATTGCAGGGCGACCAGCAGACTTTGCGCCGTCAGCGCCGCTACCGGGATTCCCAGTCCGACGACGTCACGCTGCAGGCCGAGCTGAAAGGCCACTGGCGCCTGGGCCAGACCAGCCACGAACTGCTGGCCGGCGTGGAAGCCTACCGCCTCGACTTCCGCCAGATTATGCTGAGGGCCAATCCAAGCGCCGGCGCGCCGTATGCCATCGACGTGCTCAACCCGGTGTACGGCCAGGCCCAGCCTGCGCCGGGCCCCAGCGTGGACAACGATGAACGCCAGCGCGGCGACGCGCTCTATCTGCAGGACGCCATCCGGCTGGGCGATTCCTGGCGCGTGCTGGCAGGTGTGCGCATGGACCGCTACGACCAGTCGATGCTCAACCTGCGCAGCGGTCTGCAGACCGGTCAGAAGCCGAGCGCCACCCTGCCCCGCCTGGGCGTGAGCTACCTGGTCGATGGAGCATGGACGCTGTTCGCCAATGCGGGCAAATCGTACCGCCCCAATACCGGCGCCGACGCCGCCGGACAACCGTTCGAGCCCGAACAAGGCCACGCCAGCGAAATCGGCGCCAAGTGGGAGAACCAGGCCCACACCATGGGCGCCACGCTGGCCGTGTTCAACATCCGCAAGCAGAACGCATTGACCAGCGACCCGGCCAACCCGGCGTTTTCGATGGCCTCCGGCGCGGTGCGCAGCCGCGGCCTGGACGCCGACGTCAGCGGTCAGCTGACGCGCCACTGGCGCCTGAACGCCAGCCTGTCGTACATCGACGCGAGCATCGAGCGCGATAACGTGCTCGAAACCGGCGGGCGCCTGCTCAACGTGCCACGCGTGAATGCCAGCCTGCTGTTGATGTACGAAGGCACGCACGCGCGCTACGGCCGCTATGGCGTCGGCGCGGGAGTCACGCACACCGGCAAGCGACTGGGGGAAGCACGCACGCAGGTGCAGGGGGCAACCGGCGCCGCCCCGTTCGACCTGCCCGCCTACACGCTGGCGCGCCTGGCCGCCAACTGGTCGGTCTCGCCGCGCGTGCGCTTGTCGCTCGACATCGACAACCTGTTCGACCGGACTTACTACACCAATTCCTACCAGCGCACCTGGGTCAGCCCCGGCATGGCTCGCAGCGCCGCCATCAGCGTGCAAACCCGCTTCTGAAAGGACTACCTCATGAATAACGCAAACACCGTCGCATTGCAAGCCAGCGGGCTGACAGTCAGCTTCAATGGCAACACCATACTGAACGGCCTGAACCTGCATGTGAACCGGGCCGAAGTCTATGCCCTCATCGGCGGCAACGGCGCCGGCAAGTCCACCACGCTGAACGCCTTCCTCGGCTTTATCAAACCTGACAGCGGCAGCTTGCGGGTGTGCGGGACCGACGTCCAGGGCGACCTGGCCGGCGCGCGCCAGCGCCTGGCCTATGTTTCCGACGGCGCCGCCCTGTACGACCATCTGAACGCCATCGAAAACCTGCGCTACTTTCTGACCCTGGCGGGCGTGGACGCAAGCGTGCAGCGCATCGACGCCGCCCTCGACACCGTGGATCTGGTGCGCGAAGCGCGCACGCGCCGGGTGGATGGCTACTCCAAAGGCATGCGCCAGAAGGTGGCCATTGCGCTGGCGCTTGCCCGCGAGACGCCGGCCATGCTGCTCGACGAACCTACCAGCGGGCTTGACCCGCGCGCCAGCGCCGAATTCAACACCCTGCTGGTGAACCTGCGCCAGCGCGATGTCGCGGTGCTGATGGTCACGCACGACCTGCTTGGCGCGGCCGAAGTGGCGGACCGGATCGGCTTTCTGGATGGCGGCCGGGTCGCCCATGAGTTTTTCGCCCACGACTTTGTCGCCAACGGCGCCCATCGCTTCGACGTGCAGGCCCTGCACCGCTGCTACAGCGACACCCGGAGCGCGGCATGAGCGGGGCCTTCATCCGCATGACGCTCACGGTAGCCAAGGGTGAATGGTGCGCGCTGCGCCGCAGCCAGACAGCGCGCATCGCCGCGCTGCTGCTGCTGGCGCTTACCATTGCCGCCACCGTCGTCAGCATGGACCGCATGCACAGCATCGGTGCCGAACGGGCCGAGGCCCAGCGCAGCGCCGACCAGGAGTTCAAGGAGCAGCCGGCGCGCCATCCCCATCGGGTGGTCCATTATGGCCACTACATCTTCCGGCCAGCCCCGCCGCTGGCGTTCTTCGACTTCGGCGTCGACGCCTACACCGGCCACTCGCTGTTCCTGGAAGGGCATCGCCAGAACAGCGCCAATTTCGGCGGCGCCATGCAGTCGTCCCTGTTGATCCGCTTCGGCCAGCTCACGCCCGCCTTTGTGCTGCAGACCATTACTCCACTGCTGATCGTCTTTCTGGCCTTTGGCAGCATCGCCCGCGAGCGCGAGGTGGGCCAACTGCGCCTGCTGCTGGCCCAGGGAGGTGACATCCGCGCCGTCGTCGCCGGCAAGCTGCTGTGCCATGCGGCCGTGGCCTTGCTGCTGGCGGCGCCCGCCATCGTTGCCCTGCTGGCGGCCGGATTCATGAACCCCGACTGGCTGGGCCGGGCCGCATGGCTGGCCGCGCTATACACTGGCTACCTGCTGCTGTGGAGTGCGGCCGCCGTGCTGATCTCCGCGCTGTCCGCGCATGCGCGCGATGCGCTGGTGGCGCTGGCCGCGTGCTGGATGATCACGGTGCTGCTGCTGCCCCGCGTGATGCCCGATATCGCCAGTGCCATGGCGCCGCGCGCGACCCGCATCGAGGCCGAGGTGGCGCTGCACAAGGAGGTCGCCGCACTGGGCGACAGTCACGATGCGAACGACCCGCACTTCGCCCAGTTCCGCGCCCGCACGCTGGCTAAATATGGCGTGACGAAGGTGGAAGACCTGCCGGTGAATTACGGCGGCCTGGTAATCGAAGAAGGCGAACGGCTTGCCAGTGCACTGTACGAACGCCATATGCTGGCAGATTTCGCCAGCCAGGCGGCGCAGCACGCCATCGTCATGATGGCGGCCATTCCCAGCCCGGTCATCGCGCTGCGCAGCGCTTCGGGCGCCTTGGCCGGCACCGGCCGCGACGCCCACCAGCACTTTTTGCTTGAAGGCGAGCGCTATCGCTACGCCATGGTGCAGGCGCTGAACCGGCTGCACGTCAGCCAGATCCGCTACAAGAACGACCGCGACCAACGCATCGGCCAGCAGCACTGGCAGGAACTGCCACGCTTCGCCCACGTGGCGCCACCGGTTGCCGTTGGCGCGCGCGTGCTGCCCGCCGCAGGCCTGCTGGGGTTGTGGCTCGCTGCCATGGCCTTACTGATACTACCCGTCTCCAAGCGCCTGGAAAGGAGCATCCGATGAATCTGATCGCCTTTGAACTGCGACTGGTGGCCCAGTCGCGCCGCACCATGGCGGCATTGCTGCTGATGACGCTGGTATGCCTGCTGTCGCTGTGGACCGGCACGGCCAGCGTCGCGCAGCAGCAGCGCGCGCTCAAGCGCATCGACAGCGGACAGCGAACGGCGCTGTCCGCGCTCGAACGCAAATACGCCAGCGGCGGCGAAGCAGGCTCGATTGCCTACGCCACCGAACATCTGACCACCAATCCGCCGGCGCCCCTGGCCTTCGCCGCGTTCGGGCAGCGCGATATCCAGCCGTATTCGCTGCGCGTGCGCCTGCTCGGTTTGCAGTCGCAGCTGTATGAATCGGAGCTGGTCAACCCCGAGCTGGCGGTCGCCGGCCGCTTCGATTTCGCCTTCGTGCTGGCCTATCTGGCGCCCCTGTTCGTCATCATCATGATGCACGACCTGGTGGCCGGCGAACGTACGACAGGGCGACTGCGCCTGCTGGCATCGATGACGGCGCAGCCGGCACTGGTGTGGTGCCGCCGCATCGGCGTGCGCCTTGCGTTGATCTTCGCCGCCGTGGCGCTGCCGTTCTGCGCGTTCGCCACGGCAAGGCAGGTCGGCGCGGGCGACATCGGCTTGGTGAACCTGACCATCGCGTTATACCTGACGTTCTGGTTTGGCCTGAGCGCGGCAGTCGCGGCGCTGACCCGCACCAGCGCCGCCAGTGCCGCCACCATGCTGGCCGCGCTGGTGACGCTGACCATGATCGTGCCCACCATGACCGACGCTGCCGTAGGCCGCATGCAGCCGGTATCGAAAGGCGTGGAGCTGGCGCTGGCCCAGCGCGAACAGGTGCACGGCGCTTGGGACATTCCCAAGGCCGACACCTTCCGGCGCTTTTTCGTCAGCCATCCCGAATGGCGCGACACGCCACCCGTGACCGGGCGTTTTCACTGGAAGTGGTATTTCGCCATGCACCAGGCGGGAG
>CALRYE020000059.1:0-33109 GCA_943372275.1 Janthinobacterium lividum
CGGGGATGCCGGCTCGTCGCTGTCGCCGCCCATGGCGTTGATCCAGCTTTCCAGCTGGGCGAAGCTCGGCTTGATGTTCAGTTGCACCAGGCGGCGTCCGGCGTCGATCGCCAGCAGGGCAGGTTTGCCGGCCACGTGGGTCACCAGCACGACTTTGACGCATTCCATGTTCGACGCTTCCTGGTTGACCAGCTGCTTCATCGCGTTGCTGAGCGGGTCGAGCACGCCGTAGCAAAAGAAAATACCGAGGAAGGTGCCGACCATGGCCGCACCCACCTTGGCCGAGATCGCGCCGGCGTCGGCCCCTTCGGCCACCGAGTTCATCGCCAGCACGATGCCCAGCACCGCCGCCAGGATGCCGAACCCGGGCATGGCTTCGGCAATCTTGTGCAACGACTTGGACGGCTGCGTCAGCTCTTCGTGAATGGCTTCCAGTTCCTGCTCCAGTACACCTTCAAGCTCATGGGCGTTGATTTTTCCCATGGCCATTAAACGGAAATTATCGACAATAAACGCCAAAAGTTTAGGCTCTTCCAAAACTAAAGGGTAACGCTGGAACAGCGGGCTCGAGGCCGGGTCTTCCACGTGGGCGTCGAGCGCCTTCAAACCACCGGCGGCGGTCTGCAGCAGTTCGTACATTAACAACAACAGTTGACGCTGGAATTCCGAGCCCTGCTTCTTGCGCGTGATGACCATCTTGAGCTGGGTGGACAGTTCCTTGAGCACGTGGGTGGGGTTGCCCAGCACCAGCGCGCCGGCGGCGCCGCCGGCGATGATCAGGATCTCGACGGGGTGCCAGATGGCTTCGAAGGTGCCGCCCATGAGCACAAATCCGCCGAAGATACAGCCGAGAACGATGGCGATACCGATTATTGGCTGCATGTTGAATTCCTTAGGTAAGTCAGTTTGTTATTGGTAAAAGCGAAAATGGCAGGTCGTGCATGTTTGGTATTGCGTCAGCCCTTCAGGGCTGCTTTCATCTTGGCCAGGGCCGCCTTGTTGAGCTGGCACACCCGCGCATCCGACAGGTCCAGCACGGCGGCCACTTCCTTGTAGCTCAGCTCGAATTCGTAAATCATCTGGATCACCCGCTGCTCGCGCTCGTCGAGCGCCATCAGGGCTTGCTCCAGGCTGCGCTTGACCATGAACTGCTCTTCCGGGCCGGGTGCGCTGTGGGCCCGTTCGGCCGCTTCCTGCAGCACTTCGTCAAAGCTGAGCAGTAGTTCGGCGCCGTCGTCCAGCTGGTACTGGGCGTAGGCCTCCGGCGTCAGGTCCAGCGCGGCGGCCGCTTCCTGGTCGCTCGGCTCCCGGCCCAGACTGCGCGTCAGGGCGCGCACCTGGTCGCGCATGCGGTGGCTGTCCTGGCGCACGGCGCGCGGGCGCCAGTCCTGGCGGCGCAGCTCGTCGAGAATGGCGCCGCGGATGCGCAGCGAGGCGTAGCTGCCGAAGCCGGCATCGGGCATGCCGTAGCGGCGCAGCGCTTCGAGCAGGCCCATCAGGCCGATCTGTTCCATATCCTCGCGCCCCATCACGCCGGACACCTGGGCGTTCAACTGGCGCACGATGCGCTTGACCAGCGGCGCGTAGGCCACCAGCTGGCGCTGCTCTTCGCGCGCGTCGAGCAGGGGCGCGGCGTCGCCGGCGTAGTTGCCGCCGAAATCAGCCGGGTAGCCGGCCGGCGCGGGTGCGCCGGCGCCGCCGCAGTCGTAGATGCCAGCGCTGCTGCTGTCGGTGTAATCGGCTAAATAGGCCACGTGGTTCCCGGGGGCTCGGCTATTCGATGATCAGTTTGCCAATCATGACTTCGGAGAAAGGCTTTTCAGTCTTCTCCTTGTCATAGGTGGCTTCGAATGTGCCGCTCAACTGCTCGGCGTACTGCTCGACCGTCATGCCCGAGGCGGCCGACAGGGTGTGCGCCGACAGGGCGCGCACGGCCACGCTGCGCAGCATCGGCAGGTCATCCTTGGTCTTCTTTTCCTGCTCGGCCGTGGTGGCCAGCACCAGGTCGGTCGAAATGTAGTGGGCCTGGGTCTCGCCCGGGCTGCGGCGCAGCATCACGATGACCTTGTCGAGCGACACGTAGCGCGCCGGCTTTTTCGGCTTGGCCTCGACCTCTTCGACGTGCTTGCCATCCTTCGACGGCAGCGGCTGTTTGGTGTACAGATAGGCGCCGCCGCCAGCAGCGCCCAGCACGCCGATGGCGACGACGGCGAGAATGATTTTCATGGACTTTTTCATGCGGTGTACTCACGGCCAAACAGGGAGAAAGTGGCGGCGGGGTTGCCCGCTTCGGCCAGCGCACGGCCGACATTGGCCTCGTCATGGTCCTGCTCCGGCTGGCGTCCGCGGCCCTGCTGGTCGGCAAAGGCGGCGTTGCCGCTGCGCGGCGCGGCCGTGATGGTGACGGCCACGTCGCTGAACTGGCGCTGGGCCAGGTCGCTGCGCATGCTGTCGCTGATGGTGTTGAGCTGGCGCCGCACTTCGCTATGGGTGGCGCTGATGGTCACTTCCAGCGCGCCGCCGGCATGGCGGATGGCGATTTCAATGCGGCCCAGCTGGGGCGGGTCGAGCCGGATGACGGCCTGGTCGATGTTGCGGCCCAGTTGCAGCTGCAGGCGGTCGCCCAGCGCGTCGCGCAGGGGCTGCTGCCAGTTGTCGGGGTTGCCGGCCAGTTTGAGATCGGTCGGCGCAGCCTGGCTGGTAGCCTGCGGCGCGAGCGCGTTGGCGCCGCCCAGCAGCGATGCCGGGGCGGCCAGCGTGGCGTCGCCACGGGCGACGGTGTCGATACCGGTGGTCGGCGCCGGGTTGACGGTGGCGCCGGCCAGCGTGGTTTTTTGCGCGGCGGGCGCGGCCAGCGTGGCGTCGGCGGCGCGCATGGCCGCATACGGCGTGGCAGGTGCGGCATGGGCGGCGGCCGGCAGGGCGACGGCGGCGGCGCTCACGCCGGGCAATTGAATCGGGGCGGCCAGCGCAGCGGACGGGCTGGCGGAGCGGTCGGCATCGCGCTCGGCGTTGCCGGCGGCGGGTGCGGCAAGGCCGAGCGGCACGGCGACGGCGCCAACCGCTTGCGGGGCGGCGGCGGCGGTGGTGATGGTGGTGGTGGCTGCATTCACTGCAGCATCCACTGGCGCGGCCAGGCCGACAGGCATGGCTGGCGGCAGCGGCAGGGCGGCGCCCGGCGGCAGCGTCAGCATCATTGTCATGGCTGGCATGGCGGCCACGTCTTGTGCAACCGGCTGTGCGGCGCCATCGGCCGGCACGGCCAGTTCAAGCAGGCCGTCCTGGCCTTCGGCTGCGGCAGCGGCGCCGTCGTGGGCGACGGGCTGTGCGGCCTGCGCGTCGATCATCAGCCAGCTGGAAAACGGAGTAGCCGCTTGCGTCGCGGGTGCGGCGGCTTCGCCGGCAGCAGGGGCCGCGGCGCCATCGGCGGCAGCGCTGGATACAGCGGCAGCGGCAGCGTCCGCGCCCGGCGTGTTGGCAGCCACCGCGGCGGCATGGGCGCCGGCGGTGGTGCTGGGGGAGGGCTTGAGTTGGGCGAGCATCATGGGGTGGCCTGGTTCAGTTCAGTATCGGTGTCGTTGCCCAAGGCGTAGGCGATGTAGCCCGCCTGGTTCGTATTCAATTCGTTCAGTTGCGATTCCAGCAGTTCCTGTTCGGCGGCGCAGTCCAGCGCGGCCTTGTCGTGCACGGCGCGCAGCGCCTGCAGGGCGTGCAGTTCGGCGGCGCTCCAGGCGCCGCGCGCGGCCAGGGCCTTCAGCTGCGACCCCAGCGCGATCACGGCGCCATGCAGCGCCGTCCAGTCGCGCGCGGCGCTGGCCGTGTTCAGGGTCGCTGCCAAGGCGGCGATCGCGGCACGTCTAGGCATTGCGCGCCTGCACGCCCAGCCAGCCCTGGCGGATGGTGCCCAGGATCTCGACCACTTCGTCGAGCATGGCCGGATCCATCTTGATGCCGGCGCCGTGCAGGCGGGCGGCGCAGAAGTCGTACAGCCTTGCCAGGTTTTCCACCACGTCGCCGCCTTGTTCAAAGTCCAGCGAGCTGGACAATCCGTTGATAATTTCGACACATTTGTCGATGCTCAGTGCTTTTTGCTCGTAGCGCTTGCCCATGATGTGGCCGCGGGCGCGGGCCAGTTCGTCGAGCAGGCCGTCGGTGAGCAGCAGCACCAGCTCGACCGGCGAAGCGCGCGCCGTCTGAGCATCAAGATTAACCGAGTGGTAGTCGCCGTAAGCGTCGGAATAGGACATCATTTACCCTCTTGACTAAGACTTCTCGCCGAACAAAGCGTCGAACATGCTGGTATTCGAGGCCATCCGGCTCTGCAGAGTTTGCAACTCTGTAAATTGAATTAAATAACGCTTGTAGGCGCTGTCGTATTGTTTGTCGAGGCTGTCCTGGCGCTTGACCAGGGTGGTCTGGAGCTTGTCGTTGGCTTCCTTGCGCTGCTTGATCTGGCCGTCGGTGCTGCTGCTCCATTCCTTCAGGTAGCTGTCCAGGTTGCCGGCGATGCCGCTGGTGGCGCCCATGGCGCTGCTGCCGATCAGGGTGTCGAGCCCTTTCGGGGTCAGCGTGAGCTGGCGCGTCAGGCGCGTGGCATTCAGGCTCAGACTGCCGTCGCGGGCGGCGATGATGCCGTAGGCGGCCAGGCTGTCGGCGCCGTTGGCGCCCTGGCGCAGCATGCTGACCAGGCGGCTTTGCAGCACGCGCACGCCGCCGTCGTTGGCAAACACGCCGCCGGCCTGCTTCTTGGACGGGTCGCCCGGCGCGACCATGGCGTCGATCACGGCCTTGAGCTTGTTGTATTCGTCGACGAACTTCTGCACGTTGGCGATGGTCGCGCTGTTGTCGCTGGCCACCGTCAGGGTCACGGCCGCCTCGCCCGGGGCCTGGGCCTTGGTGAACGTCATGGTCACGCCGTCGACGTTGGTGAAGGTGTTGGAGGGCTGGTTGATGACGGTGCCGGTGCCTTCGGCGCCCAGCCAGACCTTGGCATCCTGGCCGGCCACGACCTGCTTGATGCCGAGCGGGTCGGACAGGGCGGTTTGCAGGCCGGCGTTGTTCACGGCGGCCGTGTCGAGCGTGATGGCGCTGCCGATGCCGGTGTTCTTGGAGGTGAGCACCAGCTGGGCGATGCCGCCCACGGTGACGATCGAGGCCGATACGCGCCCGGCGTTGGTGGCTTCGGCGTTGATGGCCGCGGCCAGTTCGCGCGGCGTCAGGGTGGCGTCGCCATTGCTGTTGGCCGTGCCCAGGTTGACCGTGAAGCCGGGTACGCCGCCGATCTCGATGCCCAGCTGGCCGCCGTCGGCGGCGCTGTCGCTCAAGTTCGTGTAGGCGACCTGATTGGCGGTGGCCAGGCGTTCGACGAAGAAGGTGTAGCTGCCGGCGGTGGCGTTGGTGGTGGCGCTGGCTGTGCCGATGGCGGTGTTGCTGAAGCTGGCGGACTGGCTCAGCATGGTCTTGCTGGCGGTCAGCGACAGCAGACTGGTCTGGTACGACGAAATCGCCGTGCGCAGGCTGGTCAGGGCGGCGCCGGCGGCGCTGGCCTGCTTGGTCTGGGCCGTCAGGATGGTCTGGCTGCCGGCGGTGTACTTGGTCGCCAGGGCCGAGGCGGTTGCGGGCGGATCGTACGTGTTGCCTATGGTCGCCATGTGATTCTCCTGATTAGCTGTGTGAATGTGTTGCTTGAATACTGAGTCCGGTGCTGCGTCGTTGTGCGGTCGTGCGGTCGGGCTATTTGCGTCCGGCCAGCCACGACTGCGTGGCCAGTTCGTCTTCGCGCTTGCGTTCGACGCGGTTGCGGGCTGCATCGGCCACTTCCTGCTTCTGCGCCAGCACCTGCCCCAGCAGCTCGCGCTCGCTCCACGCCGTGGTCAGGGCGCGCTGCGACACGGCCATGGTCGCTTCGTGCAAACTCAGGTCGGTGCGGTGGTTCTCGGCCATGGCGATCACGGCCAGCTTGTACTGGCCGCAGTTCAGCGCCAGCGCCAGCGGCAGCGCGCCGCTGGCGCCGCTGCCCTGGGCCAGCCCGTCCAGGCGCGCCAGGTTGGCGCGGTAGCGCGCGCTGACGGCCTGCTGCGCGGCCACCTCGGCCTGCATGCGCTCGACCTTGGTGCTGCGCAGCTGCACCAGCGTGTCCAGGCTCTTGATCGTGTCTTTGATCGTCATGCCATCATCGCTTCAAGTTGGGTAATGCATTCGGGCAGCGGGGCCGCTTCGCGCGTGCCCTGGCACAGGTAGGCGTCGATGTGCGGCTCCAGCCGCACGGCGTGGTCGGTGACCGGATCGGCGCCCGGCACGTAGGCGCCCAGCGGAATCAGGTCGCGCACGCGGGCGTGGCGCGCCAGCGCCGCTTTCAGTTTGCGCGCGGCCAGCGCATGCGCGGGCGGCACCACCTGCGCCATGCAGCGGCTGATCGAGGCGGCCACGTCGATGGCGGGATAGTGGCCCCGTTCGGCCAGTTCGCGGGTGAGCACGATGTGCCCGTCCAGGATGGCGCGGGCGGTGTCGACCACCGGGTCCTGCTGGTCGTCGCCTTCGGCCAGCACGGTATAGATGGCGCTCATGCTGCCGTGTTCGTGCTCGCCGTTGCCGGCGCTTTCGACCAGCTGCGGCAGGGCCGAGAACACCGACGGCGGATAGCCCTTGGTGGCGGGCGGCTCGCCCAGCGCCAGCGCCACTTCGCGCAGCGCCATGGCGTAGCGGGTGAGCGAGTCGACCAGCAGCAGCACGTTCAGGCCCTGGTCGCGGTAGTGCGCGGCAATCGCGTGGCACAGTTCGGTGGCGCGGATGCGCATCAGGGGCGATTCGTCGGCCGGGGCGATCACCAGCACGGCTTTTTTCAAGCCTTCGGGGCCCAGCGACATGTCGACGAATTCGCGCACCTCGCGCGAGCGCTCGCCGATCAGGCCGACCACGACCACGTCGGCCACGGTCTGGCGCGTGATCAGGCCCAGCAGCACCGACTTGCCCACGCCGCTGCCGGCCATCAGGCCGACGCGCTGGCCCTTGCCGATGGTCAGCATGGAATTGATGGCGCGCACGCCCACGTCGAGCGGCTCGACCACGGGTTGCTTCTTTAACGGATTGATTTTCGGCGGGGCGAAGTCGAGCGGCTGGTCGCCGCCCAGGCGGCCCAGGCCGTCGATCGGCTCGCCCAGGCCGTTGACCATGCGCCCCAGCCACGACGGACCGATCTGCAAGGTGGCGGCGGTGGGGCTGGGCAGCACGCGCGCGCCCGTGGTCAGACCGATGGCTTGCTTGAACGGCATCAGGAACGACAGGCGTTCGCGAAAGCCCACCACCTGGGCGTCGAGCCAGTCGCCGTTGACCGTTTCGATGCGGCAGCGCTGGCCCGTGTGCAGGCGGCAGCCGGCACTTTCGAGCAGCAGCCCCGAGGCGCCCACCAGGCGGCCGGTCGGGATCGCGACGGGGACTTCGCCCAGTTCGACGGTGCGCAGCGATTCGGCCAGGCTGGTCATGCGGCCATCTCCTCGGGCACCCGTTCAGGCACCGGGATCAGTTGCGCGCTGACCTGTTCCATCACCGCGCTCAGACGGCCCTGGCAGCCGGCGTCGACTTCGTTGTCGCCGGCGCGCACGCGGCATTCACCGGCCTGCAGGGCCGGGTCGGGCAGCAGGCTCCACTTGGCCGCGCGCACCGGATCGAGCTCGGTGATGCGCTTGAGTTCTTCCGGGTTGAGGCACACTTCGATGCCGTCGCGGGTGGGCGGCATGGCGGCCAGCGCTTCGTCGACCAGGGCCAGCAGCTGCACCGGCTGCAAGGCCAGTTCGGCGCGGATCACCTGGCGCGCCACCTTGCCGACCAGGTCGACGGCTTCCTTGCGCTGGGTCACGCGCAGTTCGGCGGCCAGTTCGTTCAGCTGCTGGAACAGGGCGTCGAGCGGACGGGCCAGCTGGTCGAAGCGCTCCATGGCTTGTTCCATGGCGTGCTGGCGACCCAGCGCCAGGCCTTCGGCGTAACCGGCATCGTGGCCGGCGGCGCGGCCGCTGGCCAGGCCCGTATCGTAGCCATCCTGCTGCCCCTGGCGATAGCCGTCGGCCACCGCATCCTGCCACTGGCTGGCAGCCTCGGCGGAATGCCCGGCGTGGCCGGCGTGGACCAGGGCGCCCGCGTCGGCCTGCGACAGCGGCGGGAAATGATAGGGGCGGTAGTGGCTCATGCGTGGCTCATTCAACGACGGTCTCGGCAAACAGCTGCACTTCGATTTCGCCATTGTCGGCCAGCTGCTTGACGGTGGCCATGATGTCCTTGCGGGTCTGCTCGATGCGCGACATCGGCACCGGCCCGGCGCGGCGGATCAGGTCGTCGAAGCTCTGGGCCTGGCGTTTCGGCATGGTCGTCAGGATCGCGTCGCGGATGGCCGGCTCGGCGCCTTTCAGGGCGATCGCCCACTGCTCCAGCGGCACGTCGTCAAGGATGCGGGTGATGGTCGCTTCCGTCTGGCGCGACAGGATCAGGAAGTCGTACATGCTCATCTCGATTTCCGAGACCACGTCCGGATCGTGGGCGCGCAGCAGTTCGACCATGCCGGCGCGGTTGCCCGGCAGGCGGTTGAGGATCTCGGCGACCTGGCGGATGCCTTCCACGCTGGCGCTCTGGGTGTCGAGCGCGCCCAGGCAGCGGGTCACCAGCTCTTCCAGTTCGATCAGCAGGTCGCGGTCGATCTCGTCCAGGCGCGCCAGCGACAGCAGGATCAGGTCGCGCCCTTCCAGCGGCAGCGCGTCGAGGATCTGGCCGGCCAGCGCGGGCGGCAGGAAGGCCAGGAACACGGCCTGCATCTGCACGTGCTCGTTGGCCACGTAGTCGGCCAGCCATTTCGGCGAGGCCCACTGCAGGCGCGCCATCATCGGGCGGATGGCGTCGCCGTAGATGTTGTTCAGCACGCTGTTGGCGATGTCGCTGCCCAGCGCCAGGTCGAGCGAGCGCTTCAGGTAGGTGCGCGAAGCGCCGTGCACGCCGGACTGCTGGCGGTAGTCGTCGAAGAAGGTTTGCATGGCGATGCGCACCGAGTCGACCTTGATGCCGCTCATGCGCGACATCACTTGCGTGACTTCCAACAATTCCTCGCGGTCCAGGCAGCGCAACACGGCCGCGGCCGGCTCTTCGCCGATGCTCAGCAGCACGATGGCGGCCTGCTCGACAGGGGTCAGTCCAGGCGCCTCGTCGGCGTCCACGTTATTGTCCAGTTCGGCCATTTTTCAGCATCCATTGTTTGACGACTTCGGCAACCCGCTCCGGTTCCTTGGCAGCGAGCACTTTCAGGTGATCGACCATCACGTCGACGGGCGAGCCGGCGGGTGGCAGATCGTAATTTTCCAGCAACGGCACCATCGGCAGCGGCGTACCGGCGGCCGGCACGGTGCTGTCTTCCAGGGCGCGCGGGTCGCCCGGGCGCATGTCGCCGGCCCGCATGACCGGACCGGGCAGTGCGGCGGCGGCGCCAGGACCGGCCAGGGCGGCGGCGGCGCCGGCCAGCGGCGCGGGCGCCAGACGCGCCGTCAGCAGGCGCAGCAGCGGCTTGACGATCAACAGGAAGCCCAGCAGCAGGCCGACGATCCACATGGCCCAGCTGCTCATGTCGACGATGTTGTCGCGTTCCTGGTACCACGGGGCGGCCACGGGGGCCACCGGGAAGGTCAGGGCCGACACGGCCAGCACGTCGCCGCGGGCGGCGTCGATGCCGAGGCCGCTGCTGAGCATTTTTTCGATATTCGCCAGTTCGGCGGCGGTCCAGCCGGTCTTGGCGGCGGCGACGTTGTTGTTCAGCACCACCGCCACGCTCAGCTTGCGCAAGCGGCCGCGGCTGCGCTTGATCTGGGTGATGTTGCGGTCGTAGGCGTACTGGCGGGTGCTGGCGTTCTTTTTGGCGGTGCCGTCGTCCGGCTTCGGTTCGGCGCCGCCGGCCGCGTCCGGCATTGCCGGGGGACGGTTCGACAGCGTGCCCGGCACGCCCATGGCCATGCGGTTCTTTTCCGACTCTTCGCGCACCGCTTCGCCCGTCACTTTCGGGGCGCCGTCGTATTTCTCGGACGTTTCCTCGATCTTGTCGTTGTCGATGTCGGCCGTGACGCTGAGCTTGAAGTTGGCCGCGCCCAGTACCGGGCCCAGCAGTTCATTGACGTTGTTGCGCACCTGGTCCTGGAATTTCTTGGCGTTGGCGTCCAGGCCCACGGTGGCGCCGTCGAAGCCTTCGGTCAGGTCGACGCGCGAGGACAGGTAATTGCCGGCCTGGTCGACCAGGCTGACGCGCTGCGGGCTGAGGCTGGCAACGCTGCCGGCCACCAGGTTGATCACCGCGGCGATGTGTTCCGGGGCCAGGGTGCGGCCGGGCTTGACGGCCACGACCACCGAGGCGGACGATTTTTCGCCGTCGGTGGCCACGAATGAGGTCGAGCGGGCGATCGACAGGTGGACCCGGGCCGAGGCGATGGCGTCGAGCGACAGGATGCTCTGGGCCAGTTCGCCTTCCAGGCCGCGGCGGAAGCGCACGTCCTGGACGAACTGGGACACGCCCAGCGGATCGTTCTTGTCCATCAGTTCCAGCCCGGCCGGCAATTGCGCCGTGACGCCCTTGGCGGCGAGCAGCATGCGCACCTTGCCCAGCGAGGCGTTGGGCACCAGCAGCTGGCCGCTGTCCGGATGCAGGCGGTAGGGAATCTGCTCGGCGTCGAGCACGGCCATCATGTCGCCGGCGGCGACGCGCTCGTTGGCGCCGAACACCGGCTTGTAGCCGGCCTGGTCGTTCCAGAAATACATCATCACGGCGGCCGTGATGGCGATCGCCAGCACCAGCATGGGTGTCAGGTTGTTGCGCAGCGCCGGCGGCAGCGCTGGCATGGCGCCCATGCGCCCGGCGAGGGAGGATCGGAGGGAGGCTATCACGCTGGTTCTTTCGGCGTTGAGTTAGACATCAAGGCGGACATCGAGGCGGACATCGGGGCGGACATCAAAGCGGACATCTGGGTGGACATCAGACCGGCAGCTTGAGCAGCTCGTCCACGGCGCCCATGACCTTGTTGCGAACTTGCATGAGCATCGAGAACGACAGGTTGGCTTGCTGGCTGGCCAGCATGGCGCCGACCAGGTCGTCGCTCTTGCCGCTGTCGACGTCGTCCATCTGCTTGCCGGCCTTCTGGTCGTCCGCGTTCACACTTGCCAACGCATCCTTCATGCTTTGTGTGAACGAAAAGCCGGCGGGGAGGGCCTGGCCGGCCGGCGCGGCGCTGGCGGCGACGCTGGAAGTGGCCAGCTGATGGGCATCATTGGCGAGCACGGCCATCTCGGTTTTGAGCTGGCTGGCGAGGGAATTACCTGTTGTGTTTTCGACTTGCATGTTGTCATCTCTGCAAAATTATTGTTCATAATCAATCAGTTACGACCAAATTGCGGCAATAACCGGGCTGAACGGCGATGCGCCAAGTGTGCGCGATCCGAGCGGCGATTCCAAACGAAAACATGCTCAACGGCAAAAAAAACAGGACGTGCGGCGGCGAAAACAACAAATTCATATCGGAAACGCAAATGTCACACAAAGGTGTCAGAATGCTGCGCGGTATCGAATACTGTTGGTTAACGCACGGAACCGGCAAAACTTGAGGGCGAGGCGGCGCTCAATTGCTTTCGCGCAACGATTGGCGCGCTTGTCGGACTAATTATAGTTCCACTTGGAAATTAAATCCATTTTTAAAAAAGCCGTCTGATATACTGTTTTCTCAAACAAAACAAAGAGTTGCCCACTTTGCCACGCACTTGCCGAGTTATTCACGACTATGATAAATAAGACAACATTGTCGGCGCCGCAAGTGCTGGACCCTCGCCTGTTGGGGCGTCCCGTGCATTTGCTGCCCCAGTTCGCCGCGCAGCTGGCGGAAGATCTGGCCGTCGCCCTGCGCCAGCCGGCCTGGCGGCGCTATTGGGACGGCTTTCAGCTGGAGGCCGCCGCCTTCGTGCCCACTCCCACCTCCCCCCAGAGCGGACGCTGGCTGGGCTACGACTGCGGCGCCGGCAGCGTCACCTTCGCCATCGAGCGCAGCTTGCTGCTGGCGGTGCTGAATCAGCGCTACGGCCGCCGCGGCGCCGCTCCGGCGCCGGCGCCGGCCCCGTCGACGGTGCGCGTGACCGCCACCGAAGAACGGCTGGCAGTGGCGTTGGGTCAACAATTTGCCACGGTGCTGGCCGCACGGGTGGATACAAACCTTGCGCGGGCGCATAATGAAACCGCGCTGGCGCCGTCCGTGGCCGTGGCGCGCACCATGCCCACGGCCGCGCCCGGCGCCGACGGCTGGACCATCGGCGTGACCTTGCGCCAGAATCTGGGCGGCGCGTGCGCCCAGCTGTGGCTGGCGCTGGACGCGGACACGGTGGCGCGCGTGATGCTGGGGCTGACGCCCGAGCGGGCCCGGGCGCAGCCGCGCCAGGCCAGCGTGTCGCTGGGCACGGCATTGCACGTGACACTGGACGGGCGTTTGGTGAGCAAGGAGATCACGCTGGAAGCCTTGTTCGCGCTCAAGCTTGGTGACATCATTCCCGTGACGATGGGGCGGGCGGAAGTCATGCTGGGCGAGTCCCGGCTGTTTACCGCCGCCGTCACCGAGCACAATGGCGCGCTCTGCTTAACCTCTTTTGAAGATACCGACTAATGAACAACGACAACGCACTGCAGGACCAGGAACTGGCCGCCGGCATCGACGAAGAATTGATCATCGATGAACCGCTGGGCGTGGCGGCCGGCGCCGATGGTGCGCGCCCGGTGGCGGCGCGCCCCACGCGTGACCTGCCCCAGATGATGCGCAAGATTCCCGTGACATTGACCCTGGAAGTGGGCTCGGCCCGCATCTCGCTGCAGGAACTGATGGCGATCGGCCCGGCCAGCGTGATCGCGCTGGACGTGCTGGCCGGCGAGCCGCTGGTGATCAAGGTTAACGGTACCCCGATCGGCCGCGCCGAAGTGGTGGTGGCCGGCGAACAGTACGGGCTCAAGGTCATCGACCTGGACGGCCTGGACCTGGACCTGCTGACCGCATGATCGGTAGCAATGGAGAAGGCTGCAGGCGCGGGCTGGTCGCCGCGCTGATCGGCGCCGGCGTGGCGGGCCTGCTGATCGGGGTGCCGGCACTGGCCCAGAACGCGCCGGCCCCACCGACCGATCTGCTGGCCGGGGTGATCCCCGGCGCCAAGACCGACCTGACCGTCAAGTCGCAGGTGCTGGTCCTGATGACCCTGCTTGGGCTGCTGCCCATCATGGTCATGATGATGACCTGCTTCACCCGTTTCGTGATCGTGCTCTCGCTGCTGCGCCAGGCCCTGGGCCTGCAGCAGGGTCTGCCGAACCGCATCATCACCGGCATCGCGCTGATATTGACCTTGCTGGTGATGCGCCCGGTGGGCGAGCAGATCTGGCGCGACGCCTTCTTGCCCTACGACCAGGACAAGATCGGCATGCAGGCCGCGTTGAAAATCGCCGAGGCGCCCCTGTCGCGCTTCATGCTGGCCCAGACCAGCAAGGCCGCGCTGGCCCAGGTGGCCGGCCTGGCGGGCGAACCGGCCACCCTGGCGCCGCAGGAGCGCGCCTTCACCGTCAAGCTGGCCGCGTTCGTGCTGAGCGAACTGAAGACGGCGTTCCAGATCGGCGCCATGCTGTTCATCCCGTTTCTGATCATCGACCTGGTGGTGTCGTCGGTGCTGATGGCCATGGGCATGATGATGCTCTCGCCGCTGGTCATCTCGCTGCCGTTCAAGCTGCTGCTGTTCGTGCTGGTCGATGGCTGGACCCTGACCGTGAATACCCTGGTGGGCAGCATCCGGCCGTTCTAGCGCCGCGCAATTGGAGGGACAATGAGAAAACTGATGCACATGCAGAGGCCGGACCCACGCACCGGAGCGGCCCGATGACCCCGGACGTGGCCGTCGACCTGATGGTCGGCGCGCTCCAGATCGTCATGCTGATGGTGCTGGTGCTGGTGGTGCCGGGCCTGATCACGGGCCTGTTGGTGGCGCTGGTGCAGGCCGCCACCCAGATCAACGAGCAGACGCTGAGCTTTCTGCCGCGCCTGTTGGTCACGCTGCTGGCGGTGATTTTGGCCGGCCACTGGATGACCGCCTACCTGATGGATTATTGCGTCTCCGTGTTCCAGCGCGCCGCCGCCCTGGTCGGCTAGGAGACGATGGAGCTGGCCGGCTACCTGCTGCCGCTGCTGAACGCCCTGTGGTGGCCGTTCTGCCGCATCCTGGCGCTGTTGTCGGCCGCGCCCGTGGTGGGCGACATTTTGGTGCCGCTGCCGGTGCGCGTGCTGCTGGCGCTGGTGCTGGCATTCCTGATGCTGCCGTTTAGCCCCGGCAACCCCGACATCGATCCGTTTTCCATCCTGGGCAGCGTGGCCACCTTGGAGCAGGCCGTCATCGGCGGCGTGCTGGGGCTGGCCATGCACTTCAGCATGTCGGTGGTGTCGGTGCTGGGTTACCTGGTGTCGAGCCAGATCGGCTTTTCGATGGCGCAGATGAACGACCCGGTCAACGGCACCGCCTCCGACGTGGTGTCGGGCCTGCTCTCCTTGGTGAGCATCATCGTGTTTTTCGCCATCGACGGCCACCTGGTGCTGACGGGCGTGCTGGCGGCCAGTTTCAAGGCCTGGCCGGTGGGTGGCGGCTACGCGCCGCTGCTGCTGATGACCATCGCGTTAAAGGCCGCGTGGATCTTCGCCGCGGCCATTTTGCTGGCGCTGCCGATCGTGTTTTCGACCCTGGTGGTGCAGCTGGGCTTCGGCCTGCTCAACCGGGTGGCGCCGTCGCTGAATCTGTTTTCGCTGGGCTTTTCGCTGACCACGCTGTTCGGCCTGATGATGCTGATCCAGGTGGTGCGCTTCATTCCCGAACACTACATCGCGATGAGCAACCAGGTGCTCGAACTGATCCAGCAACAGATGCAGCAATCGATGGAGGCGTCCCGTGGCTGACGACGCAAGCGGTGGCGACAAGACCGAAAAAGCGTCACAGCAAAAGCTGCTGAAGGCGCGCAAGGAAGGGCAGGTGGTGCGTTCGCGCGACCTGGCCACCGCGATCGGCATCCTGGTCAGCCTGAAGCTGTTCGTGATGCTGCTGCCGTCGTACCTGGAATCGTTCCGCGGCCTGTTCGCGCTGGTGTTCGTGCCGCTGCGCGACGACGGCGCCATCGAGAACGCCATGTCGACCATCTTCACCAACGCCATGTGGCTGCTGATCACGATGATCATCCCGCTCTTGGGGGTGCCGTTCGCGGTGGTGCTGTCGTCGCTGATCCCGGGCGGCTGGGTGATCAGCACCAAGAACATGGCGCCCAAGATGGAGCGCCTGTCGCCGGCCAAGAACCTGGGCAACCTGGCCACCTCCAAGCACGCCATTGGCGTGGCCACCTCGGTGGCCAAGGCGGTGGTGCTGGGCTGGGTGCTGGTGCACGTGAGCCGGGCCGGCATGAACGCCTATGTCGACCTGCAAAAGATGCCGCTGAGCGTGGCGCTGCCGGCCGGCGCCGGCATGATGCTCGACGCCCTGATGGCGCTGTGCATGGTGTTCGTCATGTTCGCCGTGCTGGACGTGCCGGTGCAGGCGTTCCTGTTCGCCCGCAACCAGCGCATGAGCAAGCACGACCAGAAGGAAGAACACAAGAGCAGCGAAGGCAAGCCCGAAGTGCGCCAGCGCATCCGCCAGCTGCAGCAGCAGATGGCCAAGCGCAGCGTGAACAAGACCGTGCCCACGGCCGACGTGGTGATCGTCAACCCGGAGCACTACGCGGTGGCGCTGAAGTACGAAGCCAGCCGCGCCGAGGCGCCCTTCGTGGTGGCCAAGGGGGTCGATGAAATGGCGCTGTACATCCGCCAGATCGCGCGCCAGCACAACATCGAGACGCTGGAAATGCCGCCGCTGGCGCGCGCGATCTACAACACCAGCCAGGTGCAGCAGCAGATTCCGGCGCAGCTGTACCAGGCCGTGTCGCAAGTGCTGAACTATGTGCTGCAGCTGAATGCTTTCCGTGCTGGCCGGCGCACCGCGCCGCCACGCTTTCCCAACGAGGTGGTCGTGCCACCTCACCTGAGCGAAATTCCGACACCATGAACCACCCCATGACGATACCCATGAGTTTACTGCCATGACCTTTCTGAATAGCCTGTTGGCCGAGTTGCGCCGGCATAAGTTCGCCACGCCGGTGTTCCTGCTGGTGATCCTGTCGATGATCATCCTGCCGCTGCCGCCGGTGCTGCTGGACGTGCTGTTCACGTTCAACATCGTGCTGGCGCTGATCGTCATCCTGGTCAGCGTCTCGGCCAAGCGGCCGCTGGATTTCTCGGTGTTCCCGAGCGTGATTCTCGGCACCACCATGCTGCGCCTGACCCTGAACGTGGCCTCGACCCGGGTGGTGCTGCTGCACGGCCATGAAGGCACCGACGCGGCCGGTAAAGTGATCGAAGCGTTCGCCAATGTGGTCATCGGCGGCAGTTTCGTGGTCGGCTTCGTGGTCTTCATCATCTTGATGATCATTAACTTCGCCGTGGTGACCAAGGGCGCCGAGCGCATCTCGGAAGTGTCGGCGCGCTTTACGCTGGACGCCTTGCCGGGTAAGCAGATGGCCATCGACGCCGACCTGAACGCGGGCCTGATCAATCAGGAGAAAGCCCAGATCCGGCGGCGCGATGTGGCCGCCGAAGCCGACTTCTACGGCGCCATGGACGGCGCCTCCAAGTTCGTGCGCGGCGACGCCGTCGCCAGTATCCTGATTCTGATCATCAACATGGTGGGCGGCGTGGCCATCGGTTCGCTGATCCACGACCTGTCGTTCGGCGACGCGTTCCGCCAGTACGCCCTGCTGACCATCGGTGACGGCCTGGTGGCGCAGATCCCGGCGCTGCTGCTGTCGGCCGCGGCCGCCATTCTGGTCACCCGCATCAGCGACTCGGGCGACTTCGAGCAGCAGGTGGGCGGTCAGCTGCTGGCCTCGCCGGCGGTGCTGTACAGCGCCTCCGGCATGATGCTGGTGCTGGCCATGGTGCCGGGCATGCCGTGGCTGATGTTCGGCGTGTTCGCCCTCGTGCTGGGGTATGTGGGATGGCGCCTGGCGCAGAACGTCAAGGCGCCGGACCAGGCCGGCGTGGCGGCGATCGAAGCGGCGCTGCGCGACGAGCGCGCGCCCGAACTGGAATGGCAGCACCTGCCGGCGGTGCAGCCGCTGACGGTGGCAGTGGGCTACAAGCTGGTCGGCCTGGTCGACGCGGCCCAGGGCGAGCCGCTGACCAAGCGCATCAAGGGCGTGCGCCAGAGCCTGTCGGAGGCGATGGGGTTGCTGCTGCCGCCGATCGGCGTGCGCGACGACCTGTCGCTGCGTCCGGCCCAGTACGCGATCATGCTCAGCGGCACGGTGGTGGCCGAGGGCGAAGTGGTGCCCGAGTGCCTGATGGCGATTCCGTCGCCGTCCGTGTACGGCCAGCTGGACGGCATTCCCGGCATCGAGCCGGCCTACGGCATGGCGATCACCTGGATCGCGCCGACCGAGAAGGCGCACGCGCTGGGGCTGGGCTACCAGGTGGTGGAGGTGCCCAGCGCGATCGCCACCCACTGCTCGAAGGTGGTGCGCGACTACCTGCCCGACCTGTTCCGCCACGAAGACGTGCCGGCGATTCTGGAGCGGCTCACGGCGCTGTCGCCCAAGCTGGCCTCGGCGCTGGACAAGGCGCTGACCCACACCCAGCTGCTGCGGGTGTTCCGCGTGCTGCTGGCGGAGAACGTGTCGCTCAAGGATATCGTGGTGATCGGCACCACTTTGCTCGACAGCTCGGAAACCACCAAGGACCCGATCCTGCTGGCGGCCGAGGTGCGCTGCGCGCTGCGGCGCCAGATTGTCACGGCGCTATTCGGCAAGAAGAAGGAAATGCCCGCGTTTAACCTGTCGGCCGAGCTGGAGAACATGCTGCTGGGGTCATTGAACCAGGCGCGCCAGGGCGGCAAGATCGCGCTGGACAATTTTCCGATCGACCCGCAGCTGCTCTCGCAGCTGCAGCTGAACATGCCGGTGGCGCGCGAGCAGATGAAGCAGCAGCACAGCGCGCCGCTGCTGCTGGTGCTGCCGCAGATCCGCCCGCTGCTGGCGCGTTACGCGCGCCTGTTCGCGCCGGGGCTGCATGTGCTGTCGTATAACGAGATTCCCGAAAACCGCGATGTGAGCATCGTCGGCACGGTGGGGTGACGCCGGGTGGGCCCGGCGGCGTGGCTTGATCGTGCTTCCGGCCTCGCGCCTGGTGTTTAATCTTGCGCTTGGTCCTGTGCCTGCTGGCGCTGTACCGGGAGCTTGAACGCGTGCGTGAGCGTCTGCGTGCGCACGCGATGATCCTGGATGCCTGGCGGCGGGTAGCTGCCAGCCGCCTCGCTGAACGCCACCGACGTCGCCGGTTCGGACACGGTGCTGCCGGTCAGCAGCAGTGCCACGTCGGCCATCGCCGAAAACAGCGACGGCGGCAGGGCGGCGCTGACCTGCGGCGTATATTGCTGCAACGGCGTGGCGGGCCACAATCCCAAACGCACGCTGGCGCGCGTCAGGCGCAGGCCCGCCTGTTCGATGGCGCGCTGTAATGCCGGCAGGGCGTGGCGCAGATGGGCGACCGCGCGCGGATGCTCGGCAGCCAGTTCCATCAGCACGCCGTCGACCATTTCCAGTTGAACCGTGGCATGGCTGCCGTCGGCCAGCACCACTTCCAGCCGCAGCGCCGCCTTGGCGCGGCGGCGCCGGCTGGGCGGCGCGTCGCCGTGACCGGCCAGCAGGCGCAGCGCCATTTGCTGGCCGCCCGGGCCCGGCAGCACGAAGCGCCACGCCTCGGGATGCCACAACAAGGCGTTCTGCTGCACCGCCGGGTTGGCCTGCGCGCCCGGCGTGCCGCCTTGCCAACCCGTCATCAGAAAACTGCCGTGCGAAGCCTGGGCCCGGCCCTGCTGCTGCAGCGCCGTCAGCTGGGCGCCGTAGGCGCGCACCATGGTGCGCCAGGCGCTGGCCAGGCTGGCGCCGTCCCACACGGGCCAGGCCATCTGGCGCGCCATGAAGACCTGGTCGGGCCGCATCGCGGCGCTCTCGCTCAGGTTGGCGGGCAGGGCGGCCGCGGCCGGCTGGGCCTGGCTTGGCGCCACCGGTTCGGACACGGGCAGCACCATCGGCGCGGCCGCAACACCGGCCACGGACGGCTGCAGCGACACGGGCGCCAGCGGGGCGATCAGCGGTGAGGACAGCGGTAAGGACGAGATGGTGGCCATGGCGCGCGGCGGGTTCGGTGAATAAAAGAAACTAAAAACGACACAAAAACTGCACTGACAGCGCTACAAAAAGAGCCAGCCGGACTGCGCGGGCTGGCTCGGTCAAGGACCCGACCGGGTCAGTCGGGTACCGCGCTTGTTATTGCAGCAGCGACATGACCATCGACGACATGCTGTTGCTTTGTTTGAGCATGGCGGTACCGGCTTGCAGCAGCATCTGGCTGGTCGTCATCTTCGAGCTTTCGCTGGCGAAGTCGACGTCCATGATGCGGCCGGTGGCGGCCTTGCTGTTGGTGCTGATGTTCGACAGGTTGTTATACACGTGTTCGAGACGATTGGCCGAGGCGCCCAGTGCCGAGCGGATGGTGCCGATCGACGACAGCGCGGTGCTGAGCAGGTCGATGGTGGCATTGGCGGTGGCGGTCAGTTCGGTGCCCGGGGTGCCCGGCACGGTGTAGGTGCCGCTGGTGGCGCCGATGGCGGTATCCATGGCCGTCACATCGGTGGCCAGGTTGACCGTCATCGCCTCGGTGGTGCTCGAACCGATCTGGAACGTCATCGACGAGGCGATGGTGCCGCCCACGAGCAGCTTGGCGCCGCCGAAGGTGGTGTTGTTCATCACGTTGTTCAGTTCCTTGCCCAGCGCGTCGTACTCCGACTGCATGGCGGACTTGTCGGCGGCGGTCGAGGAGGCGTCGGCCGCTTGCGTGGCCAGATCCTTCATGCGCACGATCATGTTCGACACTTCGTCCAGCGCGCCTTCGGCGGTCTGCAGCATCGAGGTCGAGTTCTGGGTGTTGCGCATGGCCACGGCCATGCCGCTGGTCTGGGCTTTCAGCCGGGTGGCGATCTGCAGGCCGGCGGCGTCGTCCATGGCCGAATTGATACGATAGCCGGTCGACAGGCGCGTCATCGAGGTCGACAGCGAACCTTGGGTGCGGTTGATCGAATTTTGTGCCGACAGGGCGGCGTTGTTAGTGTGAAGGCTCAACATGATCAAACTCCTGGAATTAAGTGGGTTGCTCCGAGCGGCGTGTGCAACGCGCTCTTACCATGTCAAGACGACCGTTTGCGTTCAGTTATTAAGTGCCGTAGGGAAATAAAATGAAATAATTGGCATTAGTTCAGAGGGTGTCCCGTGCGGCAGGCCACCATGAAAAAAGCCAGCCCGACTGCGGCTGGCTGTTGCTCCGGCGCGCTGCGCCGCGCGGCGGCAACATTATTGCAGCAGCTTATTGCAGCAGCGACATGACCATCGACGACATGCTGTTGCTCTGCTTGAGCATGGCGGTGCCGGCTTGCAGCAGCATCTGGCTGGTGGTCATCTTCGAGCTTTCGCTGGCGAAGTCGACGTCCATGATGCGGCCGGTTGCAGCCTTGCTGTTGGTGCTGATGTTCGACAGGTTGTTGTACACGTGTTCCAGGCGGTTGGCCGAGGCGCCCAGTGCCGAGCGGATGGTGCCGATCGACGACAGCGCGGTGCCCAGCAGGTCGATGGTGGCGTTGGCCGCGCCGGTCAGTTCGGCGCCGACGGTGTTCGGCGCGGCGTAGTTGACGGTGGTGGCGGTCACGTCGGTGACCAGGGTGCCCATCGAGGTGGACAGGTCGACCGTCATTTGCTCGGTGGTGCTCGAGCCGATCTGGAACGTCATCGACGAGGCGATGGTGCCGCCGACCAGCAGCTTGGCGCCGCCGAACGAGGTATTGTTCAGCACGTTGTTCAGTTCAGTACCCAGGGCATCGTATTCCGACTGCATGGCGGTCTTGTCGGCAGCGGTGGAGGAGGCATCGGCCGCTTGCGTGGCCAGGTCCTTCATGCGCACGATCATGTTCGACACTTCATCCAGCGCGCCTTCGGCGGTCTGCAGCATCGAGGTCGAGTTCTGGGTGTTGCGCATGGCTACAGCCATGCCGCTGGTCTGGGCCTTCAGGCGGGTGGCGATCTGCAGGCCGGCGGCGTCGTCCATGGCCGAGTTGATGCGAAAGCCCGTCGACAGGCGGGTCATCGAGGTCGACAGCGAACCCTGGGTGCGGTTGATCGAGTTTTGGGCGGACAGGGCGGCGTTGTTGGTGTGAAGGCTCAGCATGGTCAAACTCCTGGTGGTCGGTGGTTACCGCGACTGCGTGTCCGTCGCGCTCATACCATGACAAGACGACCGTTTGCGCCGGGTCATTAAGTGCCACATAGAAATAAATCGAAAAATCTGAAAATGCGCTCGCATAAGTGGTGCCCGCTAGCGGTGAACGCAAAAAAGCCAGCCGATATGGGGCTGGCTTTTTTGACGGTGGCCCGATGGGGCCAGCGCCTTGAACAGATGATTGCAGCGGCGATTACTGCAGCAGCGACATGACCATCGACGACATGCTGTTGCTTTGCTTGAGCATGGCGGTGCCGGCTTGCAGCAGCATCTGGCTGGTGGTCATCTTCGAGCTTTCGCTGGCGAAGTCGACGTCCATGATGCGGCCGGTAGCGGCCTTGCTGTTGGTGCTGATGTTCGACAGGTTGTTGTAGACGTGTTCCAGGCGGTTGGCCGAGGCGCCCAGGGCCGAGCGCACGCTGCCGATCGACGCCAGCGCGGTGCTGAGCTTGTCGATGGTGGTCGAGGCGGAGCCGGCGGCGGTCAGTTCGGTGCCGACCGAGTTGGGCGTGGTGTAATTGGCCGTGGTGGCGGTCACGTCGGTGACCAGGGTGCCCATCTGGGTGGACAGGTCGACCGTCATGGCCTCGGTGGTGCTCGAGCCGATCTGGAACGTCATCGACGCAGCGATGGTGCCGCCCACGATCAGCTTGGCGCCGCCGAACGAGGTGTTGTTCAGTACGTTGTTCAGCTCGGAGCCCAGCGCGTCATACTCCGACTGCATGGCGGTCTTGTCGGCGTCGGTCGAGGAGGCATCGGCCGCTTGCGTGGCCAGGTCCTTCATGCGCACGATCATGTTCGACACTTCGTCGAGCGCGCCTTCGGCGGTTTGCAGCATCGAGGTCGAGTTCTGGGTATTGCGCATGGCAACGGCCATGCCGCTGGTCTGGGCTTTCAGACGGGTGGCGATCTGCAGGCCGGCGGCGTCGTCCATGGCCGAATTGATGCGGTAGCCGGTCGACAGGCGCGTCATCGAAGTCGACAGCGAGCCTTGGGTGCGGTTGATCGAATTTTGTGCCGACAGGGCGGCGTTGTTGGTGTGAAGGCTCAGCATGATCAAACTCCTGGTATAGGGTGGGGACTTCCGAGCTGCTCAGGAGGGACTGTGTCCCGGTCGGCCTTGCGCTCTCCCAAGTACAAGACGACAGTTTGATCCAAGTCATTAAGTGCCATGTGGAAATAAATTAGGACCCGATGGTATTGCTTGTCGCGTTGATAATGACCCGGCAGGCCGCGGCGCCGCCGGGAACGGTGCACAGCGGGGCGGCCGCCAGCAGCAGGGCGATGTCGGCGATGGCGCGGAACAGCGGGGCCGGCAAGGCTGCGCCGATCTGCTCGGTGTAGTCGGACAGGACCGGGCCCGGGGTCAGACCCTGGCGGGCGCTGGCGCGGCCCAGCGTCAGGCCGGCGTGTTCGATGGCGTGCTGCACCTCCGGCAGGGCCAGGCGCAGCTGGGCCACGGCCGAGGGATGCTCGGCCGCCATTTCCAGCAGCACCCGGTCGGTCAGTTCGAGGTGCACCGTGGCGTGGCTGCCGTCGGCCAGTATCAGTTCCAGCCGCAGCGCCGCCTTGGCGCGGCGGCGGCGGCCGGGCGGCGGGTCGGCGCTGCCGGCCAGCACCCGCAGCGCCAGCTGCTGGCCGCCGGGGCCGGGCAGCACGAAGCGCCACGACGGATGCTGACAGGACAGGGCCGCCTGGGCGCCGGCAGCGCCCTGGCGCGCGGCCAGCAGCAGCGCAGCGGGCACGTGCTGGCCGCGGTTGTGCTGGTGCAGTTCGGCCAGCTGCTCGCCATAGGTGCGCACCATGGCGCGCCAGGCGCCGGCCAGCGCGGCGCCGTCGAAGGCGGGCCAGGCCAGCTGGCGCGCCATGAACACCTGGTCGGTGCGCATCGCTGCCGTGTCGCCCAGGCGCGCGGGCGGCGTGGCCGGCGTCGCCGCGGCCGGATCGGGCACGGCGCCGGGATAGGGCGCTGCCGGACCGGGCGCGCTGGTCGCCACGGCGGCGGGGGGCAGCAGCGACACGGGCGCCAGCGGCGCGATCAGCGGTGAGGAAGACGTGGAAGCCATAGCGGTGCGGCGCCGTGAATTTGCAGTGGAATAAAAACGGGGGAACTAAAGCGGTAACCGAATCGGGAGCGGGCGGCGGCCAGCCGGCATCGGCCGGCCGCGCGCGCGGGTGGCTTACTGCAGCAGCGACATGACCATCGACGACATGCTGTTGCTCTGCTTGAGCATGGCGGTGCCGGCTTGCAGCAACATCTGGCTGGTGGTCATCTTCGAGCTTTCGCTGGCGAAGTCGACATCCATGATGCGGCCGGTGGCGGCCTTGCCGTTGATGCTGATGTTGGACAGGTTGTTATACACGTGCTCCAGGCGGTTGGCCGAGGCGCCCAGGGCCGAGCGCACGGTGCCGATCGAGGCCAGCGCGGTGCTGAGCTTGTCGATGGTGGTCGAGGCGGTGCCGGCGGCGGTCAGTTCGGTGCCGGCCGTGTTGGGCGTGGTGAAGTTCACGCTGGTGGCGGTGACGTCTGTGACCAGGGTGCCCATGGGGGTGCTCAGGTCGACCGTCATCTGCTCGCTGGTGCTGGCGCCGATCTGGAACGTCATGGCGCTGGCGATGGTGCCGCCGACGAGCAGCTTGGCGCCGCCGAAGGTGGTGTTGTTGAGCACGTTGTTCAGCTCGGTGCCGAGGGCGTCGAACTCCGACTGCATGGCGGTCTTGTCGGCCACGGTCGAGGAGGCATCGGCGGCCTGGGTGGCCAGGTCCTTCATGCGCACGATCATGTTGGTCACTTCGTCCAGGGCGCCTTCGGCGGTGGCCAGCATCGAGGTCGAGTTCTGGGTGTTGCGCATGGCCACGGCCATGCCGCTGGTCTGGGCTTTCAGGCGGGTGGCGATCTGCAGGCCGGCGGCGTCGTCCATGGCCGAATTGATGCGGTAGCCGGTCGACAGGCGCGTCATCGACGTCGACAGCGAAGTCTGGGTGCGGTTGATCGAATTTTGGGCGGACAGGGCGGCGTTGTTGGTGTGCAGGCTCAGCATGATGGAACTCCTTGTGTGTGGGGTGGGAACTTCCAAGCGGCGATTGTGTCGCGCTCTCCACAGTACAAGACGGCCGGGACGGCCAGCTGATTAAATGCTTTTGGGCAATGTTGATACGGGGTTGATCTGGCTCAAACCTGCCTGTATGGCTGGGGGGCCGGGGCGGGAGCCGCCACGGCCGCTTACTTCAATGCGACGATTACTGCAGCAGCGACATGACCATCGACGACATGCTGTTGCTCTGCTTGAGCATGGCGGTGCCGGCCTGCAGCAGCATCTGGTTGGTCGTCATTTTCGAGCTTTCGCTGGCGAAGTCGACGTCCATGATGCGGCCGGTAGCGGCCTTGCTGTTGGTGCTGATGTTCGACAAGTTGTTGTAGACGTGTTCGAGGCGGTTGGCCGACGCGCCCAGTGCCGAGCGCACGGTGCCGATCGAGGCCAGCGCGGTGCTGAGCTTGTCGATGGTGGCATTGGCTCCGGCGGTCAGTTCGGTGCCCACGGTGTTCGGTGCGGCGTAGTTGGCGGTGGCCAGGCCCACGTCGGTGGTCAGCGTGGTCATTTGGGCGGACAGGTCGACGTCCATTTTTTCGGTGGTGCTCGAACCGATCTGGAACGTCATGGCCGAGGCGATGGTGCCGCCCACGAGCAACGCGGCGCCGCCGAATTTGGTGTTGTTCAATACGTTGTTCAGCTCGGTACCCAGGGCATCGTATTCTGACTGCATGGCGGTCTTGTCGGCCGTGGTCGAGGAAGCATCGGCGGCTTGCGTGGCCAGATCCTTCATACGGACGATCATGTTGGATACTTCGTCGAGCGCGCCTTCGGCCGTTTGCAGCATCGAGGTCGAGTTCTGGGTGTTGCGCATGGCAACGGCCATACCGCTGGTCTGGGCTTTCAGACGGGTGGCGATCTGCAGGCCGGCGGCGTCGTCCATGGCCGAATTGATGCGATAACCGGTCGACAGGCGCGTCATCGACGTCGACAGCGAGCCTTGAGTGCGGTTGATCGAATTTTGTGCCGACAGGGCGGCGTTGTTGGTGTGAAGGCTCAGCATGATCAAAACTCCTGGTGTTGGGTGGGGACTTCCGAGCCGCGTTGGTGGGGCCTGTTGGGGCCGCCTGACGCGCTCTCCCAAGTACAAGACGACGGTTTGATTAAGATCATTAAATGCCGTACGGAAATAATTTAAAATAGTTTTGGGAAGGACTGCGTCTCAGTCGTCGCGCCCATGCCCATACCCCGGACCTCGCACTGCCCTCCGCCGGCACCGCACCGGCGTTGCAGTCAACGCAGTTATATTAATTGCACGATTAAAACAACGCCTAATTTGTCAAAATTGTACGTAACATAGCGATCATCCTTTGGCACTGCCATCGCTCACGTACATTTTTACAGGCACCCCATGCATCCATCGCGGCTCAAAATTTCCGGCTTGATCACCATGCTCTCCCTGATTGCCGGCTGCGGCGGCGGTGGCGGTGGCGAGGCCCCGGCGCCAGCGGCTCCCGCACCGGTGCCGGCCAACCCCGCACCGGTTCCGCCACTGCCGACCGCGCTCGCGCCCGCACCCGCGATCCAGCTGACGCTGAGCGGTAAGGCCAGCGATGCAGCGCTGGCCAATGCCACCATCGTCGCCACGGTCGGCAGCAAAACCTTCAGCGGGACTGCCGACGCGGCGGGCAGCTTCCGCCTGCCGCTCACCAGTGCGTCCGCGACCGACATGGTCACGGTCACGGCGCAGGGCGTGGGCGCCAAGTCGCATGTCAAGCTGATCAACCTGGTGGGCGACACCGCGACGGCGCAGGCGATGGCCACAGCGTCGGGCGAGGTCAGCGTCAACGTGTCCGTGGTCAGCACTGCCTGGTACGCCACGCTGCTGCGCCAGAACGGCGGCGCCGTGCCAGCGACGCAGGCAGTCATCGATGCCGCCGCGCCGAAGATTCATGCCTACGAACTGTTTCAGCTCGCCGCGGTCATAAAACTCATTGCCAGCCCGGCGGACGGGCAGCCCGCGCTGATCTTGCCCGCCGGCGTGCCCGACACCACTGCGTTGACCGCGCCAGGGGCGTGGCAAGTGCTGGTGCGTAGCGCCGTCATGGCCGATCAGGATCGCATCAGCGATGCCGCGACCCGGCTGGCTAACGATTCGGCAGTGGCGATACCCGTCAACGTCAGGACGGCTCCATTCGTGATGAGCTACGCGCCCGGCGTGACCTGTTGTGTCGACGGCGGACGCGACGTTGCCTTGCGCGCCGATGGCAGCGCCACCGTGTCCGATTTCGAAGGGACCTATCCTGCCACGTGGATCAATGACGGCGGCGCCATCCGCATTACGCTGGCCACCCCACGCATCGAAAATGATTACCGCGGAAGTGGCGACACGGGCGTCACGACGGGGTACATCCTGCGCCACTTCGTAAAAGGGGCCACCGCCACGGCAGCCGCTTTTACCGACACTGGCTATTACCGGGAACCAGGCAATCCTTTCAATGTCCCGTTCGGTCCCGGTAACCGCGAAGCGTTCGCGTGGACTGGCATGGACCGCGCCCGGGTGGTGGCGCCCACCGCTGGCGATCTGGCCGGAACGACGTTGCACGGCGTGCCCGATTTGCGGACCGTCACCAGTACCGGCTTTCGCCAGATTGCCGTGACGTTCAATGCAGACGGCAGCGCCAGGACCGCCGAACTACCGGCTTTGACCATTCAGTGGAAAATCGTGGATAGCAAGCTGGTGCTCACTTACAGCGATGGCGTGCAGCAAACGTTAGGTCGTTTCAGCACCCTGGCCAATGGGCTGGAGAGCTGGTATGCCGGTGAGGGCACTGCCGCTGCGTATCGTGTGACGACGCCGTTGATGGTTCACCAGGCGCAAGCCGGAGCAGCTTTTACTGAAACCTCGGCTATGGCGGCGTGGCGCTCGCAGGTGTTTGGAACGGAGCTATACAACAACAATTTGTATATCAACGTGTTGGCCAATCGCCGGTTGACCGAAGACAACGAACGACTGGACGGTAGTGTGACGCTGTCGAGCCCGGCAAGCTGGTCGATCGAAAATGGCCGGCTTGCAATGCGCACGTACCTCACGGCCGCCGGCGACAAGGTGGCCACCTGTCCGATCGGGCAAGTGTGCACCCTGTCGGCGCAGCGCATCTGGACCTTGTTGCGCGACGACGGTACCGACATCATCGTCTTCGAGTTGCGCGGCGTGGGCAGCGACACGCAGTATCGGATTAACCGTTACAGCCGGCGCAAGGCATAGGGCGGTTTCCCGCGCAGAATATCAAACTCGACATCGAGCGAAACAGTGGCTGCGGATTCGCCCGGCACGGCGCTGGGGGGCGGGTGTGCGGGATAGATTCGCTGCAATTTGGCGCCTATCCGCCGCCGAGTAGGTACCTGCGAGCCGCCGCCGCGTGTCGGTCGCGCCCATGATGAACTGGATGGAAGATGCCTTACCTAAAAGCTTTATAGTTCGGCGTGGATAACCGGCGATGACCGGGGTCAGCGATGACCGGGGTCAGTTCCGGCATTCGTGCATGAGCTTGCTTCTTGTTTCCGCCGTTGCAGCGCGCAGTTCCCGGATGGCCAAGGTCAAGTCCGGCATTCGTTCAACAGTTCGCTAGCGAAGCTGCGGCACGCGGTGTAATGCGAAGCGAGCCTATGGACGAATGCCGGAACTGACCCAGGTCCACGCGCAGTTAGCAAAAAAAATCGGTGCCACCGCTGAGCTTGTGTCCGTTTGCCAGACTTGACCCCCAGTCTGCCCAGTCTGACCCCCAGTCTGTGCTCGCGCAGTTAGCAAAAAAAATCGGTGCCACCGCTGAGCTTGTGTCCGTTTGCCAGACTTGACCCCCAGTCTGCTTCCGTGCGATACGCCTAATTTCGACTTTACGGGCGTGCCGTATTGGCTTAAAGGCGAAAACCTTCAGCGTTGGATCAGATTGGAAACCGGCGTGGAAGAAGATGATCGTTTTCTGCCTGAGACAGACGTCGATTGGAACATCTTTCGATAGTTGAACCTCGGAATCTTCAGAGAGACATTCGCCAGAGACGGGAAACTCGCGGGACGGGGTCAGATCTGCCATTCGTACATGAGCTTGCCTGCGCGCGAAGTCGTCAACAACCAATCAGCCAGCCAGCCAGCCAACTCATCCTGCGCCCGCCAGCCAACTGCGCTATCATAGCCGGCTGTCCAAACCGCCTGCCCCCGCATTGCCGCCACCATGAACCTCGTCGCCCCCCCTTCCGATTCCCCGTCCGCCGCCGCCGAACAGGTGCCTGTGCGCGGGCGCCGCGTGTCGGTCGCCCCGATGATGGACTGGACCGACCGCCACTGCCGCGTGTTCCACCGCCAGATCACCCGCCACACCTGGCTGTACACGGAGATGGTCACCACCGGCGCGCTGGTCTACGGCGACGTCGAGCGCCACCTGCGCTTCAACGACGAAGAGCATCCGGTGGCCCTGCAGCTGGGCGGCAGCGACCCGGCCGATCTGGCCACCAGCGCCAAGCTGGGCCAGCAATGGGGCTATGATGAAATCAACCTGAACTGTGGCTGCCCGTCCGAGCGGGTACAGAAGGGCGCTTTCGGCGCCTGCCTGATGGCCGAGCCCCAGCTGGTGGCCGACTGCGTCAAGGCCATGCGCGACGCCGTCACCATCGACGTGACGGTCAAGCACCGCATCGGCATCGACAAGAACGAGGACTACGGCTTCGTGCGCGACTTCGTGGGCACCGTCGCCGCCGCCGGCTGCACCACTTTTATCGTGCACGCCCGCAACGCCATCCTGAAAGGCTTGTCGCCCAAGGAAAACCGCGAAATTCCACCGCTAAAGTACGACGTGGCTTACCAGCTCAAGCGCGAATTTCCCGGTCTGGAGATCATCATCAACGGCGGCATCAAGACGTCCGACGAGGTGGCGCTGCATCTGGAACACGTCGACGGCGTGATGCTGGGGCGCGAGGCGTACCACAATCCGTACGCCATGGCTGGCTACGATGCACGTTTCTACGGTGACAACACCGACGTCAAGTCGCGCGAGGAAGTCCTGGCGGCCATGATTCCCTACATCGCCGCCCAGCTGGCCGAGCACGGCGCGCGCGGTTTGAAGCTCAACAGCATCACGCGCCACATGCTCGGCCTCATGGCGGGATTGCCCGGTGCGCGCAACTTCCGGCAGATCATGTCGGACCCGAAGAAACTGGCCACCGCCAACCCCGAATTGCTGCTGGAGGCTGCCGCGCGCATGCGCCAGGCAGCTTGATTTACGGGTAAGTTACCTCCCTCGCGCCGGCGTCTGCCGCCGGCCGTTACATAAAAAACAAGTGAAGCCTCTCACTTGTCTTGTCGTTCTTATTCCACTTTATTTCCACCAAGAAATCGTTTTCACGGTTTTTTGCGTGCATTAAAGCTTGCCATGCGGCAAATGTCGCCTCTATAATTCATCCATCAGCTCCAGTTCCATCGTGTGACCCCCATCAAAGTTGTTGTTGTAGCGTAACAACCTGTTCCAGCATCAATGTTTTTTGCATGCGCAGTCACCGAATTGAATTATCCTGTGAAAACTAACTAATTCTCACGGGCAACATGTCGGGAACACGTTGGCAACACCGCGTCGCACGGCGCCAGTCGCAAATCCGGGCGAAATCCAATCCATAGTTTCATAGACGAAGATACCAAATGAATTTATCCAACATGAAGGTCGGCACCCGGTTAGGCATGGGATTCACGCTGGTTCTGGTGTTCCTGGTGGCCGTGACGGCAGTGGGCATCCTGCGCATGGGGCAGATCCAGGACCGGCTCGACCGCGTGGTCAGCGTCAACAATGTGGTGACGCGTCTGGTGATCGAGATGCGCAACAACGTGACCGAACGCGTCGCCGGGCTGCGCGTGCTGACCCTGATGACCGATCCGGCCGACATGGAGCAGGACATGAACCGCATCAAGGTTCAGGCCGCCAAGTACGACGAAGCCGAAAAGAAACTGGCCGACAAATTCGCCACCGAAGGCTCGCAGGAAGAAAAAGCGCTGCTGGCCAAGATTCAGGAACACGAAGCGGCGGCCTTGCCGGCCATCGCCAAGGCGTCCGAGCTGTGGTTGTCGAACAAGGCGGAAGACGCTACCCGCGTGATGATCAAGGAAATCCGCCCGATCCAGAAAAGATGGATGGAGTCGCTCGACCAGCTGGGCGCCCTGGAAGACAAGGTCAACACCCAGTCGATGAAGGACGCCGAAAGCGCCTACAGCACCGCCCGCAATACCATGCTGATCCTGGGCGGCGTGGCCATCATCCTGGGCGTGTTTGCCGCGATCACGATTACCCGCGGTCTGCTCAAGCAGCTCGGCGGCGAGCCTGACTACACGGCCCGCATCGCCAGCAGCATCGCTCACGGCGACCTGTCCATCAACATCGATACGGCCGGTTCCCTGCGTGGCAGCCTGCTGTCGGAAATGAATGAAATGCGCAACAGCCTGGTCGGTATCGTCGGCCAGGTCCGGGTCGGCACCGAAACCATCGGCACCGCGTCCCGTGAAATTGCAGCCGGTAACATCGATCTGTCGTCCCGTACCGAAATGCAGGCCAGCTCGCTGGAAAAGACCGCCTCGGCGATGGAAGAACTGACCTCGACCGTGAAACAGAACGCCGACAATGCCCGTGAAGCCAACCAGCTCGCCGCGACCGCCTCCGACGTGGCCCGCAAGGGTGGCGACGTGGTCTCGCAAGTGGTCGACACGATGGGCTCGATCAACGCCTCGGCCAACAAGATTGTCGACATCATCGGCGTGATCGATGGCATCGCCTTCCAGACCAACATTCTGGCGCTGAACGCCGCCGTTGAAGCGGCCCGGGCCGGCGAACAGGGCCGCGGCTTTGCGGTCGTCGCCTCCGAAGTGCGCAACCTGGCTCAGCGCAGCGCTGCGGCAGCGAAAGAAATCAAGACCCTGATCGGCGACTCGGTCGAGAAGGTCGAACGCGGCAGCAAGCTGGTCGGCCAGGCCGGCGTGACCATGGACGAGGTGGTGGCCAGCGTCAAGCGCGTCACCGACATCATGAGCGAGATCGCCAACGCCAGCCAGGAGCAGAGCGCCGGTATCGAACAGGTCAACCTGTCGATCATCGAGATGGACAGCATGACCCAGCAGAACGCCGCACTGGTCGAAGAAGCGGCGGCCGCAGCCCAGTCGCTGCAGGACCAGGCCAGCGAACTGGCCCACGTGGTCAGCATCTTCAAGCTGGTCGAAGGCGAAGCGGTGCACGTGGTCAGCGCCCCGGCCATGTCGGAAGCGCCGGCGGCGACGGCGGCCACCCAGGTGGCAGTGCGCAAGCCGGCAGCCCGTCCGGCCCTGAAGCGCCCGGCCGCTCCTAAAGCGAGTGCGTCGGCAGCGGCGCCAGCGCCGGCAGCCGCGGCCAGCAAGCCGAAGAAGGTCGTCGCTGCGGCAGGCAACGCCGACGAGTGGGAAGAATTCTAAGCAGTACCGTTTGATCCGAGCTTTACTTTTGTTTTTCAATCCAGGCTTTATTAACTCAACCAAGGAAACTCAATGAACAAAAACATTAACCGCGTGATCGTCGCACTGGTAATGGCAGCGGCTGGCAACAACGTAATCGCAGCAGAAGTACCAGCCCAATTCGATGCGAAAGCATGCCGCGCCGAATACCCAAAAGCCTCGTTGATGAATGAGGAAGAAGGCGCCGTCAACATGGCGTTCCTGGTATCCGCCGAAGGCCGTGTCGTCGAATCCAAAGTGGAAAAGACCAGCGGTTTCAAGAACCTCGACAACGCTGCCGTCAAGGCGATCACTGGCTGCAAGTTCAAGCCGGGTTCGAAAGATGGCAACGCCGCACAGACCTGGACAAAAGTGCAGTACGTCTGGGCACTTTGATCGCATAGCGCGAATCACATTTTGGGAAGAATGGTATGTCTACACATAATCGGTCTACAGAGTATCGGCGCATCGTCAGCCTGGTAGCAGGCGTGGTGCTGGCAAGCGTCACCGGCGCGGCGTTCGGCGCGGAAGTGTCGGCGGTTTTCGATGCCGCCAAATGCCGGGCCGACTATCCGAAGGCGTCGCTGATGAACGAGGAACAGGGCACCGTGTCGATGTCGTTCCTGGTCAATGCGGACGGCAGCGTAGCGGACTCCAAGCTGGAAAAGACCAGCGGCTTCAAGAACCTGGACAAGGCGGCGATCAAGTCGATCAGCGCCTGCAAGTTCAAGCCGGGTACCAAGGACGGCGCTCCGGCGCAGACCTGGACCAAGGTCGATTACTCCTGGAAGCTCGATTAAGTGGAGACACGCCGACCCGCACGGGCGGCACATTGTTCTCGAACTGAAAAGTAAAAAGCAGCGCCCGCATGTGAATGCCGGCGCTGCTTTTTTATTGGAAATGCGGACCTGAAAGGCGAGTGAGCTTTACGCGTGCAGCGTAGGGCTACGGGTAGAGGGGGCGTAGGGGTGAGGGATAGGCGTGAAGCGTAAGCCGCAAACCCAAGAGCCGTTGTCCTCGCGAAGGAGGGTGTCGCAGAACACGCATTTATTTCAAAACCACTGCCATTTGCTCCGTCATCCCCGCGAAAGCGGGGACCCATGCTGAGCATGCAGCACTATGGAAGCCGGCTCAGCATGGGTTCCCGCATGCGC
>CALRYE020000060.1:0-32533 GCA_943372275.1 Janthinobacterium lividum
CAGCGCCCGGCCCCGAAGTGTTTTCCCACCTTACTGCGCACCCAGTTCGTCGCCCAGCTCGCGCCCGCGCGCGGCCGCTGCCTTGATCGCCTTGACGATGGCTTCCTTCACCCCGCTCTGCTCCATGCTGGTCAGCGCCGCATAGGTCGTGCCGCCCTTGGACGTCACGCGCTCGCGCAGCAGCGGCACCGGATCGCTGGACTGCGCCGCCAGTTGCGCCGCGCCCGTAAAGGTGGCCAGCGCCAGCTGCCGGCCCTGCTCTTGCGACAAGCCCAGTTCCTGCGCGGCTTGCTGCATCGCTTCGATGAAATAAAACACGTAGGCCGGACCGCTGCCGGACACCGCCGTCACCGGATCGATCTGGGCCTCGTCGTCCAGCCACACGGTGCGCCCGACCGCTTTGAGGATATCGTCGGCGCTGTCCTTCTGCGCCGCGCTGACGCCGTCCATCGCCACCAGCCCGGTGATGCCCATGGCGATCAGCGCCGGGGTATTCGGCATGCAGCGCACAATCGCCCGGTAGCCGCCCAGCCAGCGCGCCAGATCGGCGCCGCGGATACCGGCCGCAATCGAAATGATCAGCTGGCCGCTGACCTGCGGCAGCAATGCCGCCGCCACGTCGCGCATCTGCTGCGGCTTGACCGACAGCACGATGACGTCGCACGCGCCCACGGCGCCGTCGATGGCGCCGGCCGTGCTCACGCCAAATTGCGTCGCCAGTTTGGCCAGCGCGTCGGCGTTCGGATCGACCACGTGGATGTTGGCGCCGGCTGTCAATTGGCCGGCCAGGCCGGCGATCAGCGCCGAGGCCATGTTGCCGCCGCCGATAAATGCAATCTTCATCAAATTCTCTCTCAGTTCAGGGGGATGGATAAGTACGTGATCCGAAGATGGCGCTGCCCACGCGCACGATGGTGGCGCCTTCGGCAATCGCTGCGGCCATGTCGGCCGACATGCCCATCGACAGCGTGTCGAGCGCCAGCCCGTCGGCGCACAGCTGCTCGAACAGCACGCGCAGCCGCGCAAACGCGGCGCGCTGCCTGGCCACGTCGGTTTCCGGCTCGGGGATCGCCATCAGCCCGCGCAGGCGCAGATTGGGCAGCTGCGCCACTTGCTGCGCCAGTTCCGCCACCTCTTCCGGCGCCGCGCCGCTCTTGCTGGCCTCGCCGCTGATGTTCACTTGCAAACAAATATTCAGCGGACCGCGCTCGGGCGGCCGCTGCTCCGACAGGCGCTGGGAAATCTTCAGACGCTCGACCGTGTGCACCCAGTCGAACGCGGTGGCGATGGGCCGCGTCTTGTTGCTCTGGATGGGACCGATAAAATGCCACTCGACGGGCGTATCGGGCAAGGCCGCGGCCACGACGGCGATCTTGTCGAGCGCTTCCTGCAGGTAGTTTTCACCGAACGCCCGCTGGCCGGCGGCGATGGCGTCTTGCACGGCCTGCGCGGGAAAGGTCTTGGAGACGGCAAGTAACAACACATCGCTGCGCGCGCGACCAGCCGCAGCGGCGGACGCAACAACAATCGCATCGACTTCTTGCAGTTTGTGGGCGATTGTGGACATAATCATTTTCTTAGGGCAATTAAAGCAGCGCGGTCACGCACAGTGCGGACCGTCGGCGGACGCCCAATTTACGGCACAGGGATTATAAATGGACATTTCAGAATTACTTGCATTCTCGGTCAAGAACAAGGCCTCTGACCTCCACCTGTCCTCGGGCCTGCCGCCGATGATACGCGTGCACGGCGACGTGCGCCGCATCAACCTGCCGCCGCTGGAGCACAAGGATGTGCACGGCATGATCTATGACATCATGAATGACGGCCAGCGCAAGCAGTACGAGGAAGTGCTCGAATGCGACTTCTCGTTCGCCATTCCCGGCCTGGCACGGTTTCGCGTCAACGCCTTCAATCAGGAGCGTGGCGCGGCCGCCGTGCTGCGCACCATCCCGTCGAAGATCCTGAGTCTGGAAGACCTGAACGCGCCGCGCATCTTCGGCGAACTGGCCATGCGCCCGCGCGGGCTGGTGCTGGTGACCGGCCCCACCGGGTCGGGCAAGTCGACCACCCTGGCGGCGATGGTCAATCACCTGAATGAAAACGAGTACGGCCACATCCTGACCATCGAAGACCCGATCGAGTTCGTGCACGACTCCAAGAAGTGCCTGATCAACCAGCGCGAGGTGGGGCCGCACACGCTGTCGTTCAACAATGCGCTGCGCTCGGCGCTGCGCGAAGACCCGGACTGCATCCTGGTGGGCGAGCTGCGCGACCTGGAAACCATCCGCCTGGCCCTGTCGGCGGCCGAGACGGGCCACCTGGTGTTCGGCACCCTGCACACCTCGTCGGCCGCCAAGACCATCGACCGTATCGTCGACGTGTTCCCGGCGGACGAAAAAGAGATGGTGCGCGCCATGCTGTCCGAGTCGCTGCAGGCGGTGGTGTCGCAGACGCTGTTGAAAACCAAGGACGGCGCCGGCCGCGTGGCCGCGCACGAAATCATGATCGGCACGCCGGCCATCCGCAACCTGATCCGGGAAGCCAAGATCGCCCAGATGTATTCGGCCATCCAGACCGGCAGCAACGTGGGCATGCAAACGCTGGACCAGAACCTGACCGACCTGGTACGCCGCAACGTGATCTCGAACGCGGCGGCGCGCTCCGCCGCCAAGACCCCCGATAACTTCCCAGGCTGACCATGGAACGCGACCAGGCTTCAAAATTCATGTTCGACCTGCTGTGTCTGATGACCAGCAAGGGCGGCTCGGACCTGTTCATCACGGCCGGCTTTCCGCCCGCGATCAAGATCGACGGCAAGATGACGCCCGTGTCGAGCCAGGCCTTAACGCCCGCCCACACGGCCGATCTGGCGCGCGCCATCATGAACGACAAGCAGACCGCCGGGTTCGAACTGTCCAAGGAAGCCAACTTCGCCATCAGCCCGGGCGACCTGGGCCGCTTTCGCGTCTCGGCGTTTGTGCAAATGAGCTGCGTGGGGATGGTCCTGCGCACCATCACCACCACCATCCCCAAACTGGAAGACCTGCGCCTGCCCGAGGTGCTCAAGGATATCGTGATGACCAAGCGCGGGCTGGTGATCATGGTCGGCGCCACCGGCTCGGGCAAGTCGACCACCTTGGCGGCCATGGTCGGCTACCGCAACGAGAACAGCTACGGCCACATCATCACCATCGAAGACCCGGTGGAGTACGTGCACCCGCACCGCAACTGCGTGATCACGCAGCGCGAAGTGGGCGTGGACACCGAGACGTTCGAGATCGCGCTGAAAAATTCGCTGCGCCAGGCGCCGGACGTGATCCAGATCGGCGAGATCCGCGACCGCGAGACCATGGAGCACGCCATCGCGTTCGCCGAAACTGGCCACCTGTGCCTGGCCACGCTGCACGCCAACAGCGCCAACCAGGCGCTGGACCGCATCATCAACTTCTTCCCCGAAGAGCGCCGCCAGCAGCTGCTGATGGACCTGTCGCTGAACCTGAAAGGACTGATCTCGCAACGCCTGATTCCGCTCAAGGACACCAAGGGCCGCTGCGTGGCAATCGAAATCATGCTCAATTCGCCGCTGATCTCGGACCTGATCTTCAAGGGCCAGGTGCATGAGATCAAGGAGATCATGAAGAAGTCGCGCGAACTGGGCATGCAAACGTTCGACCAGGCGCTGTTCGACCTGCACGAAGACGACAAGATCAGTTATGAAGACGCGCTGCGCAACGCCGACTCGGTCAACGACCTGCGCCTGGCCATCAAGTTGAACGGCAAGGCATCGAAGAACCGCGACCTGTCCGCCGGCACCGAGCACCTGGGCATCGTGTAGCGGATCATCCCGCCGGGTGTGGCGTGTGGCGTGTGGGGTGTGGCGTGTGGCGTATGTAAGTGTGGCGTGTGTAATAATCGGGCCATGAATGTCTACGACTTTAAGCCCAGCGATATCGCCGGCATCCCGACCGACCTGGCGCGCTACCAGGGCCAGGTGCTGCTGATCGTGAACACGGCCAGCCAGTGCGGCTTCACGCCCCAGTACAAGGGGCTCGAAGCGCTGTACCAGCAGTTTCGCGCGCGCGGCGTGACGGTGCTGGGCTTTCCCTGCAATCAGTTCGGCGCGCAGGAGCCTGGCACGGCGGCCGATATCGGCGACTTCTGCGAGCGCAATTTCGGCGTGACGTTTCCCCTGTTCGCCAAGATCGATGTCAATGGCAGCGCCGCCGCGCCGCTGTTCGACCATCTCAAGCGGGCCGCTCCCGGCGTGCTGGGCACCAGCCGGATCAAGTGGAACTTCACCAAGTTCCTGGTGGACCAGCACGGCGCCGTGGTCAAGCGCTATGCGCCGTTCACCAAGCCGGAAGCGATCGTCAAGGATATCGAAGCGCTGTTGGCGAAGTAAGCCGATCGACGCTTCACTGGCGGCCTCCGCGGCAGGCGTCCGCTCGCTTGACTGCCCTTTCGGTATAGTCGAACCATGCCAGTCTCCCAACCCTATCCTAGCACGCCGGACGGACGCTACTTCGTCGTCTCGGGCCGCCTCTGGCGCACCAGTAATCCCGCGCTTGCGCCGGACGAACGACAGCGCCTGGTCGATCAGCTCATGAACGCGCGCCGGCAGGTGGGCGCTGCCAAGAAGGCTGACGACAAAGACGCCGAGCGCCGCGCCCGCGCGGCAGTCGACGCGGCCAAGCATGGACTGGGCGAGCGTGGACCCGTGTGGTGGACGGACGGCGCACCAGACTTCAACCGCCGCATGGTCGCCAATACACCGTACGCCGAGTGGCACGCGGCGCTGGTGGCGGCGGAAGCCTCCCAGAGCTCGTGAATCAGCCTTCGCGCTAGTCCTTGATCTCGGCTTCGACCAGCAGCGCCAGCAGCTCGAGCGAATCCTGCCAGCCCAGGTAGCAGGCTTCTGCCGGAATGGCCGACGGGATGCCTTCCTGTTTGATCTTCACCTCGACGCCGCAAAACACCTCGCGCAAGGTCACGGTAGTGTGCATCTCGCCGGGCATATGGGGATTGTCGAACTTGGCCGTGTAGCGCAGCCGCTTGCCGGGGTCCAGTTCCAGGTACTCGCCGCCGAATGCTTCGCTATGCCCGGTCGAGAGATTGGTGAACGACATTTTGTAAGACCCGCCAACGCGGTCGTCCATCTCATGGACGTTGCCGACATACCCATGCGGCGGGAGCCACTTGGCAAAGGCAGCTGGCGTAACGAAAGCGCGGTATACGCGGTAGGCGCTGGATTTGAGCACCCGGTGCAGTTCAACTGTATTGGTGGACATGGTCGATTTCCTTATGTGTATGGTAAAGAGGACGTCCCTCTTTAGCTACAACGAACGGGCCAACCAGGATTCGACAACTTCGAATCAGTTTTTCTCCGCCACGCCAGCAACAAAGTGCTTACGCGATTGTGCGACTCTGATCACGGTCCCACCCCGGCAATATTCACAAATCGAATAATCCACATCACGCAATTGCATTGTAGAAATGTTTCGATATTCGAACGGTGAATAGGGTGCATCAAATCATATGATTGGAGTTATATCGCGGAGATCTTCATACTGTGTCCATCAACTAAACGAAAGGACACGAAAAATGAACATCCTCAAAAACATGGAAGCCATCTTCATCGTAGCAGTCGCCCTCTCCTGCGCTTCGGCCTACGCCAAAGCACCGGCACCGCGCACCGCACCGGCACCGGCGATCACCAAGACCGCCAAAATGATCACCGTCGTCATCACCGGCAAGCGTCCTGCCGCAGCACAGAAGGCCCAGATGGCCGCCCTGTTCCGCAGCACGTCCGGCTCGCTGAACGACTATTAATCGCACCACGCATTCATCACTATCAGAAAGCCTATCATGAGTATCTTGCGCAAATATGAAGCCGCCATCGTTGTCGCACTCGGTCTGACCTGCGTTACCGCCTACTCTTTTGCACGCATCCCGACGGCCAAGCCAGCGGTATCGAGCACCAAGATGATCAAGGTTGTTGTCGTTGGCAAGCGTCTGACCGCAGCACAAAAAGCCGAACAGCGCTGATCGCATACCGAGTAGTCAAAGCAGTACCGTAGCAAAGCAATACCGTAGCAAAGCATTACCGCAGTAAAGCAGCACCGCGCAGGCCGTTACTTCGCCAGCGCCTGATCGAGCAGCTCGATCCAATGTTGTACCGGGGTGTCGGTGCCAGACTGAAGATGCGTCAGGCACCCGATATTGGCAGACACATAGCGCTGCGCCCCGGTGGCCGCCAGGTTCTCCAGCTTGCGGTCGCGCAGTTCATGCGCCAGCTCCGGCTGCAATACCGAATACGTCCCCGCCGATCCGCAACACAAATGGCTGTCCGCGCATAGCCGCACATCGACCCCGGCCGCTTTCAGCACACCTTCCACCTTGCCCCTGATCTGCTGCCCGTGCTGCAACGTGCACGGCGGGTGATACGCCACGCGCTCCGTAATTCTTCCCTTGAGCTTCTGCCCAAGTTCCTGCTCGAACTGCGGCACGATCTCGGACAGGTCGCGCGTGAGGCCGGAGATGCGCTGGGCTTTGTCGGCATAGGCCGGGTCGTGTGCCAGCAGATGCCCATACTCCTTGACGGTCACGCCGCAGCCGGACGCCGTCATCACGATGGCTTCGACCTGATCGACCAGCGGCCACCATGCGTCGATGTTGCGGCGCATGTCGTCCAGCCCGCCCTCTTGGTCGTTCATGTGAAACCGCAGTGCGCCGCAGCAGCCTTCTTTGGGGGCCACGATCAGCTGCACGCCGCAGGCGTCGAGCACGCGCGCCGTGGCCGCGTTGATGTTCGGGGCCATGGCCGGCTGCACGCAACCTTCCAGCACCAGCATCTTGCGCGCATGCGTGGTGCGCGGCCATTTGCCCGCCGCCGCCGGCGGGCGCAGCTTGTCCTGCATCGACGGCGACAGCAGCGGACGCACCAGCTGCCCGGCCTTGAACATGGGCTTGAAGATCCACTTGCGCGGCAGCGCTTCCTTGAGCGCCGTGCGCACGATGCGTTCGCCCAGCGGGCGCGCCACGCGCTGCTCGACGACCTTGCGGCCGATGTCGGCCAGGCGCCCGTACTGGACGCCCGACGGGCAGGTGGTCTCGCAATTGCGGCAGGTCAGGCAGCGGTCCAGGTGCAGCTGGGTCTTGCGCGTGACGGGCGCGCCTTCCAGCACTTGCTTGATCAGGTAGATGCGGCCGCGCGGGCCATCGAGTTCGTCGCCCAGCAGCTGGTAGGTCGGGCAGGTCGCCGTGCAAAAGCCACAGTGCACGCAGGCGCGCAGGATGGCTTCGGCTTCGTCGCCGTCGGCGGTCCCCTTGATGAAATCGGCGAGATTGGTTTGCATGGTCAGTACATCCGTCCGGGGTTGAACACCTGGGCCGGATCGAATTCGGCCCGCAGTCGCGCGTGGATCCTGGCCAGCGCCGGCGCCAGCGGCTGGAATACGCCGACCTGTTTGTCGCCGCCCCGGAACAAGGTCGCGTGGCCGCCCACAGCGCCGACCGCCGAGCGGATCTTGTGCGCCATGTCGCTGCCCGCGCGCAGCCAGCGCTGCGCCCCGCCCCATTCGATCAGCTGGGCGCCGCCGACGATCAGCGCACCCGTGGCCGACGGCACCGACAAGCGCCACAGCGGCGCGTCGCCGGCGAAGAATGCATGGCGCTGCTCGCGCAGGTCAGTCCAGAACCGATGGCAATCGGCCGCATTGTCGAGCGCCTCTCCGCCCAGCTGCGCTATGGCTGCACTGACGGCAGCCTGCGCGCCGGACAGGCGCAAGGTGAGCACGCCGTCGTGCCAGCAGCTGGCCGACAGCGGCAGCGGCAATCCTGCCCATTCGTTCAGATGGCGCAGCGCGTCGATCTCGCTCATCGCAAAGCGCAGCGTGGCCTCGCCGACCGGCAGCGGCAAGACCTTAATGGAGTGCTGCAGCATCAGGCCGAGCGTGCCGAGCGACCCCGTCAACAGGCGCGACACGTCGTAGCCGGCCACGTTCTTCATCACCTGGCCGCCGAAAGTGAGCATCTGGCCGCGGCCGTCCATCAGCACCGTACCGAGCACAAAGTCGCGCACCGCCCCACTGGTGGCGCGGCGCGGACCCGACAAGGCGCTGGCCACCACGCCGCCGATGGTGGCGCCGGCGCCGAAATGGGGCGGCTCGAACGCCAGAAACTGTCCCCGCTCGGCCAGCGCCGCTTCGATGTCGGCCAGCGGCGTGCCGCTGCGCGCCGTGATCACCAGCTCCGACGGTTCGTAGTCGACGATGCCCGCATAGCCGCGCGTGTCGAGTATGTCGGGTATGTCGGGTATGTCGGGTACGTCGAGTACGTCGCCGGCGATGGCCTGGCCGTACCAGTCCTTGGTGCCGCCGCCGCGTATGCGCAAGCTGCGCTTGTCGCTTACCGCGGCGAGGATCTGATCCTTGAACTGGTCGGCGGTGGTGGTCGAAGTGGTCAAGGTCGTCAAGGGATGTTGGGTATCCATCAAAAGCGCGGCAGGTGAGCAAACGGCAGCACGCCGCCGCGCACCTGCATCTTGCCGAATTCGGCGCAGCGGTTCAGGGTGGGAATGGCCTTGTCGGGATTGAGCAGGAAGTGCGGATCGAACGCGCGCTTGACGGCGAAGAACGCGTCGAGTTCCTCGCGCGAGAACTGCATGCACATGGAGCCGATCTTTTCCACGCCCACGCCATGCTCGCCCGTGATGGTGCCGCCCACGTCCACGCACAGCGCCAGGATGGCGGCGCCGAAGGCTTCGGCCCGTTCGAATTCGCCCGGCTGGTTGGCGTCGAACAGGATCAGCGGATGCAGATTGCCGTCGCCCGCGTGGAACACGTTGGCGCAGCGCAGACCGTATTCGGCTTCCATCTGCGCGATGCCGGTCAATACGCGCGCCAGGCTCTTGCGCGGGATGGTGCCGTCCATGCAGTAGTAGTCGGGCGAGATGCGCCCGGCGGCGGGAAAGGCGTTCTTGCGGCCCGACCAGAACTTCAGCCGCTCCGCTTCCGTCGTCGAGACGGCAATCGCGCTGGCGCCCGCCCGTTCCAGCACCGCCGTCATGCGGGCGATTTCCTCGTCCACTTCGAGCTGGGTGCCATCGGCTTCGCACAGCAAAATGGCGGCGGCGTCCAGGTCGTAGCCGGCCTTGACATAGGGCTCGACCATGCGCGACGAGGTGCGGTCCATCATCTCCAGCCCGGCCGGGATGATGCCGGCGGCGATCACGCTGGCCACTGCATTGCCAGCGGTGATCACGTCGCCGAACGAGGCCATGATCACGCGCGCCGCCGCCGGCTTGGGTATCAGCCGCACCGTGACTTCGGTGACGATGCCCAGCATGCCTTCGGAGCCGATGAATACGGCCAGCAGATCGAGCCCCGGCGCATCGAGCGCTTCGCCACCCAGTTCGATGATGTCGCCGTCGATGGTGGCCACGCGCACGCGCAGCACGTTATGAATGGTCAGGCCGTATTTGAGGCAGTGCACGCCGCCCGCATTCTCGGCCACGTTGCCGCCGATGCTGCAGGCGATCTGCGACGACGGGTCGGGCGCGTAATACAAGCCATGCGGCGCGGCCGCTTCCGAAATCGCCAGATTGCGCACGCCCGGCTGCACCACGGCCAGCCGCGCGTACGGCTCCACGCGCATGATCTTGTTCAGGCGCGCGGTGGAAATGACCACTCCGTTCGCCATCGGCATGGCGCCGCCCGACAAGCCCGTGCCTGCGCCGCGCGGCACGATCGGCACGTTCAGGTCGCGGCACACCTTCAGGATGGCGAGTACCTGCGCCTCGTCGCGCGGCAGCGTGACGATCATGGGCAGCTGGCGGTAGGCGGCAAGTCCGTCGCACTCGTACGGGCGCGTGTCTTCGGCCGCCGACAGCACGCAGCCATCGGGCAGCACGGCGCGCAAGGCGGCATCGACCTGCAACTGGCGGGCGCTATCGATGGGGACAGCGAGGGGAAGGGATGCGGACATGCACCGATTGTAGACACATTCGCCGACATTTTGTCGTATGCTGGTTTATTCTTTTTACACGGACGGCTACCACCATGGGCAACAGACTTTCCAAGATCTCCACGCGCACCGGCGACGACGGCAGCACCGGCCTGGGCGACGGCAGCCGCACGCCGAAAGACAGCGTGCGCGTGCAGTCGCTGGGCGACGTGGACGAACTCAATTCCTACGTGGGACTGCTGCTGTGCGAAGAGATGCCGCCCGACCTGCGCGAGGAGCTGGTATCCATCCAGCATGACCTGTTCGACCTGGGCGGCGAGCTGTGCATACCCGGCTACCAGATGATCACCGACGAGCACGTGGCGCGGCTGGACACGCTGCTGGAAAAGTACAACGCGACCTTGCCGGCGCTGAAGGAATTCATCCTGCCGGCCGGCTCGCGCGCCGCTTCCATCGCGCACGTGTGCCGCACCGTGTGCCGGCGCGCCGAGCGCAGCATCGTCAGCCTGGGCAAGGCCGAGACCATCCACGAGCATCCGCGCCAGTACGTCAACCGTCTGTCGGACCTGATGTTCGTACTGGCGCGTGTGCTCAACCGCTTCGCCGGTGGCAGCGACGTGCTGTGGCAGCACGAGCGCAAGCGCGGCTGAGCGGCGGCACGGCGTCCCTTGTCCTGCCCTGCGCCGGCACGCTTCCTGTAGTCGGAACGTGACGCCCCAGAACGTAATGCCTCAGAACGTGATCTTCACCGACGCTGCGCTGCGTTTGGCATCCCCATGGAACACGGCTTCGATGTTGTTGCCATCGGGATCGATGACAAACGCTGCGTAGTAGCCCGGATGGTAGGGACGTTCGCCCGGGGCGCCGTTGTCCTTGCCCCCGCTTTCCAGCGCGGCCCGGTAAAAGGCTTCCACCATGGCGCGGTTTTCAGCCTGGAACGCCAGATGATGGCGGCCCGTGAGCGCCCCTTGCGCCGCCTCGCTGTCGGGGGTCGACACGAACAACTCGTCGTACCAGAAATAGTCTTCCGCGCTGCCACCGATGGGTATCTTGAGTGCGCCGAAAATCGCCGAGTAGAACCGGTGAGAGGCGGGAAGATCGGCCACGACCAGCTGGATATGGTCGATCAGGCGTCCGCGATGCAGTTCCTGTGTTTCCATGCTGTGCTCCTTCTCGAAAACGATGATGCGATTGTCACGTTGCGTCGAAAAAACAGCCGGGGCCACCGCGCTGCAAGCACGCCATGGTCCCGTGCAAATACTAACGGATTCGAACGTCAAGTTGGAGTCATCCATGCCGAAATCGTTCACCCGATCGCGCGTCGACCGGCCGCACTGAAGGCTTGCTATGCATCGTGGGTGCGGCGGCTGTCGGCCGGCGCCGCATCCCTGTCCTGCATGCCGTAGTCGCGCACCACCTGCGCGATGCGCAGCCGGTAGTCGGCGAACAGCGCGTTGCGCCCGGCCGCCTGCGCCGCCCGGTGCGCGTCCAGCTGGCGCCACGCGGCGATGGCCTGTTCGTCCCGGAAAAATGATAACGACAGCACCTTGTCCGGATCGGTCAGGCTCTGGTAACGCTCGATCGAAATGAATCCATCGATGGTTTCCAGCAGCGGACGCAGCGCCGCCGCCGTGTCCAGGTAGCGCTGGCGCCCGTCAGCATGAGGCAACACCTCGAAAATCACCGCGATCATGTTTGCTCCTCCAAAAACTCGGGCATGCGGGCGTTCACGGATGGCCGGTAGCGCCAGCCGACCATGGGCAGCGCGCCGCTGGCCATGAGCACGCGCAGTGCCTGTTCGACGATGGTGCGCGCCAGTGCCTGGCCCGGGCAGGCATGGCGACCGCTGCCAAACCCGTGTTGCGCCGGCTGCGCGGCCAGGACCAGCAAGATTGCCTGCCCTGCGCGCACCGTCACGCCACCGATGGCGACGTCCGCGTGCGCATAGCGGCGCGTGTTGTGAATCGGCGGGTCGATGCGCATCGTCAACGCCACCAGATCCTCGATGGCCATATCGGCGCCCCGCAAGCGTGCAACGACGCAATTGCCAAGCAGTCCTGCTGTTGCCTCGTAGGTTTGCGACAGCAAGCCGAGCAGGTTCGACAACAGCGCGTGCTCGTCGCTCCAGCCTGCCGCCGTGACGTCGGACACAAGATTGCGCGCGCCAGCGGAAGGCGGTATGGCGCACAGTTCGCGCAGCGCGGCCAGCAAGGCTTCGGCAGCAAGGTGAGCGGTGGCGATTTGCTGCGCATCCGACCGTGGCGACAGGCACGCGACAAATTCCGCAGTCCACTGTGCCACGTCGGCCAGCCGCGCATCGTCAAAGCCCAGCAGGTGTGCCATGGTGCAAACAGGAGCTGCGGAGATAAAGGCGTTCAGGCTGCGCGCCGTGATCGGGCGATTGTCGACGCCGTTCTTCAATAACAGCGTGGCGACATGCGCAGCAGCGCGCGCGACCCTGTCGGCACTGAGGCCATCCAGCGCACTGACCAGCGCGGCCTTGCCCGTCGCATGGCGCTGCCCGTCGTTCATGCGCACAAGGGCGCCGAACACGCCGCCAGCGGGGCCGCCGATGGCGGCGGGAATGGGCTCATGCAGGGGCCGCACGCGCAAGGCGGAATGCGCCATGATGTCGAGCACCAGGGCGGGGTGCGCGGCGATCCACATCTGTAAGCCGTCATCATGGACCAGCGCGGGGCACTCGGCCAGCGCCGCGTAATACGGGTACGGATCGGAATGGGTGACAGCGCCGATGGCGTCTGTCGGTCCGGTCTGGTGGTGCATGGTTTTCCTTTGCGCGGTCGGTGAGCGTGCAGTATGCTGAAGAACCGTCACCGACAATTCGCCCCGGACCGAACCATGGATGCAGACAACCACCTCGCCCGGATCGCCGGCGCTATTTCAGAGCCGGCGCGTGCGCGCATGCTGTGCTGCCTTCTGGACGGGCATGCCCGCACCAGCACCGAGTTGTCGGTGGTGGGCCAGATCAGCGCCTCGACGGCGAGCGCGCACTTGACGCGCCTGAGCGCCGATGGCTTGGTATGCCTGTCGGCGCAAGGCAAACACCGTTACTACAGCCTCGCCAGCGCCGAAGTGGCGGCGGCATTGGAAGCGCTGCTGGTGGTCGCCGGCGTGCCGCGCAGCCCGTTCAAGAGCACGGCGCCGACCCGGCTGCAGGCGGCGCGCACGTGTTACGACCATATGGCCGGACAGTTTGCCGTGGCGTTGCATGACCGGTTGATCGAGGCAGGATGGATGACGACGCAAGCCAACGGGGAATATGGCTTGTCGCCCGCTGGTGAAAGCGGCTTCACGCAGGCAGGTTTCGATGTGGCGGCGCTGCGGCGGCAACGGCGGCGTTTTGCCTGCCCCTGCCTGGACTGGAGCGAACGCAGGCCGCACCTGGGTGGCGCGCTGGGGGCCGAATTACTGCGCGTGGCGCTAGCGACAGGCTGGGTGGAACAGAATCTGGACAGCCGCGCACTCAGCGTGGCGCCTCATGCGTGGCGCAGTCTGATGAGTCAACTGCGCCTCAAGGCAGCGGCCTGACCTAGCCGTTGTTGACCACCAGCTTGGGCTCGGAAGCCCCAAAGCGCTGGCGGATCGACGCAGTGATGCCGGCCGCATCCAGCCCCACGCTGGCCAGCAGCGCAGCCGGGTCGCCGTGGTCGATGAACTGATCTGGCAAACCGATCATCAGCACCGGCTTGACGATGCCGTCGGCGGCCAGCGCTTCCATCACGGCCGAACCGGCGCCGCCCATGACCGCGCCCTCTTCCACCGTGACCAGATAATCGTGATCGGCGGCCAGCTGGCGCACCAGCGCCACGTCCAGCGGCTTGATGAAGCGCATGTTGGCCACTGTCGCGCCCAGCGTCTCGCCGGCCTTGACGCTCGGCGCCACCATCGAGCCGAAGGCCAGAATCGCCACGCTCTTACCAACCCGTTTGATCTCGCCCTTGCCCATCTCCAGCGAAGTCAGTTCCGGCGCAATCGCCGCACCGATGCCGGCGCCGCGCGGATAACGCACCGCCGCAGGACCCACGTAGCGATAGGCGGTGGTGAGCATCTGGCGGCACTCGTTTTCGTCCGACGCGGCCATGACGACCATGTTGGGAATGCAGCGCAGGAACGACACGTCGTAGTTGCCAGCGTGGGTGGCGCCGTCGGCGCCGACCAGACCCGCGCGGTCCAGCGCGAACGTCACGTCCAGGTTTTGCAGCGCCACGTCGTGAATCAGCTGATCGTAGGCGCGCTGCAGGAAGGTCGAGTAAATCGCCACCACGGGCTTCAAGCCTTCGGTGGCCAGGCCCGCGCCGAACGTGACGGCATGCTGCTCGGCGATGCCGACGTCGAAATAACGGTCCGGGAACAGCTCTTCGAAGCGCACCATGCCAGAGCCTTCGCGCATGGCCGGCGTGATGCCGACCAGGCGTGCGTCGGCCGCGGCCATGTCGCACAGCCAGTTGCCGAACACTTCCGTGTACGTGGTCTTGCCCGCCGCGGCAGGCTTGATGCCTTCGCTGGGGTTGAACTTGGGGGTGCCGTGGTACAGCACCGGCTCGTTCTCGGCCAGCTTGTAGCCCTGGCCCTTCTTGGTCACCACGTGCAGGAACTGCGGGCCCTTGAGCTTCTTGATGTTTTCCAGCGTAGGGATCAGCGACTCCAGATCGTGCCCGTCGATAGGGCCGATGTAGTTGAAGCCGAATTCCTCGAACATGGTGGCCGGCACCACCATGCCCTTGGCGTGTTCTTCGAAGCGCTTGGCCAGCTCCAGCACGGGGCCGGGCAGCACCGACTTGCCGACATTCTTGGCGGCCGCGTAGAACTGCCCCGACATCAGGCGCGCCAGGTAGCGGTTGAGCGCGCCCACCGGCGGCGAAATCGACATGTCGTTGTCGTTCAGGACCACCAGCAGATTGATATCGTCCTGCACGCCGGCGTTGTTGAGCGCTTCGAAGGCCATACCGGCCGTCATGGAACCGTCGCCGATCACGGCGATGGCGTGGCGCTGCTCGCCCTTGATCTTGGCCGCCTGCGCCATGCCCAGCGCGGCCGAAATCGAGGTCGACGAGTGGGCCGTGCCGAAGGTGTCGTATTCGCTCTCGACCCGGCGCGGGAAGCCCGAGATGCCGTTGAACTGGCGCAGGGTCGGCATCTGCGCGCGCCGGCCCGTGAGGATCTTGTGCGAGTAGGTCTGGTGGCCCACGTCCCAGACGATGCGGTCGTACGGCGTATTGAACACGTAGTGCAGCGCGATGGTCAGTTCCACCGTGCCCAGGTTGGACGACAGGTGGCCGCCCGTCTTGGACACCGAGTCGAGCAGGAAGTGGCGCAGCTCGTGGGCGAGCGGCGTCAGTTGGGAGCGCGTGAGCTTGCGCAGCTCGGCCGGTTCGTTGATTTTCTCTAGCAAATTCATTTAGGCTTTCCGCTGCACGATCAGGTCCGCCAACTGGCGAAGCCGATTTGCTTTTTCTCCGAAGGGGCGCAGCGCCTCGTGGGCGTCGCACCGCAGTTGTTCGGCCAGTGCGCGCGATGGCGCCAGGCCCAGGATCGAGACGTAGGTCGGCTTGTTGGCCGCCGCGTCCTTGCCGGCCGTCTTGCCCAGCGTGGCCGAATCGGCCGTCGCATCGAGCACGTCGTCGACCACCTGGAACGCCAGGCCGATGGCGTTCGAGTACGCGTCCAGCGCGGCCACCTGTTCGGCGTCGACGTCGGTGCCGGCCAGCGCGCCCAGCACCACGGCGGCGCGCAGCAGCGCACCGGTTTTGAGCTGATGCATGCGTTCGAGCTGCTCCAGCGAAAGCGCCAGGCCGACGCTGTCGAGATCGATGGCCTGGCCGCCGCACATGCCGGCCGATCCGGCCGCGTGCGCGAGCAGGCGCAGCATCGACAGCTGGCGTTCGGCGGGCAGCCCCGCGTCCGGGTGCGCCAGCACCATGAACGCCTGGGCCTGCAGCGCGTCGCCCACCAGCAGCGCGGTCGCTTCGTCGTAGGCGATATGCACGGTGGGTTTGCCGCGCCGCAGCGCGTCGTCGTCCATGCACGGCATGTCGTCGTGCACCAGCGAGTACGCGTGGATCATTTCGACCGCGGCGGCGGCGCGCGCCAGGGCGGCGCGGTCGGCATCGAACAGCGCGCCGGCGGCGAACACCAGCAGCGGGCGCACGCGCTTGCCGCCGCCCAGCGTGGTGTAGCGCATCGCTTCGTGCAGCTTGTGCGGCACCGTGGCGGCCGGCGGCAGGAAGGCCGCCAGCGACTCCTCCACGTACGCCTGCACCCCGGCCATCCAGTCGGCGAAGTTGACGGACGCGCCGGCGTGGTTCATTGCAGCTCCTCGCCGCCGTTGCCAGCACCAGCACCAGCGAACGGCTTGAGCATGTCGCCCTCGAGGACCTTGACCTGGGCTTCGACTTTTTCCAGCTGCGCTGCGCAATACTTGACCAGCTCGGAGCCGCGCGCGTAGGCCGCCACCGACGCTTCCAGCGGCAACTGCCCGGCTTCCATTTGGGTCACCAGCTGGGCCAGCTCGGCCATCGCTTGTTCAAACGATGCCGGCGCGCTGGCCGTGTCGGTGCTTAGATTCTTTGGCATAAAAACTTTGTAAAGGGTGCGCAGGGCGCAACTTGCACGCAGGCGGGCAGTCTAATCGCTTATTTTAGAACAATCCATCCTATCCGGTGGCAATCTGTATTTTATCGCAATTGGGGAGCGCGCCATGATCCGTTGCATTAGTAACAACTCCACCGCACCCTGCCCCAGCGCGCGCCACGGGGCTGCTCAATAGTGACACACGGCACGAATAACTGACCGCCGAGTCCGTTACTTGGTATAATCGCCGGTTCTGTCCGAAATACCGTATTCCGCTCTTTCAAAATACTGGTCTTTGGATTCTTTCTCTTCTTTGGGTTGCACTCATATTAAAGGGGGGTTGGGATGTCCGATCTGGCTACCCACGCCAAGCTGGCGCGCTTTTCCGCGCAGCTTCCGGTAGATGTCTACTTTGACGAAGCGCTGCTGCAGCGCGAAATGCAGGAACTGTTCAGCAATGGCCCGCGCTACGTGGGCCATGAACTGATGGTGCCCGAGACGGGCGACTTCGCCACGCTTGCCGCCGAGAACGAAGGCCGCATGCTGGTGCGCAATGCCAATGGCATTGAAGTGTTGTCCAACGTCTGCCGTCACCGCCAGGCGCTGATGTTCAATGGGCGCGGCAATGCCAACAACATCGTCTGCCCGCTGCATCGCTGGACCTATGACCTCAAGGGAGAACTGATCGGCGCGCCGCACTTTCCCGAGACGCCGTGCCTGAACCTGTCCAAGACGCCGCTGCAGAACTGGCACGGCCTGCTGTTCGAGCAGAACGGCTACAACGTGATGGACAAGCTGTCCAAGCTGTCGGTGGCCAAGGACTTCGACTTTTCCGGCTACATGTTCGACCACGTCGAGGTGCAGACCTGCCATTACAACTGGAAGACCTTCATCGAGGTCTACCTGGAGGATTACCACGTGGAGCCGTTCCACGCCGGGCTGGGCGGGTTCGTCAGCTGCGACGACCTGCGCTGGGACTTCGGACGCGACTACAGCGTGCAGACGGTGGGCGTGAACCGCGCGCTGGCCAAGGCCGGCTCGCCCGTCTACAAGAAGTGGCAGGAACAGGTGCTCAAGTTCGGCAACGGCGTGCCGCCCGACAAAGGCGCGATCTGGTTCACCCTGTACCCGAACATCATGGTCGAGTGGTACCCGCACGTGCTGATCGTCTCGACCCTGTGGCCGGACGGCCCGCAGAAAACCCGCAACGTGGTGGAGTTCTACTACCCCGAAGAGATCGTGCTGTTCGAGCGCGAATTCATCGAGGCCGAACGGGCCGCCTACTTCGAAACCTGCGTGGAGGACGACGAGATCGCCCAGCGCATGGACGCCGGGCGGCGCATCCTGATGGCGCGCGGCGTCAACGAGGTGGGGCCTTACCAGTCGCCCATGGAAGACGGCATGCAGCACTTTCACGAGTGGTACCGCAGTAACCTGGCGCTCTGACGCCGAAGGACCCCATGGCTTCACTCTGGATGTTGTTTGCCTCGTTCGCGTTTGCGGCCATGGGGGTGTGCGTCAAGCTGGCGTCCGGTATGTACACCACCTCCGAGATCGTCATGTACCGCGGCGTGATCGGCAGCGCCCTGCTGCTGGTGCTGCTGCTGTACCAGGGCGGCACCTTGCGCACCGCCTTTCCCTTCGCTCACCTGTGGCGCTGCTTCGTCGGCGTCATCTCGCTGTGGCTATGGTTTTACGCCATCGGCAAACTGCCGCTGGCCACCGCCGTCACGCTGAACTACATGGCGCCGATCTGGATCGCCTTTTTCCTGTTTTGCGCCGGCTGGTGGCAGTCCAAGAACCATGTGGAGTGGCCGCTGATCGTGGCCATTCTCATGAGCTTTGTGGGCGTCACGCTGGTGCTGCAGCCTGCCGTGCAGCTGCAGCAGTGGGTGGGCGGCGCCGCCGGCCTGCTCTCGAGCGTGATCTCGGCGCTGGCCTACATGCAGGTGCGCCGCCTGGGACAGATGGGCGAGCCGGAGTATCGGGTGGTGTTCTACTTTTCCCTGATGGGCGCCGTGGCCGGCCTGTTCGGCGCCGTGGCGCTGGACCGCGGCGCCGACGGCGCCGCCTTCCATGCTCACAGCACCGAAGGCGCGCTGCTGCTGCTGGGCGCCGGCGTGGCCGCGCTGTTCGCCCAGATGGCCATGACGCGCGCCTACCGGGTGGGCAAAGTGCTGGTGGTGGCCAACCTGCAGTACACCGGCATTATCTTTTCCAGCATCATGGGCATGCTGGTCTGGGGCGACGACTTCGACTGGCACGTCTGGCTCGGCATGGGCGTGATCCTGGCGTCGGGCGTGGCGGCCACGTTCTACAATACGCGCAGCACGCCGCGCGGCGCGGCGGTCAGCAAGACCGATCCGATCGCCAGCGAACTTTGAGGACCGAACTTCAAGTACCGAATACAAGGAAACCTATGGCCAACACCTACACCACCCTGATCAGCGCCGCCGACCTGGGCGCGCGCCTGAACGATCCAGCCACCGTCATCGTCGACTGCCGGCATGACCTGGCCAACCTGGCGGCCGGACGCGCCGGTTACGCCATCGGGCATATCGAAGGGGCCCGCTTCGCCGACATGGAAACCGACCTGTCGGGCGCCAGGCACGATGGCGAAGGCGCATTCCGCGGCCGCCATCCGCTGCCCGAGCCGGAGGCGCTGATCGAGACCTTGCGCGCCTGGGGCATCGACGACGACACCCAGGTGGTGGCGTACGATGCCCACGGCGGCATGTTCGCCGCGCGCCTGTGGTGGATGCTGCGCTGGGTCGGCCATCAGGGCGTGGCGGTGCTGGACGGCGGGCTGGCCGCCTGGCAGTCGGAGGGTCTGGCGCTGGTCGACAGCGTGCCGCAGCCGGCGCGCGGGACCATCACGGCGCGCGCGCCGCTGGTGCAGACGGTGTCGGCCAACGACGTGCTGGCCAATCTCGATACGGGCGCCATGACCATCGTCGACGCGCGCGCGCCGGACCGCTTCCGCGGCGAGAACGAGACCATCGACCCGGTCGGCGGGCATATTCCCGGCGCCAAAAACCGCTTCTTCAAGGATAACCTGCAGCCGGATGGCCGCTTCAAGTCGGGCGAGCAGCTACGCGCCGATTTTGCGCCGCTGGTGGACGATGCGGCCAACGCCATCATGCAGTGCGGCTCGGGCGTGACGGCCTGCCACAACCTGCTGGCGCTGGAAGTGGCGGGCCGCAGCGGCGCGCTGCTGTATCCCGGTTCGTGGAGCGAGTGGTGCGCCAATCCGGCGCGTCCGTTCGCGACCGGCCAGTAACAGCGTTTATCTGGCGAGCCTGACGGCTCGCGTCAGTGCCCGTTGGTCAGGAACAGCACGATCAGCACGCCCAGCCCGATCAGCAGCACTTGCGGCACCGATTCGCGCACGGTGGCGCGGCGCTGCATCTGCGGCATCAGGTCGCTCACGGCGATATAGATAAAGCCCGATGACGCAAACACCAGCACGTAGGGAATCAGGCCGCTGGCCCGGTCGAGGGTGAAGTAGCCGAGCATGCCGCCGGCCACCGCCATCAGGCTGCACAGCAGATTGAAGACATAGGCGCGCGTGCGCGAAAAACCGGCGTTGAGCAGCACGATGAAGTCGCCGATTTCCTGCGGAATTTCGTGGGCGATGATGGCCAGGCCCGTGACGATGCCCAGTTCCGGGTTGGCCAGGAAAGCGGCGGCGATCAGGATGCCGTCGGTGAAATTATGCATGCCGTCGCCCACCAGGATCATCCAGCCGGCCTTGCCCGCTTCGCGCGCATCGTGGCCGTGGGCGTGGTGGTGGCCGTCGCCCTCGTGGTGGTGCGAGTGGCGCAGGATGGCGAATTTTTCCAGCATGAAGAACGTCAGCAGGCCGGCCAGCAGGGTGGCGAACAGCTTGTGGGTGTCGGCGCCGGAGTCGAACGCTTCGGGCAAGGCGTGCAGCAGCGACGTCGAGAGCATGATACCGACCGACAAACTGACCATCCGCTCGACCATCTTCGACAGCAGCGCGAACGAAAACACCGCGGCGGCGGTGATGCTGGCCACGCCCGCGATGGTGGTGGCTAACAGGATGGAAATAAGAACCGGATCGATTTGAATGCCTCGTTGACTAAACTTGCAAATGGCGCAAGCGCTGGCATTGTACCGTTACAATAATCCGGGCGTGTAAAAACCCGTGCTCACGCAATGTTTCCATTGGTGATAAGTAGCGGGCGGCCATGGCTGCCCGGTCACGGTTTTCCGGAAGTCAACTTTTAGTGGGCTTCGTCCCAGTTGGCACCGATGCCCACTTCGGCCAGCAGCGGCACTTTCAGTTCGGCCACGCCCGCCATCAGCGCCGGCAGCTGCACCTGCACCAGCGCCAGCTCGTCTTCCGGCACTTCCAGCACCAGCTCGTCGTGCACCTGCATGATCATGCGCGTCTTGAGCTGGGTTTCTTCCAGCCAGCCTTGCACGGCGATCATCGCCAGCTTGATCAGGTCGGCCGCCGTGCCTTGCATCGGCGCGTTGATCGCCGAGCGCTCGGCGCCCTGGCGCCGCGGGCCGTTGGGGGAATTGATCTCCGGCAGCCACAAGCGGCGGCCGAACACCGTTTCCACGTAGCCGCGCGCCTTGGCCTGCAGGCGCGTGTCGTCCATGTACTGCTTCACGCCCGAGAAGCGGGCGAAATACTTGTCGATGTAGCTCTGCGCCGCGGCGCGGTCCACGCCCAGGTTGCTGGCCAGCCCGAACGCGCTCATGCCGTAGATCAGGCCGAAGTTGATCACCTTGGCGTAGCGCCGCTGCTCGCTCTGCACCTCGGCCGGCGCCACGCCGAAAATCTCGGCGGCCGTGGCGCGGTGGATGTCTTCGCCCTCGGCAAAGGCGCGCAGCATCGCTTCGTCGCCGGAAATGTGCGCCATGATGCGCAGCTCGATCTGCGAATAGTCGGCCGACACGATCACGTTGCCCGGCCCGGCAATGAAGGCTTCGCGGATGCGCCGCCCTTCCGCCGTGCGGATGGGAATGTTTTGCAGGTTCGGCTCGTTCGACGACAAGCGCCCCGTCACCGCCACCGCTTGCGCATAGTTGGTGTGCACGCGGCCGGTGTCGCGGTTGACCATCTTGGGCAGCTTGTCGGTGTAGGTCGACTTGAGCTTGGACATGCCGCGGTATTCCAGCAGGATCTTGGGCAGCGGGTAATCCTCGGCCAGTTTCTGCAGTACTTCCTCGTCCGTCGACGGCGCGCCGCCGGGGGTTTTCTTGATCACCGGCAGTTGCAGCTTGCCGAAGAAGATTTCGCCGATCTGCTTGGGCGAACCCAGGTTGAACGGCCCGCCGGCCAGTTCGTAAGCCTTCTGCTCCAGTTCGACGATGCGCGCGCCCAGCTCGCGCGATTGCAGGTCCAGCAGGGCGCCGTCGATCAGCACGCCGTTGCGCTCGATTTTCTGCAGCACGACCGAGGTCGGCAACTCGATGTTGCGGTAAATAAACGACAGCTTGGCGTCGCTGTCGACGTGGCCTTTCATGGCCTGGTACAGGCGCAGGGTGATGTCGGAATCTTCCGCCGCGTATTCGGTCGCGGCCGACAGCTCGACCTGGTCGAAGCATAGCTGGCCCGCGCCCTTGCCGCACACTTGCGTGAACGGAATGGTGGTGTAGCCCAGGTGGCGCAGCGCCATGCCGTCCATGTCGTGCGGCTTGTGCGATTCGAACACGTACGATTGCAGCAAGGTGTCTTCAACAATGCCGCGCAGATGGATGCCGTGGTTGGCGAAAATGTGGCTGTCGTACTTGAGGTTCTGCCCTACCTTCGGCTTGGCCGGATCTTCCAGCCAGGCTTTCATCCTGGCCAGCACCAGCTCGCGCGGCAATTGCTCCGGCACGCCCGCGTAGCGGTGCGCCACGGGAATGTAAGCGCCCTTGCCCGGCTCCACGCTGAGCGAAATGCCGACCATCTGCGCCGTCATCGGTTCCAGCGACGTGGTTTCGGTGTCGACCGAGGTCAGTTCCGCCGCGTCGATCAGCGCCAGCCAGCGCTCCAGGTCCGCTTCGGTGACGATGGTTTCGTATTCCCCTTTGATCACCGGAACGATGGCGCCCGGGAACAGATCGCCTTCGGGCGAGTTGAGCAACTGGCGCGGCGCGCCTTCGTCGTCGCGCTGGGACACTTCGCGCAGCAGCGTCTTGAAGCCGTAGCGCTCGAAGAATTCTTTCAGGCCTTCCTTGTTTTCCGGCAGCGCCACCAGCGAGTCGGGAATCGACACCATGTGCTCCACCAGATCGCAATCGGTCTTGACGGTGATGAGGGCGCGGCCCTGCGGCAGCCACGGCAGCGCCTGGCGCAGGTTTTCGCCCACCGCGCCGCCGATCGAGGCGGCATTTTGCATCACGCCCTCGAGCGTGTCGTGCAGCGCCAGCCACTTGAGCGCCGTCTTGGGACCGCACTTGGCCACGCCGGGAATGTTGTCGACCGTGTCGCCGATCAGGGTCAGGTAGTCGATGATGCGGTTGGGCGGCACGCCGAACTTGGCGATCACGCCCGCTTCGTCCAGCTTTTCGTTGCTCATCGTGTTGATCAGCATAACTTTATCGTTAACCAGCTGCGCCAGGTCCTTGTCGCCGGTGGACACCACCGTGTTCATGCCCAGCTTGGACGCTTCGACCGACAGGGTGCCGATCACGTCGTCCGCTTCCACGCCGTCGACCATCAGGATCGGCCAGCCCATGTGGCGCACCACTTCGTGGATGGGCTCGATCTGCAGGCGCAGGTCGTCCGGCATCGAGGCGCGCGTGGCCTTGTAATCGGGATACATGTCGTCGCGGAAGGTCTTGCCCTTGGCATCGAACACGCACGCGATATACGCCGCCGGGTAATCCTGACGCAGGCGGCGCAGCATGTTGACCATGCCGTGCATGGCGCCGGTCGGGTGGCCGTCCGGGCTGCGCAGGTCGGGCAAGGCGTGAAATGCGCGGTACAGGTAACTGGAACCGTCGACTAACAAGAGGGTATTGTGCATGGTGAACTTTGGTAATGGGCTGCGGGCGCCGGCGACTCTGAGTCTGGCAGCGAGGGCGGCAACGCAACTGAAATCGGGACGAAAAGTATCGGGATTATCGCAGAATCCGCCCCCGCGGCGTCCCCCGCTTCGGATGGGGAGCGGGCGCGCCGTTGGCGGACCATATTTTCACAGGGAACGCAGGGGTTTGTTACAATGTACCAAACAAAATGAAGGCGACCATATCATGCTGAGCTACTCCACCTCCTGGAAGATCGTGTCCCGACTTGCGCCCCTGTGGCTGCTCGCGCACGCCGGCATGGCCATGGCCCAACAGTCCGCGACCACCCCGCCGGCCACCCCGCCCAAGCTGGAACGCATCGAGGAAGGCAGCGATGTGCCGATCACGGTGACGCCGCCCAAGTCGTCGCAGGGTAACAAGATCACCGAAAAGAAGGAAAACGGCCGCGTGACGGAAGCCACCGTCAAGTCCGGCCCCAGTACCTACACCATGAAACCGAACACCCCGGCCGGCAACGCCCAGCCGGGCGACCTGGTCAGCAACGGCATCCGCGCGCCTCAATGGACGGTGCTGGAGTTCGACCTGTCCAAAAAGAAGAAGACCGACAAAGAAGATGTGCCACAGGAAGCGCCGGTGCCACCCCCGCCGCCCATGCCTGTCAAGTAAGCGCCACCCGCGCCCGCCAGGCCACGACCGCGCCCCTTCACCGCCCTTACACATATTCCTTCATTCCCTTTTCACATGGCAGTTTTTACCGCGGTTAGCCTGGACGATCTCACCCCCTGGCTCAAGCAATTCCCTTTAGGCCAAGCAGTCGCAATCAGAGGCATCGCCTCCGGCATCGAGAACAGCAACTTTTTCATCACCACCGAGCGTGGCGAATACGTGCTGACCATTTTCGAAAATCTGAGCTTCGCGCAGTTGCCGTTTTACCTGAACCTGATGCGCCACCTGGCCGAACGGGGCGTGCTGGTGCCGGCCCCTGTGGCCAACGACAACGATGAGCTGGTGGTGGCCTTGCACGGCAAGCCGGCGGCCATCGTCAGCAAACTCGACGGCAGTTCCCAGATGGCGCCGCACAGCGTGCACTGCGCCGCCGTGGGCGCCATGCTGGCCAAGATGCACCTGGCCGCGCGCGACTTTCCCATGGCCCAGCCGAATCTGCGCGCTTTGCCGTGGTGGACGGAAACCACGCCGCTGGTGCTGCCGTTCCTGGACGACGACAAGGCCCAGCTGCTCCAGTCCGAGATGGCGTTCCAGACGGCCTTCGCCCACAGCGCCGACTACGACCGGCTGGGGCGCGGTCCGATCCACGCCGATCTGTTCCGCAACAACGTGATGTTCGACGGCGAGCGGCTGACCGGCTTCTTCGACTTTTATTTCGCCGGCTGCGACAGCTGGCTGTTCGACGTGGCCGTGACCGTCAACGACTGGTGCATCGACCTGGACACGGGCGCGCTGGACGCGCCGCGCGTGCGCGCCATGCTGGACGCCTACCACGCGGTGCGCCCGTTCACGGCCGCCGAGCAGGCGTCGTGGCAGCCGATGCTGCGCGCGGCCGCGCTGCGCTTCTGGCTGTCGCGCCTGTACGACTTCCACCAGCCACGCGAAGCGGAAATGCTCACGCCGCACGATCCGGTGCACTTCGAACGGATCCTGCGTGCGCGCATCGCCCACGTGGCACCACGACTGATCTGATGAGCAAACTTCCCGCACGTTCCGGCATGCTGTGGCTTAACGCCGGTTTTGCGCTGTTCCGCGCCCAGCCGGGCGTGCTGACCATGATGCTGTTCGCTAACCTGCTGTTCAGCCTGGTCATCAGCGCCGTGCCGCTGGTCGGGCCGATGCTGGCGATGGTGCTGATTCCGTCGTTCTCGATGGCCGTGTTTCAGGCCTGCAAAGAGATCGACGAGGGCCGGCGCGCACCGATGAACGTGGTGCTGACCGGATTCCGTTCGCCGGCAGTGCGCAAGCTGTGCAAGCTGGGCTTGATTTACCTGGGCGTGGCGCTGGTGCTGACGATACTGGCGCGCAGCACCGTCAGCGACGCGTTCTGGGTGCAGATCCGTACCCCCATCGACCCGAAAAATCCGCCCCTGCTGGACTCGTCGGACGTGATGTCGCTGATGGGAATTTTCGTGCTGCAAAGTGCCGCGTTGATGTTGCTGTGCTTTGCCGCGCCGCTGACCTACTGGCAGAAGATGGCGCCGGGCAAGGCGACGTTCTACAGCGTGTTTGCCGTGCTGGGCGCGTGGAAGCCGTTTCTGGCCATGCTGTTCGGCTGGTTCGGGGTGTTCTTTGCCGCCACCATGCTGACCACCGCCGTGCTGGGCAATCTGGGCGCCGGGCGTGTGGTGCTGTTCTGGATTATCTTGCTGTTCGTGCTGCTGTTGCAGTGCGCGATTTATGCGGCGTACCGGCAGATTTTCGGGGTGCCCGATGCGCTGGGTGAAACGCGACCGAAGGTGTCGCTGGAGAAGTAGGGGTACAAAACTGGCGGTGAACGCTTAAGTTGAGGAATGCTTGCACACTGCCCTCCGCTCCGTCATCCCCGCTTCCGCGGGGGATGACGGAGCTTCGTTTTGGAGTGAGGGATGCGCCATCGTCCCGCCTCGCTCAGCGCGCACTCACCAGCCTGCCGCGTGCTCAGCGCGCCACCCGCTCCAGCTTGGCCACCGACAGATCCAGCACCTTCATGCCCGCCTTGCCGAAATTGATCTGGGCGCGGGCGTTGCTGCCGCCCCCTTCGATGTTCACGATCACGCCTTCGCCGAACTTGGAATGGGCCACCGATTCGCCGATGCGCCAGCCGGGTCCGCCCGCAGCCTTCTTGCTCATCTGCTGGGTAATTTGCTGGGCAATTTTGTTGTCCGATGAATCGCCCGGGAACTTGGCATCGTCCCACGCGGACTTCTTGTTGCCGAACCAGTGCGACTGCACCCGTGGCGAGATCCACTTGAGCGCGTCTTCCGGCAACTCGTCGAAAAAGCGCGACTTCATGTTGTAGCGGGTCTGGCCATGCAGCATGCGCGATTGCGTAAAACTCATATACAGGCGCTTCTTGGCGCGCGTAATGGCCACGTACATCAGGCGCCGCTCTTCGTCCACGCCATCCATCTCGCGCGAACTGCTTTCGTGCGGGAACAAGCCTTCTTCCAGCCCCGTGATGAACACGGCATCGAACTCCAGCCCCTTGGCCGAGTGCACCGTCATCAGCTGCAAGGCCTCCTGCCCCGCCTGCGCCTGGGCGTCGCCCGCCTCCAGCGAGGCGTGCGACAGGAACGCCGACAAGGGCGACATGACGGCCGGCATCGGTGCGTCGGCGTCGAGGATCTCGATGCCGTCCTGATTGATGATGGCATCGCCCGCCTGGGCGTCGGCACGCGGGCCCATGTGCGCGGGCGCGCCCTGGCCGAATCCTTCTTCCTGCACGAACTGGGTGGCCGCGTTGACCATCTGCTCCAGGTTTTCGATGCGGTCGGCGCCTTCTTTTTCGTTGGCGTAATGGGTCAGCAAGCCGCTGGCCTCCAGCACCACACGCACCATTTCCGGCAAGGCCAGCTGCTGCGTTTCAAAGCGCGCGCCCTCGATCAGCTTGACGAACGAGCCCAGCGAACTGCCCGACTTGCCCATGACATACGGCACCGCCGCGTACATCGAAATGCGGTGATGCTCGGCCGCGGCCTGCAACTGCTCGATCGAGCGCATGCCGATGCCCCGCGTGGGGAAATTGACCACGCGTAGAAAAGCCGAGTCGTTGTGGGGATTGTCCATCAGCTGCAGGTAAGCAATCGCGTGCTTGACCTCGGCGCGCTGGAAGTAGCGCTGGCCGCCGTACACGGTGTACGGGATGGCGGCCGCGAACAGGGCGTGCTCGATCACGCGCGACTGGGCGTTGGAGCGGTACAGGATGGCGATTTCGCTGCGCGCGGCGCCGTCGGCGATCAGGCTCTTGGTTTCCTCGATGATCCACTGGGCTTCTTCCAGGTCGGACGAGGCTTCGTAGATGCGCACCTGCTCGCCATGGCCGGCGTCGGTGCGCAGGTTCTTGCCCAGGCGCTTGCTGTTGTTGGCGATCAGGTGGTTGGCGCTGTCGAGAATGTGGCCGTGCGAGCGGTAGTTCTGCTCCAGCTTGATCAGGTTTTCGACGCGGAATTCGCGCTCGAACGCGGCCATGTTGCCCACGTTGGCGCCGCGGAAGGCATAAATGCTCTGGTCGTCGTCGCCCACCGCAAACAGGGCGCCGCCGATTTGCTGGCCGTGCCCGGCCAGCAGTTTGAGCAGGTTGTATTGCAGATCGTTGGTATCCTGGAACTCGTCGACCAGGATGTGCTTGAAGCGGGCCTGGTAATGCTCGCGTAATGGCTGGTTGCGCTCCAGCAATTCGTAGGCGCGCAGCAGCAGTTCGGCAAAGTCGACCACGCCTTCGCGCTGGCATTGATCGTCGTACAGCTGATACAGCTCGACGAACTTGCGTTCGATGGGATCGTGCGCCTCGACCCGGTTGGCACGCATGCCCTGGTCCTTGGCGTTGTTAATAAAGTACATCAGCGCCTTGGCCGGGTACTTTTCATCGTCGATGTTGTTGGCCTTTAGCAGGCGCTTGATCATCGAGATCTGGTCTTGCGAATCCATGATCTGGAACGTCTGCGGCAGCGCGGCGTCGCGGTAGTGGGTGCGCAGCAGGCGGTTGCACAGCCCGTGGAAAGTGCCGATCCACATGCCGCGGGTGCTCACTGGCAGCATGGCCGACAGCCGCGTCAGCATTTCCTTGGCGGCCTTGTTGGTAAACGTGACCGCCATGATCCCGGCCGGCGACACCTGCCCGGTCTGGATCAGCCAGGCGATGCGGGTCGTCAGCACGCGCGTTTTACCCGATCCGGCGCCAGCCAGGATCAGGGCGCTTTGGGATGGCAGGGTAACGGCGGCGAGCTGTTCGGGATTGAGATTATGGAGAAGATTTTGCATCGTCCCATTATACCGCCCGCATGGGCGGTTTCCCCTGCCGCCCGCCTGATTTACTGTGTTTTAATACAGCACTTTGGTACAGCAGTTTAGTACAGCACCACCGAGCGGATCGATTCGCCGCTCTTCATCAGGTCGAAGCCTTCGTTGATGCGCTCCAGCGGCAGCCGGTGCGTGATCAGGTCGTCGATGTTGATCTTGCCTTCCATGTACCAGTCGACGATTTTCGGCACGTCGGTGCGTCCACGCGCGCCGCCGAAGGCGGAGCCCTTCCAGACCCGCCCCGTGACCAGCTGGAACGGCCGGGTGGAAATTTCCTGCCCCGCCGCGGCGACGCCGATGATGATCGACTGGCCCCAGCCCTTGTGGCAGCATTCCAGCGACTGGCGCATGGTGTTGACGTTGCCGATGCACTCGAAGCTGTAGTCGGCGCCGCCGTCGGTCAGCCCGATGATGGCGTCGACCACGTTCTCGACCTGGCTCGGATTGATGAAGTGGGTCATGCCGAACTTGCGCGCCATGGCTTCGCGTTCCGGGTTCAGGTCCACGCCGATGATCTTGTCGGCGCCGACCATGCGCGCGGCCTGGATCACGTTCAGGCCGATGCCGCCCAGACCGAACACCACCACGTTGGCGCCCGCTTCCACCTTGGCGGTGAACAGCACCGCGCCCACGCCCGTGGTCACGCCGCAGCCGATGTAGCAGATCTTGTCGAACGGCGCGTCCGAGCGCACCTTGGCCAGCGCGATTTCCGGCACCACCACGTAGTTGGAGAAGGTCGAGGTGCCCATGTAGTGAAAGATGGGCTTGCCGTCGATGGAAAAGCGGCTGGTCGCGTCCGGCATCAGGCCGCGGCCCTGGGTCGAGCGGATCGACTGGCACAGGTTGGTTTTCTGGGACAGGCAGAATTTACACTGGCGGCATTCCGGGGTGTACAGGGGAATGACGTGGTCGTCCTTGCGGATGCTTTTCACGCCCGGCCCCACGTCGACCACCACGCCGGCGCCTTCATGGCCCAGGATGGCGGGGAAAATGCCCTCCGGGTCGGCGCCCGACAGGGTGTAGTAATCCGTGTGGCAAATGCCGGTGGCCTTGATTTCCACCAGCACTTCACCTTCGCGCGGACCGTCCAGATCGACTTCTTCGATCGTCAGCGGCTGGCCCGCTTTCCATGCAATTGCTGCCTTGGTTTTCATGTTGTCCTGTGCCTGAAGATGAATGGTTTGCCATCATATCAAGCCGGCGGCTTTGCTGCCGCCGGGACGCGAAAAAACCGAGCACCACGCGATACCACCAACCCGGTAGCGCGCGATACCACGGCGCTGCTCACTGTTCCGCGGTGGCGCGCTGCTCCCACAGGGTATTGAGCTGGCTGGTCAGGCGCAGCGGCATCAGCGGCTTGGGAATCACGCCGATGGCGCCCGCCTCCACATACTTGAGGATGTCGCTGTCGTCGGTCAGGCCGGTAACGAACAGCGCGGGCGTGTCGGCCATGTGGGGAAAGCGGCGCAGCATTTCCAGCGTGGTCAAGCCGTCCAGTTCCGGCATCAGCACGTCGAGCAGAATCAGGTCGGGATGGAAGTCGCGCGCGGCGGCCAGCGCTTCGCGCCCGGAGCCGCAGTCGCGCACGGTGAACTGGCCGATCACTTCGAGCACCAGCTTGGCGGTCGTGCGCACGTGCAGGTCGTCTTCCACGTACAGGATATTTTTCAGGTCGCTGTGCATATCAGTCTCCCGCAGTCTGGCTGGACGGCATGCCGAGCAGGCCCGAGATCGACGTCCACAACTGGCGCGGCGTGGTCCAGGGTTTTGGCAGGAACGTCACGTGGGTGTGGCGCGGGTCCGGCTGGCGCGCCGAATACACCAGCAGCGGCGTGTGGGTCAGCGCGTTCAGCAGCGAGCTGCCGTCGCCGTCCGGCAAGGCAGTGTCGAGCACCACCATGGAAAAGATGCCGCTTTCCAGCAGGCGGCGCGCTTCGGCCAGCGTGGCCACGTGCACCACGTGGGCTTCCGGCATCAGCAGTGCGGCCAGGGCGCGGCCGGCATCGGCGTCGCGGTCGATGTGCAGCACGCGCGGCACGCCGTCGCTGGCCGGCACGGCTTGCTGCGCGCTCGATGCACGCGGCGCATCCATCAGCGTGGGACTTTCCTGCGGCGCGTCTTCGGCAACCGGGCCGTGGGACGGCGCCGGACGGCGCATCGGCAGATGGGCGGCGGTGGCGCTGCGCTGGGTGGTGCCGGCGTGGGCGAGCTTGCCGGGATGGGACAGGCACTTATAGTTATTTGTGGCCGCTTTCATGGCGACTCCTTGTCAATTGAACCAGAACGATCGAAATCCTGAACGCCGGCCGGGTCGCGCTTGCATGGCAGGGACGTGGACAACACGCACGAATGACCACAGCAAGGTACACAGCAACGCGGCAAGTCGGGAACAGGAAGGACAATCGGCGGAGTTGGGCCGAGATACAAAGTCGGCCGCAAGGAGCAAGGCGGCGCTGGGAGAGGCGCCGGAGCGGGTTAAGGCTCGTTGGCGCAAACTGCGGATCGCAACGTCATGTCGCGAGGTGTGCCTAGTGTAGCGCAATTCATGGCGCGCACAATTGTGCGACGGAAATAAATCTGCGCTGTGGCGGAATTGTGCAAGGGCGCACAGCTCAGCGGCAAGCCCGGTGCGGCAAGTGTGCTTTTTTTACCACGCGCGCGCCGCTCGGCAGCAGCGCGGCGGCGGGCCGGTCAGCGCGCCTTCAGGCGGCTGGCGAATCCGGCATGCAGGCTGTTCAACGTTTCCTCGGCGGCCAACAGCTGGTCCGCCACTTCGTTGATCTTGCGCCGGCTGGAGCGGGCGTGGTCGCGCAGCACTTCGAATGCCGTGTTGCGGTCGGTCTGGAATCTACCCATCAGCAAACCCACGGCCAGGCTGGTTTCCCGCCCCGCCGCCAGCGCCGCATTCAGGTTGTGTTCGGTGCGGCGCAGCTGGCGGATATCGTCGGCGCGCGCCAGTCCGGCTTCGAAGGCGGGCATCAGGCGCGCCGCGTCGACCGGCTTGAGCAGATAGCCGACCGCGCCGTAGGCGGCAGCCTGCTTGGTCGACTCGCTGTCGCCGATGGCCGACAGGAACATGAACGGCACCGAGGTATGGGTCTTGAGGTGACGCGCCAGCTCCAGTCCGGTCATGCCGGGCATGGTGATGTCGAGCAGGGCCATGTCCGGCTCCAGCTCGGCCACGCGCTGCAGCGCTTCTTCGCCGGAGGACGCGGTGGCGGTCTCGTAGCCCGCATGGCCGATCACTTCGTTGAGAAACTGCAGCAGCAAGGGGTCGTCGTCCACGATCAGGATGCGGCGTTTCACGATGGTAGCGGAAGTCATTTCCTGGAAAATCCTTAAGCCAAATTGTGAAAAGATTATACGGCGCACTCTACGATGTGGGGCAGGTATTTAATTACCTGTGGCAAACAGTGCATCGAAATTGCGCGTGGCCGCGGCTGGGTCCGGATCGGCGTACACGCTGGTGATGGCGGCCACCATGTCGGCGCCCAGCGCCACCAGCGGTGCCGCGTTGGCCGGCGTCATGCCGCCGATCACCACCACCGGCAAATCGATCTGGGCGCGCGCCTCGGCCACCAGCTGGGGCGCCGTGACGAAGGTGTATTTCTTCACGGGCGAGGGGTAAAAGCCGCCGAACGCGACGTAGCTGGCGCCGGCGCGCCAGGCGCTGTGCGCCAAGGTCAGGTCGCCGTAGCAGGAGGCGCCGACGATCTTGCCAGGCCCCAGCGCGGCGCGCGCCTCGGCCACCGACATGTCGGTGCCGCCCACGTGCAGGCCGTCCGCATCCAGGGTCAGGCACAGGGCCAGATGGTCGTTGACGATGAACGGACGGTTGTAGCGCCGGCACAACGCCAGCAAGGCGGCGCCCTGCTCGCGGCGCCGTTCGGGGCCGGCTTCCTTATGGCGGTACTGCACCATCGCCGCGCCCGCATCGAGGGCGGCGCGGGTGACCTCGACCAGGCGGTCGGTGTCG
>CALRYE020000061.1:0-32356 GCA_943372275.1 Janthinobacterium lividum
GAGGGTTGCGTGCCTCTTGCCACTGACGCTGGCACAGGAATAGCAAGGTCGGCAACACGGCGGCGGCGCCGGCAGCATGTCCGCTGATGGCTTTGAAGTCCAGCTGGGGCAGGCCGATACCCCAACTCATGTAGGCGATCTTGCTGACCCCCACCACCAACATGCCAAGCGAGAACAGCAGGCACCAGCGCCAGACCAGCGACCAGGCACGGCGGATGGCGAACGCGGTCGCGATCGCCGCCGCAGCCGGCATCGTGATGCCGAGGTCACCGAGATGGAGCAATGCAGTCCAGGACATCATGTCAGGCTCGCTGGCGCAACAATGCGGCCAGGGTGCTGGCGAGGATGCGCATGTCGGTCCAGAAACTGCGCTCACGCACGTAATCCTGGTAGAACGCCAGCTTGGCGGGCAGGATAGTAGTCAGATAGGCATGTTCCGGGTCGCTGGCATTGCCTAGAATGGCATTTTCTTCCTTGTAGTGGATCGAGGCCCAGTCGGTAATGCCGGGCCGCACCGACAGCACCAGTGCGCGCACGGCGCTCGGGTAGCAGGCCACGTAGCGCGGCACTTCCGGACGGGGGCCGACCATGCTCATGGAGCCGGCCAGCACATTGAACAGCTGGGGCAGCTCGTCGATCTTGTACCGGCGCAGTGCGTGACCGGCCCGCGTGATGCGCCGGTCCCTGCCCACCGTCAGCAAGGCAGCGTCTGGCGCGTGGTCGGCCATGGTGCGGAATTTCAGAATCGTGAACGGCTTGCCGCGCAGGCCCACCCGCTGCTGGCGAAACAGCACCGGTCCGGGCGAATCGCATTTGATCCAGAACGCCACCAGCAGCAGGCAGGGCGCGAGCAGCACCAGTCCTGCCGCTGCCGCGACGATGTCGAACAGACGCTTGCTCATGTCAGCAGTTCATGCAGGGTGGCGATGACGCGCTCCTGATCGGCATCGCGCATACGGGTGTACAGCGGCAAGGTCAGCATGCTGGCGAAGCTGGCCTCGGCCACGGGAAAGCTGGCCGGCGCCAGCTGGAAGCTGTCGCGCCAGTATGGGTGGCGGTGCAAGGGAATGAAGTGCACGCTGGTGCCGATGCCCCGTTCTGCCAGCTTGGCAATGAGTTCATCGCGTTGCACGGGTGCATCCGTGTGCAGGCGCACGGGGTACAGGTGCCAGGCGTGGGTGCTGGCAGCGCTGCCGTCGGCGACATTGCCACCGTTGGTGCCGACGCTGTCGCCGGGCGCAGGCTCGACAGGAAGGTGCAGCGGGAGCCCGGCCAGCCCGGTCCGGTAGGCCGCCGCCAGGTGCACGCGGCGCGCCAGAAACTGGTCGATCTTGCGCAGCTGCTCGATGCCGATGGCGGCGGCCAGGTCGGTCAGGTTGTACTTGAAGCCAGCCGCGACCACCTCGTAAAACCAGGCCGGGGCGCGCGATGTATAGCGGGCAAAGGCATCCTGGCTGATGCCGTGCAGGCGCATGATCCTGATGCGCTTGGCCAGCTGCGCATCGCGCGTGACGACCATGCCGCCTTCGCCGGTGGTCATGGTCTTGTTGGCGTAGAAGCTGAAGACCGTGACATCGCTGTCCAGCGTGCCGACCAGTTGCCCGTGATAGCGCGTGGGAAAGGCGTGGGCGGCATCTTCCACCACGCGCAGTCCGTGCCTGCGCGCCAGCAGCAGCAGGCGCTCCATGTCGCAGGCCAGCCCCGCGTAATGCACGGGAATGATGGCGCGCGTGCGCTCACTCAGGGCGCGCTCCACGCAGGCGGGATCGAGATTGAGTGTGCCCGGCGTCACGTCGACCAGCACCGGCTGCGCCCCCAGGTAGCGCACCACTTCGGCGGTGGCGGTGAACGTCATGGTGGGGACGATGACTTCGTCGCCAGGGCCGATGCCCAGCGCTTCGAGCGCCAGATGCAGGCCGGCGGTGGCGGAGTTGACTGCCATGGCGTCGACGCCGCCGCCCAGATAGGCGGCGAACTCAAGTTCGAACTGGCGCGCCTTCGGGCCCGTGGTGACCCAGCCGGAGCGCATACAGTTGACCACGGCGGCGATTTCCTCGTCGCCGATGTCGGGCAAGGCGAACGGCAGGAATGCCGGAGCAAGGGGATCGGTCATCACCTCGGGCAGCGCGTTATTATTGTCGGGCATGGGAAGTCTCCGGTGGTGCGTCCGCGCTAGGCGCACGCCTGCAAGAAACGCCGTCCCAGTACGGGATAGCTCAGGTTGGCCATGGCATAGGCTTGCCCCCGCTTGCCCATGGCGGCGCGTTCGGCGGGGCTCAGCATGAACAAGGTCATCAGCGCGCGCGCCACCGCGTGCGGGTCCTGCGGCGCCACGGTCAAGCCGCAGCCGGCGTCGGCCACGGGGTCGTTACCGGCCTCGACCGAATGCAGCACGGGGCGTGCGGCCATCATGTAGTCGATCAGCTTATTGGGCGCGATGCCGAAGCGGTACAGACGCTGGCGTTGCCAGCCGATGTAGGCCACGTCGAAGCTGTGCAGGACTGCGGGAATGTCGTGTTTGGCCACGGCGCCGCAGAAATGCACGTTGCGCAGGCCAGCGGCGCTGGCTGCCCGGCGCAGCCCGGCTTTCTCCGGACCGTCGCCCACCAGCACGAAGGCGATGCGGGGATCGTCCACCAGCGCGGCTGCATGCAGCAAGGTATCGAGGGCGTTGGCCAGGCCATGGGTGCCGGCGTAGCCGACGATAAACTTGCCGGCGCGGCGCAAGGCCGCCAGCTGTTCTCCGGTGGGGCCGGTCAATGGGCCGGGTTCACCCTGCCATTCGCCGGGATCGGCGCCGTTGGGGACGATATGCAGCTTGTGCGGCGCCATCCCGTGCGCTTCCAGATGGTCGCGCACCTTGGGCAGGATCGAGACGACGGCGCTGGCATGGCGGCAAGCGAAATTCTCGGCTGCCTGCAGCAGCAGGATGAATGGATGCCAGCGCGAGTAGCCGCCCAGTTCCATGGGCGACAGGGGCCACAGGTCGTGCACCTCGAACAGCAGGCGCGCGCCGCGCTGACGGGCAATGCGGTGTGCCGGCCAGATATCCAGTGGGTAAGTGCTCGAGGCGATGACCACGTCAGCGGGAAAGTCGCGCGCGATCCTGTCGGCCTGCAGCGTCAGGAGGGCGACGAAGGCCCCCATGTTGAGCACGCGGGCGGCGCCATTACCCCGGTAGCCGGGCGTGGCGATCCAGCGGTATTCGACGCCATCGATGGTTTCATCGAGTTGCGCCAGCCCGTTCAGTTGCGGGGCCTGGGTGCGGATGTGCGACTGGGCCGACGCGATGATGCGCACCCGGTGGCCCAGGCGCACCCACTCGCGCGCCAGATAGTAGGGGCGGTACTCCATGCCGTGGTGCACGGAGCCGGCGTAGTGATTGATCAGCAGTATGTTCATGGCAGTGGCAGTCGTGGCGAGGTGCAGCGATCAAACCGGGCAATGACTATGGAAGTACCCGGGAAATTCGTCATCCGGCGACAGGCAGACGGTGGACACGCGGTTGAAGTGGGCCGCTTGGCGCGCGTTGTCTGAAAGGCGTCACCAGGTCAGGTCCTCCACGACGCGGCGCACGTTACATTTGGTGCTTTCGCGCCAGTTGGTTTCCCACTGCACCGGATGGGTCAGCAGGCAGATCGCGCGGTAGCGTCCCAGCGCGCTGCGCGGCGCCACCGGGTGGTAGTAGCGCGGAGGAGGGCGGTCGCTGATGTACATGTCGAAGCGTGCCAGCAGGTCTGCGTCGTAGGTTTCGCAGACGATGCCGCAGCGTTCGCGGAAGGACGGGTCGGCGAGGATTTCATGGTTGATCACCTGCAGGCGGCGGTTGACGAAGTCGCCATGGCTGGCCACGGTGACCAGTTTGCCGCCCAGGGCCTGTTCGATGCGCGTGCAATTTTGCAGGAACCGCTCGCGGATCTCGGGAAAGCGCGCGCGCAGCGCCATCGCGTCCTTGATATGGTGCTGCTTGGCGAAATCGGCCACTTCCTCGAAGTGGTAGCTCGCTTCGCTGCCGTAGGCTTCGATTTCGCGCATCAGGCCGAAGTCCAGAGTCGACAGACGGAAGTAGTAGCTGGCCGTGATGCCATGGCGCGCCTCGATGGCAAACATTTTGGCGGCGGTGCGCAAGTCGCTGTCGATGTCGTGGCGATGGACCAGAACGGGTTCGCCGCCGGGCCCTGGCCGGTCGCGCAGGAATTCGCGCACCGAAAGCTGGGCGTAGCCCTGCGCCAGCGCGGCGCGCACCAGGCCGTCGTATTCGGCCAGCCGCGACGGCATCAGATAGTCGCTGTAGATGCGATTCAGAAAGCTGTTCATTGGAGTCGGTAGATTGCACGGTAGGGTTCGAAGCCGAGAATGGTTTTAAATTGCTGCAGGCCCGGCAGCGCGCCAAAAAACGTGTCGTACATGAGGTAGTGCACACGGCCTTCCTCGATCAGTCTGGCCACGATTTCAGCGATCATCAGATGCATGATCCCGTCGTTGTTGCGGTACCCCATTAACTGGCCGAAGGCGCTGAAGTTGCCATACCAGCCCAGGGTGCAGTAGGCCATCAGCTTGCCTTGCGCGTCGAATACGCCGAAGTAGCGGAAGTTCGGCAGGTTGTCGAAACGTTCCTGCTTTTGCACATATTTGTCGTCCATGGGTCGGCCCTGGCGCTCGGGTGTGGACGTATTGATGTCGTGAATGGCATCGACATGCTCGTTGCGGTCGATCTCGCGCACGACGTAGCCGCGGCTGCGGGCTTTCTTGGCAAAGTAAGCGCCATTGTTCTTGCCCTTAATGCGGTCGAGATAATGATCGACGCTGTCGCAGTGCGCCAGATCGATCAGCGCCGCCCCCCAGCTCTTGTGCTGGATCAGCTTGTACTTCGGGTGGCGCTTGGTGAACGAGCGATAGGTGTCGGCGATCACCGCAGGCGCGATGGCGCGTTCGAATACCAGCTGCGCGACGGGCAGTCTGGCCAGGTGCGCGAGTAGCTGGCAGGATCGGCGTAGCGCGCCGGGTGGTCTGATGCTGACAGTGGTGGTCATGTTCATGGTTGTGAAGGAGTGATGGTCCTGTCCGTTATGGCGGGCGTCGCCGTCCACTTGTTTGTTGTGCGCTTGCTTGTTGTCCGCTTATCTGTTGTCCGCTTATCTTTTGTCTGCTGAACTGCTGAACTGCTGAACTGCTGAACTAGTAACTGCTTACCTGTACGTCGACTGTATGCCCCTCATCGGACCGGAGTTTGAAGCTGCTTAAGGCGTTGGCGGCAGCGCTGCAACGCTTGTCCGCGGTCACGGATCAGTGCATGCGCTGTGCGCTCCTGCAGCTGCTCATAGAAAGCAACCAGTTTTTTCCCTTGGGGAGCCCAGTGGTAACGCTCGACCACCGCGCGGCGGCCGTTGAGGCCCATCCGGCGCGCCTGTTCCGGGTGGGTGACCAGGTAATCGATGGCCGCGGCAATGGCGCGCGGGTCGGCCGGATCGACGCAGACGCCGCAGTTGCTGGTCTCGACGATGCTGCGCCACAAGGGAATGCCCGAGGCGATCACGGGAATGCCGGCCGCCATGTACTCGAACATCTTGACGGGCAGGGCGTCGAGATAATTGGGCGCGGCATGCAGCGTGACCAGGCCGGCCATGGAGCGGGCCATGGTCACGGCGACTCCGGTGCGGTCCAGGTGGCCCAGCATGTCGATGCGCTCCCACCCCGGCTGCGCCATCAACCTGCGTTGCAGGGCTGCATCGTCGAAGCGTCCGGCCAGGCTCACGCGCGCGCCGGAGCGCAGCGTGGCGCAGGCTGCCACCAGTTCGCCGATGCCGCGCACGGCAGCGATGCTGCCCACGTAGCACGCCTGGGGCAACTTGCGCTGCCAGTCGGCAGGCACGCCGAACTCGCACAGCAGGGGGTAGTTGCTGACATCGATGGTCGTGTTGTTGATCTGCAGGAACTTGTCGCGAATACTGGGCGTGGCCGCCACAATGCCGTCGAAGCGGCGGCAGGCGTAGCGCTCCAGCGCGCCGTACGCCGCGGCCAGCGCGCGCCGTGTCGCCGGGCGCAGGTAGGGCTTGCTCAGCAGCTGCAAGGGCACGTCTTCATGGGCGTCGAAAATGACGGTCTTGCCGAGCCGCTTGAGGCGCAAGCCTGCAGGGATCAGTTCCGGATCGTGCAGGTGGTAGATGTCGGCATCGAGCCTGAGCGCCTGCTCCAGCACGCGCCCGGTGGCGCGCAGCATGCGGCTGGCGCGACCGCGCGCGCTGCCCGCGTCGACGATGGCAACGTCGCCATTGCGCTCGGCGCCGAGCCCGTCGGCCACGACCAGGGTCACGTCATAGCCGTGCAGTGCCAGCTGGCGGCACTCCTTGATGAGGATACGGGTGTCGTGGCGCGGATGGGCGGAGCTCAAGTGGGCGACGGAGGGCATGGTTGCGTCCATATCGGTATTTGGCATAGGAGCCGAGCGTGGCACCGATGAACATATCGGTGAAATAGTGCGACTTGGCCAGCAGCAGCAGGGTGATGCAGGCGAGCGAAAATCCGATGATGAATTCGCCTGTTTTGAGCGGGGCAAAATAGTCCTTGATGAACATCGGAATGGCGGGGACGACCAGAATGGCCAGCACGAACAGGAAGCCGAACAGCCCCGTGTCCACCCAGGCCGACAGCACGTTGTGCGAGTACAGTCCGGGCGGGTAGCTGGCGTAGTCGCCGAAGATGGGATAGCGGGCAATGGTCTGGAGCGCGTATTCGCTCAGGTGCTGGCGCTTGTTGGCCGAGCTGGAGTGCGACAGATCCAGCAGTTCCAGGATGCGGTTGTCAGGCAACAGCGACAGCAGCGCATCCAGGTAGGCGTAGCCAAGCGCCAGCAGCGCGGCAAACGCGGCCAGGATCAGCAGCTTGCGCCGGGAGTGATACAGCTCGACGACGGGAACGAGGGCGAGCATGGCCACGAACTCGCTGCGCGCGCTGTTGACGAACAGCGTAGGCGCCGCCAGGCAGTAGAACAGCAGGCGCAGGCGCATCGCGCCGGTGAAGGCGATCACCACGCAGAAGGTCAGCAGGTAGGACCGCGAAAAGCCCTGGTAGGTGGCCAGGCTTTCGGGATTCTTGCTGGCGCCGAGCGAGCCCAGATAGAACGCGCCATCCACGGAGAAGGCGAACACGATGGCCGACATGGCCAGCATGGAGGCGATTGCGGCATGGCGGAAGCTGCGCCGCCCGAAATCGGTGAACTTGAAAATCAGAAACAGGTTCAGCATGAACAGGATGGCCAGCAGGTGATTGACCACGATCTGCCGGTTGGCGCCGGCCAGCGCGTTGAGGGTGACGATGCAGGCGAAGTAGCACAGGTACAGGTTGAAGAACAGGTCGGCGCGGGTGAGCTGATTGCGGTCGTGGCGCAGACGGTAGGCATACATGAACAGCAGCGGGCCCACGAACAGCAGCGACATGGGGGCGAAGTAGCCGCCCAGGACAGCACCCATCTTGCCCAGGCCCAGCAGCGTGTGATAAAAAAAGAAGCCGGGGAACAGGGCCAGAAAGGCCGCCATGCCGATGGCGTGTTCAACGGCGGGGCGGCGTGGGCGGGCGGTGCTGGTCATGCCGGCACCACGCGGTTTTGCGAGCATGCATACGACATGCGCAGGTAGACCAGATACAGCATCGAGTAGCCGATGGCGTACCAGGCCACGCTCTGCTCCAACGTTCCGGGAAGCAGGAACACCGTCAGCGTCATGGCGAACAGGGCGACCTGCCAGACCAGATCGAGCTTCTGCCTGCCGGTGACGAAAAACACGTAACTGAGTGGGCTGGCAATAAAATTGAGGAAATACAACGGGGCCAGGATCTGCGCCAGCTCGCCGGCAGCGCGCCAGTTCTCGCCGAAAACCCAGGCGAACAGCTGGGGAGAAAACAGCAGCAGTACCAGCGACGGTCCGATGCCCAGCACGGCAAGGGTCTTGAACGTGTAGCGATAGGCGTCGCGGCAATTGCCGTGCGCCTGGAAGTCGTGCACCGACTGGCGTTTGAAGACTTCCAGCACCGACGCGGCCAGCAGCGCCACGGGAGCGGACAATACGCGCTGGGTCAGCGCGAACAGTCCGGCGGCCAGTGCGCCGTGGCGCAGTCCGATCATGAACAGCGGCAGCTGGCCGACCAGGGCATTGAGCAGGTTCGACGGCAGTGAAAAGCGCCAGAAGGCCTGGTGCTTACGCAGGTAGCGGCGGCTTGAAGGTCCTGGCAGCCATTGCAGGTAAGGACGAGGCGGCCTGAGCAGGATGGTGGCCGCGAACAAGCCGGCGGCCAGTCCGATCAGCTGGCCGCCGAGCAGTGCCACGCCGCCCACGCCGGCCAGCAGCAGACCGACCTGGCCCAGCGCAATGCTGCCGGCGCCCCATACTTTGGCGGTGGCCGCCTTGCCGAACGCGCACTTGGACGTGGCATAGGCCAGCGTGGTCTGCATGTAGGCGGTAACCCAGGTGGCCGGTCCGATGCTCAGCAAAGCCAGCCAGGACAGGTGCGCGGTGATCGGCAAGCCCAGCGCATGGGCGACCAGCGCGCCGAGGGTGACGAGCACGGCGACGACCGCGGCCGCATACGCCACCACGCCGAAACAGACGCGCTGATCATCCAGGCCATGGTCGAGGATCATGGCCGCTTCCAGGCGCAGCGTGGCGGCAATCGCGGCCACGGCGACCATGCCCAGCCAAACGCTGAACGCGCCCATTTCAGCGGGCGTGCACATGCGCGTGATCAGCGGCGAGGCCAGCAGGGGAAGCGCCTGGGCGCCCAGCGCCCCGCCCAGCACGGTGAGCACGTGCTTCCAATAGGCTGGCAGGGCGTTCTTGAAGGCCATGATGCGGGGCTCGGAATCAGCTCTGGGAAAGCAGTTCGGTATGGGGCAGGGTCGCCTTGCCGGTGCCCAGCGCGGCGAGCAGCAGTGTGGCAACTGTGTGCACGTCGTCATCGCTCAGGTAAGGTCCCATCGGCAGACTGAGCACTTTGTTGGCCATGGCACAGGCGACCGGGGCGGCGGTGCCCGCAGCGTGGCCGGCGTAGGCCGGCTGCAGATGCATCGGGACGGGGTAATGCACGGCCGTGGGTATGCCGGCGCCGGTGAGCTGCGCCTGGATGCGCTCGCGCTCGTCCAGCACCACGGTGTATTGGGCGAATACGCTGCGGCGGTCGCGGGGACGGGCCACCAGTCCGACCCTGCCCGACAGCAGGGCGTCATAGCGCGCGCCCACGCGCGCGCGCTGGGCCAGTTCCCACTCGAAGCGTTCCAGCTTGGCCAGGACGATGGAGCACTGCAAGGTGTCCATCCGGCCGCCGACGCCCAGGCGGGTGTGGACGTAGCGGCGCGACTGGCCGTGCACGCGGATTTCGCGCATTGCCCGGGCCAGGTCGTCGTCGCTGGTAAAGATGGCGCCGCCGTCGCCGTAGCAACCAAGCGGCTTGCTGGGGAAAAAGCTGGTGCAGCCGATGGTCGACACGTTGCAGCTGCGCCTGCCCTGGTAGCTGGCGCCGAAGCTTTGCGCCGCGTCTTCGATCACCGGCAGGCGGTGGCGCGTGGCGATGGCGTTGATGCCTTCCATGTCGGCGCATTGTCCGTACAGCGACACCGGCATGATGGCGCGCGTGCGGGCGGTGATCTTTTCTTCGATCAGGCTGGGGTCGAGCGTGCAGGTGGCCGGATCGATGTCGCAAAATACCGGCGTGGCACCGAGCAGCACGATGGCTTCGGCCGTGGCGATGAAGGAAAACGGCGTGGTGATGACTTCGTCGCCGCGGCCGATGCCCAGCGCCATGAGCGAAATCAGCAGCGCTTCGGTGCCGGACGAGACGGTGATGCAGTGGCGCGCGCCCGTGTATGCGGCCAGCTGGTCTTCCAGTTCCGCCACTTCCGGCCCCAGGATATAGTGGCCATGGTCGAGGACCTGCTGAATGCGGGCGTTGATGCTGTCGCGACCTGCCTGATATTGCGCTTTGAGATCGATAAATTCCATGATCGTTTCCTCAGTTGCTACGTCTGCTGTCCGGTTACTGCATCGCGCCATGCGGTTGCCGTGTCGGTGTCGCGCCCGCGCCAGCGAGTTCGGCGCCGTTTGCCGTTCGCGCGCAACTATACACTGCACGAAATAGCGTGCAGACCTCGCCGCACAGGCAATAGAAGTCGCCCGTGTGAGGGCACTCGGCTTGCCCGGAGCCGGACAGGGGCAGGGCCAGGCGCTCGCCGTGGCGGCTGATCCAGCCGACCCGGCGCGCCGGCACGCCGGCCATTAGCGCGAACGCGGGCACGTCGCGCGTCACCACGGCGCCGGCGCCGACCAGCGCGTACTGGCCGATGGTCACTCCGCAGACAATGGTGGCGTTGGCGCCGATGCTGGCCCCGCGCCGCACCAGGGTGCGCCGGTACTGGTGCTTGCGCACCACGGCCGCGCGCGGATTGTGGACGTTGGTGAACACCATGCTGGGGCCGCAGAAGACGTCGTCTTCGATGGTCACGGCGTCGTACACGGACACGTTGTTCTGTATTTTGACGCCGTCGCCGATGCGCACGTCATTGCCGACAAAGACGTTCTGTCCCAGCGAACAGTCGCTGCCGATATGCGCGCCCGCGCAGATATGGGCGAAGTGCCATACCCGCGTGCCTGCGCCGAGCACGGCGCCGGGGTCGACGATGGCGCTGGCTTCGACGCGGTAACCGGGTGCGCTGATAATGGCGCTGCGGGTCGGAGGTGAGATCAGTTCTTGCATGGGTTTATTCCGTGGTGGTGAGTGGGTTGCAGGCGGGCGCATCGGGAATGCGGTCCGTCAAGCCATGACAGACCATGTCAATACTCCAGCGGCAGGGCCACGCGCTTGCCGTCGCGCGCCGACATGTAGGCGGCAATCAGCACTTCGAGCGACTTCAACCCTTCGCGGCCGTCCGTCTCGGGTTCGGCCACGCCGCGCAATACTTGCAGCACGTTGTCGTAATACAGCGGATGGCCGAAGCCGTACACCGAGGTGGTCTGGTAGCTGGCATCCCGCACCAGCAGGTCGTCGTCGTGCGGTTCGGAAAACTCCCACTGCTGCACTTCGTTGACGGCCACCCCGCCGATCTTGACGGTCCCCTTCTCGCCGAGGATGGTGATGCTGCCTTCCAGATTGCGCGGATAGGTCAGCATGGTGACGTTCATCGAGCCCAGCGCGCCGTTGCGCCAGCGCAGGCTGATCACGCCCGTGTCTTCCACTTCGATGTCGCGCGCCAGCGTGGCGGTATAGGCTTGCAGGCTTTCGACGGGGCCGATGATCCAGTCGATCAGGTCGACATAGTGGCTGGCCTGGTTCATGAACGCGCCGCCGTCGAATTCCCAGGTGCCGCGCCACTTGGCGCTGCGGTAGTAGTCGTCGGGCCGGGTCCAGAACACATTCAGGTTGACCATGTAGATGCGGCCGAAGCGCTTTTTGTCGACGGCGCTCTTGAGCAGCTGCAGGGTGGCGTTGCGCCGGTTTTGCTTGACGACGAACATGCGCACGCCCGCTTCGTCGCAGGCAGCCACCATCCGCTTGCCATCTTCCCAGCGCGTGGCCATGGGCTTTTCGGTGATCACGTGACGTCCCGCATGGGCGATTTCGACGGCCTGCGACGGATGCAGCCCGGACGGCGTGGCGATGACGACAGCATCCACATTCGACTTGGCCAGCATGTCGGTCAGGGTGCGAAACGGCCGCGCGCCGGTGCTGGCGGCGGCGCGGGCCATGGCGTCGCTGTCGACGTCGCACACGCCGACCAGTTCGCACCGGTCGGCATGGCAGGCGATGGCGTTGAAGTGGTTGGCCGCGATGCGGCCGCAGCCGACCAAACCCAGGCGGATACGGCGGTCGGTGATCGGAGAAGGAAAGTTGCGCATGGTGGTGGTTGCTGATCCGTGGTGATGCGTGGTTATCGTCGCTATCGTTGCCATCGTTGCTACCGTTGTTATCGTTGCAATCCGTTGTTCCGGGCTGCGCTCGGCCTGCCGTCAGGCCTTGACGACGTTGGCCATGCGATCCAGATAGACGCCGCGGGTGTCGACGATCAGGGCCGCGTGCCTGGCAATGAGCGCGTAGTCGAAGGCGCTATGGCTGGTGGCCAGCAGCACGACATCGTAGGTGGCGATAGAGTCGGCCGTGAGCGCCACGCTGGACAGGGCGAAGTGATGCTCGCGCATGGTAGGGAACTCGGGCACATGCGGGTCCGAGTAGGCCACGACGGCGCCCTTGGCACGCAGGATTTCCATGAGCTTGACGGAGGGCGACTCGCGCATGTCGTCGACATCCTTTTTATAGGCGATGCCCAGCACCAGCATCCGGCTGCCCTTGACGGCGCGGCCCCGCTCATTGAGCGCGTCGGCCAGTTTGCCCACCACCCAGTGCGGCATGTCGCTGTTAATTTCGCCGGCCAGCTCGATGAAGCGCGTGTGCAGGCCGAACTGGCGGGCTTTCCAGGTCAGGTAGAACGGGTCGATGGGAATACAATGCCCGCCCAGGCCTGGACCCGGATAGAAAGCCGTGAAGCCGAACGGCTTGGTGGCCGCGGCCCGGATCACCTCGTGAATATCGATGGCCATCTTGTCGGCGATGATTTTCATCTCGTTGACCAGGCCAATATTGACGGCGCGGTGGATGTTTTCCAGCAGCTTGGTCATTTCCGCCGCGCGGGTCGAGCTGACCGGCACCACGTGGTCGATGGCGGCGCGATACAAGGCCAGCCCGGCTTGCAGGCAGCCGGGAGTGTCGCCGCCGCACACCTTGGGAATGGTGCGGGTCTGGAAGTGCGGATTGCCCGGGTCTTCGCGCTCCGGTGAAAACACCAGGAACACGTCGTCGCCCACACACAGGCCCCTCGATTCAAGGCGGGGCCGCAATTGCTCGTCGGTGGTGCCGGGGTAGGTGGTGCTTTCCAGCGAGACCACCTGGCCGGCGCGGATGGAAGGCAACAGCGCGTCGGCGGTGGCCAGCACGAAACTGAGATCGGGTTCGCGATACGCGTTGAGCGGCGTGGGCACGCAGATGATGAGCGCATCGGCTTCGGCAGCACGCGCGAAGTCGGTGGTGGCCTCGAAGCCCCGGCTGCGCGCGTGCGCAATCGTCGTTGCGGCAATATGCTCGATATAGCTTTCCCCGTCATTGAGTTTGGCGACCTTGCTGCTGTCGATATCGATACCCAGCACCGTGTAACCTGCCTCGGCATAGCGCAGGCTGAGCGGCAGACCGACGTAGCCAAGCCCGATCACGGCGATTACCGCATGGCGCGTTTCAAGGCGGGCAATCAGCCTGGCCAGATGACTGCTGGATTGTTGGTCACGCATAATGTACTCCATGATTGCTCATCAGGATGTCACTGCATTCGATATGGAAAGGACGATCAGTATTTAGTAAGCAAGTGGTAAGCAAAAAAATAACCAAAAAATAGATTCGAATTACATTGAAAGAGCTCTAAAGGCGTAAAAAATAGTTGCGGCGGAACGACTAGCTCGGATCGCGTTTCGATCATCAGATTCGGTAAGGAATGTTTTTTTGAATGGCCGGCGCCAGTGCCGGCTTATGAATCAGCGGAACGGGCGGCAAACGGTATTGCGGGGTATATTCGGTGACGATGGCCTTGACCATCGATTCAATCATGCCCCGGTCATTGGTATCGCAGGCGGTCATCAGAAACGTGATGTAGGTATCTAATACGCCCCCGTGCAACGCATTTTCCTTCATGCGCATAATGCGTTGATGTTCGCTCGGAAACACTTTTCCCTCTGTGAGTAATTCTTCATTCAGCTTTTCGCCGGGGAATAGCCCAACGAATTTGATTTCGATATCCCCTTGCGGGTGTTGCGCCGTGCGTTCCGTCAGGCCGGACATGACGATCATGCTGCGCGCCAGATCGACGATGCGGATCGGCTCGCCCATGTCCAGTACGAACACGTCGCCCCCTTTGGCCATGGCGCCGGCCTGGATGACCAGCTGGGCAGCTTCGGAAATGAGCATGAAGTAGCGCGACACGTCGGGGTGGGTGATTGTCAGCGGCCCGCCATGGGCGATCTGGCGCTGGAACAGGGGGATGACGGAGCCGGAGGAGCCCAGCACGTTGCCAAAGCGCACCATGCAAAACGTGGTGCCGGAGGCTTCCGCCGCGGCAGCCTGGAAAATCAGCTCGGCGATGCGCTTGCTGGCGCCCATGATGTTGGTGGGCCGCACCGCCTTGTCGCTGGAAATGAGCACGCAGGTGTGGACGCCGTGACGGGCGGCAGCGGCGGCGATGACCTGGGAGCCGAGCACATTGTTGCGCAGCCCCTCGACGATATTGCTCTCGACCAGGGGCACATGCTTGTAGGCGGCGGCATGGTAGATGGTGTCGATATGCTGGTCCTGCAGGATGCGCCCGACCAGCGGCGCGCTGCACACCGATCCCAGATGGGCAATGATCTGCAGGCCGGGGAAGCGGCTGGCCAGTTCCTGCTTGATGGTGTACAGGGCGAACTCGGAGTGGTCGAGCAGGTGCAGCTGGGCAGGCGCGAGCGTGACGATCTGGCGGCATAATTCGCTGCCGATGGAGCCGCCGGCGCCGGTGACCAGCACGGTGTTGCCGCGCACGCAGCGGCCGAACAGGTCGTGACGGGGCGGTACCGGCGCGCGCCCCAGCAAGTCTTCCACCCGCAGTTCGCGCATGGCGCTGTCGGTCGTCTTGTGGTCGGCCAGGTCGAGCAGGCGGCTGAGGATCTTGGTGTTGACGCCGGCGCCGGCCATGCGGGCGATGATGTGGCGCAGGCGTACGGGCGACACGCCGGGAATGGCGATGATGACCGAGCGGATCGCCAGCGAGTTGACCATTTCCGCCAGGCGGTCGGTGTGAAACACGCGCAAGCCGGCGACGTTGCGTTCGTTGAGGACATGCTTTTCGTCGAAGAAGCACACGGGCCGATATTCCTTGCTGCTGCGCATGGTCAGCGCCAGCTGCGCGCCGTGCTCGCCCGCGCCATAGATGGCCACGGCGTGGTCCGGCAGCGCATGCTCCGCCGTGTGGTTGCGCAGAAAGTTGCGCACGCTGATGCGCGAGGTGACCACATACGAGAACGCGATGAACCAGTAGATGGCCAGCGCGCTGCGGGGGAAATCCGCCTCGTCGACCAGCAGTATGACCACGTAGACGCTGAGCACGGCGCCTGCGAGCATGAGGCCGGTCGCGGCCAGCAGCCGCTGGTCGATGAAACGAATCACGGCCCGGTACAGGTCGGAGATGGAGAAGGCGCCGATGGTGATCAGCGCGACCAGCAGGTACGAGCCGACGCCGTAATGGGCCGCCAGACTGAGGTCGCCCATGCGCAATAACATGGCGACCAGAAAGCAGAATGGCAGGGCGATCAGGTCCGCCAGCACCATTAACGCGATTTTCGCCTTGCGATCGAGCGACACCGATTCAGCGCACAGGCGGCTTAACAATTTGACGGAAGGTGTACGCATAAAATAACACGCTCACATAAGGGATTAAAAAATCTGCCGCCTGAATGTATTTATATTATGTTTCAACAAGAAGACACCCGGAAAACATTGCCACTGCGTTTGTTTTAATCGCGTTGTGAGTTGATTATGTGGTGGGGCTGATAGTGCGCGTTTGATTATTCTCAATGGCTGACTTGTCGATAAAATTTGCGTTAAGGTTATTTACTTCACCGCAGAATCTGTAAATGAGAAATGTTATTAACGGTTAATGCAGCATTTAGTTATTGTGCCAAAGACGAGCTGTGCGCTTAGCGCGCTGTCCGCATGCAAGGCGGCACGGTGGGGCGGCGGGCGATGGCACTTGGTGGGTGGATCAAGCGGGCAATGCGGCGATAGTTTGATCCAGATGAAGGCGTGCGCCCCTGCAATTTATAAGCTGGAAACGCACAGTACCGGTGACCACCGACGCACGACTGCGGTGGCAATCGGTGGATGGTCGGAGTTGTGCGCGGTGGAGTGCCCTTCACTTGTTTGCCGTGGTCGCGCTAATGCTGCTGACTGGAAAGGACGGCCTTGCGTGCGCGACCACAATCCCGTTCTGTCCGGAGATGGTGCTTTAGGCTGTGTGGGAGACCGCCTACTCGACAGCGAGCCAAACGGCAGGGGGCAGTGTGCGCCAGCGTACGGTTCAGTTTTCGGTAGTTGCCTAAGATGAAGCTGTGTGAGTGAAGCGCATCGCGGCCACGCCCGGCGATGAAGTAGTTTCCTCAGCAGGTTAGCCGGTCGCCTCAAGGATCGGCACCAGATTCCCAGCCGCGTCGATGCCTGTTCCGATGCGGCCCGCAGCGATCACCATGGAAGCGGAGGCTGTCATGTCTACCTTTACCCATCCCCCCAAGCACCTCGTGCGTGCATATCTGGAACGCCGCAAGAGCGAAGCCAAACCGCCGCCGTCGCCCGAGGAGATTCGTCGCCAGCTGGGCTGGGGTATGCTGATCCCCGAATTCAAACTAAGCGATAGCCGTTCGTAATCTGTTGTCCTACAAGAACGCGACGTGTGATCCTATAGCGAATCAAAATCGCAAGATTTTATAATACTGAAAACATTGATCACACCCCAGGAGAATGAGCATGACTAAACGTATCGGCAATAAAGACGAAGCACAACACCGCGGCAAGGCTGAAAAGAAAGATATCAAGCGCACCAACATCGCGCGTGAAGCCATCAAGCAAGCGCTGGCCAAGTCGAAGTATCGTAACCAGGTACGTAATCAGCCGTCGGCCGAAGTATTCCTGCCACCTGCCTGATTGTTTTCTCCCCCATCAAAAACCCGCTTCAGCAATGAGGCGGGTTTTTTGCTTTGGGCCGGCGTTTTGTGAGGTGTGCGACGCGCCGAGCTGCATTTCACCGATTTATCCGTCATTCGCCGATCCGCCGCTGCCGTCCGCCGATAGGCGCTTGGCGCCAGCGTCGTGCGGCGTTATCGTTCAATCCGTGGTGGCTCAGGGACAGGTACAGAAGTGCCAATCGCATGGCCCCCTGATAACAGAACCAATATGCGGCGCAGATGCAAGGCCCAATGACGAGAGCGCAGATACAAGGGAGCTGAACATGGATACGGATACAAATTACGAATGGCGCCGCCAGCTGGTCTGGGGCGTGTTGATTATCGTGGTCGGCATTACCCTGGTGCTCGACCGCATGGCCTTTATCGAACTGGGCACGGTCTGGCAATATTGGCCGCTGATCCTGGTGGTGGTTGGCATGAACAAGATGGTCGGCTATCCGACCGTGCGCCATTTTACCGACGGCCTGTGGACGATTTTGATGGGGTTGTGGCTGTTTGCCGTCGTGCAGGGCTTGTTCGGCTTGACCTGGTTTAACAGCTGGCCGTTGATCATTATCGCGTTTGGCATCAAGATGGTGGTTGAACCTTTGATCAAGGCGCGTTTCGCGCCGCACCGGGAGCGCCGCGATGAAAAGTAAAGCTTGTACTCGCAACGCGCCCAGCCAGCTGGTGCTCGGTGCGCTGGTCATCGCGCTGGGGGTGCTGTTCCTGCTCGATAGCCTGAATATTTTCAGCTTCCGCCTGGCGCTGTCATTCTGGCCGACGGTTCTGATACTACTGGGCGTGGTCAAGCTGCTCGATACCCGTTCGCCGAACGGCACCCTGATCGGCTGGGGCCTGATTTTGTTCGGCGCGTTGCTGACCTTGAACCGCTTCGGCATTTTTACCTATTTCAGCTGGCGCCAGTTCTGGCCCTTGCTGCTGATCGGGATCGGGCTATCGGTCGTCTACAAGGCCATGCAAAGCCGCAAGGCGGTCGATACCGGCTATACCAAGGACGATGTGGGCAGTGAGGACAACGAGTCGGTCATCGAAGTCATTTCGCTGCTGGGCAGCTTCGAGCGGCGGGTCACCACGCCCACGTTCCGGGGCGGTGAAATCACCGCCATCATGGGCGGCTGCGTGCTGGACCTGCGCGACTCCTCGATCGACGGCGAATCGACGGTCAGCGTGTTCGCCGCCATGGGGGGCATTACCCTGAAGGTGCCGCCCGACTGGACCGTGATATTGCGCGGTTCGGCCATCATGGGCGGATTCGAGGAAAAAACGGCACGTCCCCCAAATAATGAAAAGCGCCTGATCGTCCGCGGCAACGCCATTATGGGCGCGGTGGAAGTGCGCAATTAAATGACAGCGGGGTTATCGGCCCGCCGCGGCATCGCGCTGTATCTGCTGGTATGGCTGATGCTCGCGCTGCTGTTCGCCGCGCTGATCGGCGCCACGCTGGCCGCCACGTGGTCGCAGGCTGTGCTGTTTGCCGTGCCGGCCACCATGGTCTACGCGGTGGCGGCCGGCTTTTCGTCGTATTACTTGTGCCGCGCCTATCCGCTGGCGGAAAAGCGGCCGCTGGCCATCGTTTCGGTGTTTCTGGTCAGTGCCGTGTTTTCAGGCGCTTTTTGGACCAGCTTCTGCATGATGTGGGACGGTATGTGGCTGTCGCTGTCGCTCGACTGGGCCGGTGTCGGCATGGCGCCGCAGATGCGCGCGATTATTTTCAGCCTGGGCGTGATCCTGTATGGCCTGGCGTCGATGGTGCATTATCTGGCCATCGAGTTCGAACGGGCCAGGGCGGCGGAGCGGCGCGGATTCGAAGCGGCCCTGGCGGCGCAGGAAGCCGAATTGCGCATGCTGCGCAGCCAGATCGATCCGCATTTTTTGTTCAACAGCCTCAATTCGATCAGCGCGCTGACGTCGATCGATGCGGCAAGGGCGCGCGCCATGACGCTGCAGCTGGCCGATTTTTTTCGCCATAGCCTGGGACTGGAGGCGCACCAGCGCGTCACGCTCGATGCCGAAGCCATGCTGGCGGACCGCTTCCTGGCCATCGAAGCGGTGCGTTTCGGCGCGCGGCTGGCGGTGCGCCAGGAGATTGCCGACGACGCGCGCAACTGTCTGTTGCCGCCCATGATCTTGCAGCCGCTGGTGGAAAACGCCGTCAAGCACGGCATCGGCTCGTTGCCGGAAGGCGGCGAGGTGCATATCAGCGCCTGGCGCGCCGGGTCGATATTGCATGTCGTGGTCGATAACGATGTCGATGCCGATATGCGCGATGGCAACGCGCGCGGTATCGGACTGGCCAACGTGCGCCAGCGCCTGTCGACCATGTACGGACATCAAGCCAGCGTGCATTGGGCACGCGAGAATAACCGTTTCAGGGTGGCGCTGCAGCTGCCCGCCCATACCGGAGAGCAGCCATGCGCGTGATGATCGTCGACGATGAAGAATTGGCGCGGGCGGTGCTGCGCGAGTATCTGGGCGCGCGTGCCGACGTACAGCTGGTGGGCGAATGCGCCAATGGCTTCGAAGCGGTCAAGGCGATCGGCGAACTGACGCCCGATCTGGTGCTGCTGGATATACAGATGCCGAAGCTGAATGGTTTCGAGGTGGTGGAACTGGCCGGCGCCGGCCCGCGCTATATATTCGTGACCGCGTACGACCAGTACGCGCTCAAGGCGTTCGACATCCACGCTGTCGATTATCTGCTCAAGCCGTTCAGCGAGCAGCGCTTCAATCAGGCGCTGGCCCATGCGCGGCTGGAAATGGGCCAGGCGGCCCGGGTGGAAGCGCTGTTGTCCGAGCCGGCTTTGCGGCCGCGTCCCCTGGAACGCATTCTTATCAAGGATGGCGCCCAGGTGCATATCGTCAGCACCGCCAGCATCGACTACATCGAGGCGCAGGACGATTATGTCTGCATCCGCGCGGGCGGCAAGTCGTATCTGAAAAACCAGCCGATGGCGGAGCTGGAGCGCCAGCTCGATGGCGCCGGTTTCGTGCGCATTCACCGTTCCTACCTGCTCAACGTGGCCTGCATGAGCCGCATCGAACCGGGGCGCGACAGCCATAGCGCCATTCTGCGCGACGGCACGCGCTTGCCGATCAGCCGCAGCGGCTATCAGAAAATCCGGGCGCTGACCGGTTAATGCTCGGGCAGGCAGGCCACCTGGTCCACCTGCCACCAGCGCGGCAGCAGTGCGCGCACCTCGGGTTGATCGAAGCGGTCGTCGATCAGATACACCACGCCTTGATCGGTTTCGGTGCGGATCACCCGGCCGGCGGCCTGCACCACCTTTTGCATGCCCGGATACAAATAGGTGTAGTCGTAACCGGCGCCGAACGTGGTGTGCATGCGCTGGCGGATTTGCTCGTTCACGGGATTCAACTGCGGCAAGCCCAAGGTGGCGATAAACGCGCCGATCAGGCGCGCGCCGGGCAGGTCGATCCCTTCGCCGAACGCGCCGCCCAATACCGCGAAACCGATACCGCTGCTGTCGGGCGTAAAGCGCGACAAAAACTGCTCGCGTTCCGCTTCGCCCATGCGGCGCGGCTGCAGCAAGGCGGGAATCTCGGGGTGGCGCGCGGCGAATTGGCTGGCGACCTGCTCCAGATAATCGAAGCTGCTGAAAAACGCCAGGTAGTTGCCCGGGGCGGCGTGATACTGGCGCGCGATCAGGTCGGCGATCGGAATGGCCGATCTGGCGCGGTGGGCAAAGCGCGTCGAAATATCGCGCACCACGTGCACGGCCAGCTGCCGCGCCGCGAACGGCGAGGCGACATCGACCCACGCCGTATCGGCCGGCATGCCCAAGGCATCGGTGTAGTAATTCCATGGGCTGAGCGTGGCCGAAAACAGCGCGGTGGAATGGGCCATGGCGAAGCGCGGCTTCAGAAACGGCGCCGGCACGATATTGCGGATGCAGATCGTGGTGCTGCGCGCATCCAGCCCGCTCACGTCGCACAGCGAATGCTCGCCGAAGACGTCGGACAGGCGCGCGAAATGCAGCGCATCGAAATAGAACCGCTGCACGGCCGGATCGAGCAGGCCGCCTTGTTCGGCCAGCAGGTCGGTAATCGCCGTAGTGGCGCCTTGCAGCGCCGCGATCAGTTTTTCCGGTGCGGCGGCGATCACCTGGTAGCCACTGGCCGGGGCCTGCGGCCAGGCGCGGCCGATGCGCTCCAGTTCTTTTTTGATCATTGGCGGCGCTGCCGCCCGGGCCGCGCGCAACGCGCCCCGTTCCAGTTCGGCGGAATACATCTTGCGCGCGCGCGCCACCAGGTTGTGCGCCTCGTCGACCAGTACGCTTACTTTCCATTGCTGCGCCAGGGTCAGGCCGTACAGCATGGCGCCCAGGTCGAAGTAATAGTTGTAGTCGCCGACGATCAGGTCGCTCCAGCGAACCATTTCGCTGCCCAGGTAATAAGGGCAGATGTCGTGGGACAGCGCGACATCGCGCAAGGCTTCCCGGTCCAGCATGGGTAGTTGGACGGCGGCGCTGCGCGCAGCGGGCAGGCGGTCATAAAAGCCTTTCGCCAGTGGACACGAGTCGCCGTGGCACGCCTTGTCGGGATGCTCGCAGGCCTTGTCGCGCGCCACCAGTTCCTGCACGCGCAGCGGCAAGCCGGGGGCGCTGCGCTGCAGCGTCGCGGCGGCGTCCAGGGCCAGCTTGCGGCCGGGCGTCTTGGCGGCCAGGAAAAACACCTTGTCGATCTGATGCAGCGGCGCCGCTTTCAGAACGGGAAACAGCGTGCCGACAGTCTTGCCGATGCCGGTCGGCGCCTGGGCCAGCACGCAGCGCCCGCGGCTGTTGGCGCGGAAGATCGTCTCCGCCAGGTCGCGTTGCCCCGGGCGGAACGCCGGATGCGGAAACGCCATGGCCGCCAGCGCCGCGTCGCGCGCCTGGCGGTGTGCCAGCTCTTGGGTGGCCCAGGCAATGAAGCGCTCGCACTGCGCGGCGAACAGCGCCGCCAGGTTGGCGGCCGACTGGGTTTCGCGCAGCATGGTTTCGCGCTGGCTGCCGATATCGAAATACACCAGCGCCAGATGCACTTCCTGCAGCGCCAGTTTCTGGCACAGCAGATGGCCGTACACGCGCACCTGGGCCCAGTGCAGATGGCGGTGGTTGTCCGGCATGCGCGCCAGGTCGCCCCGGTGGGTCTTGATTTCTTCCAGCAGATTCTGGTCCGGGTCGTAGCCATCGGCGCGCCCGCGCACGTGCAGCACGCCGTAGTCGCCCGCCAGGCTCACTTCGGTCTGATAAGCGGGGCCGCGCCGGGCCGTGACGACGCCATGGCCGGCAATGCCTTCCTGGGCGGTGGGCGAGGGCGTGAAACGCAGGTCCAGGTCGCCCTGCTTGGCGGTGAATTCGCACAGTGCGCGCACGGCGACGACGTAGCCCGGTCCGCCAGCGGGCGCAGCGTCAGCGCACGGGCCGTCGCCGGCCGCCCCCGCGCCGACCAATCCCGCAGCGAGGTCCGCGCTCAAGCGTGCTGCTCCGCCCATTGCAGGTAGCACACGGAGACCGGCATGTCGTGGGTGGCGCAGTACTCGATCCAGCGCAGCTGGTTGTCTTGCAAGCGGTCGCCGGGCCCTTTGACTTCGATCATGTGGTAACGCGATTCGGCCGGCCAGAACTGGATCAGGTCGGGGAAACCGGCGCAGTTGGATTTGATGTCGAGCAGGATACGGTCGAACCATTTCTTCAGGTGGGCCGGGGGAATGCAGGCCAGCGTCATCTCGAGCAGCTCGTCGCTGAGCGCGCCCCAGGCCACGAAGGGCGAGGCGATGCCCCGTTTGTCGGCATAGGTGGCGCGGATGGTGTCGCGGTAGCGCCCGTCGTCCAGCTGCGCCAGGCATTGGTGGAACTCGTGCTCGCGGCGGCGCGAGAAATCGGCGCTGTGCAGATCGGCCGGGCCGCGGTGGAAGGGGTGAAAGAAGGCCCCGGGAATGGCGCTGAAAATGGCGCGCCAGCATAGCAGGCCGAACAGAGAATTGATCAGGGCGTTTTCCACGTAGTACACGGGCGCATCGGCGCGGGTCAGGTGGTCGCGCACCACGCCTTCGACCCACCAGCCGGGCGCCGGCATGGGCAGGCTCAGGTCGATGCGGGCGATGTCGCTGGCGCGCCGGACGGTGCTTTTTTCATGGCCGAGCTTGCGACGCAAACGGGGCGCTATGCGCAGCAGCTGCTGATGCTCGGCGTCGCTTTCAGGATGTTTCTGGGCGATGGCGAGCAGGGCAAAGGCCTGGCCGTACTGGCCGTCTTTTTCCAGCACCCGGATGGCGCGTGCGCGCGCGCCGGGAAAGTCGCAGCGCGCATACAGGCTGTACGCGCCTTTCCAGTCGTGCAGTTTTTCGTAGTGCTGGGCGACCTGGAACAGCAGCCGCTCGCGCCGGCTGTTAAGCCAGTCGTTCTCGAACACCGTTTCCGGCAGGTCGCGCAGCACCTCGTCCGGGGTGTCGCCGGCCCGGAAGCGTTCCTTGCAGCGGTGCAGTTCCAGGTAGTCGTCGATGTCGCGGCGGGTGCGAAATCCCCGCGACGATGGCGAGAATTCCACCTGTTCATAGGTGAACACCCCCAGATCGGAGAGCACGAATTCGGTCCAGTCCTGGCGCAGGTTGCCGAAGAAGATCAGGCGCAAGCGGTCGCACAGGGGTTTGACGACGATGCTGTAGGCATGGTCGGGGCAGTCGCGCCACCAGCTGGAAAACGGCCGCGCGTCGCCGAACTGGGCGCGCAGGGCGGCCAGCTGATCGCCCTTGCGGGCCGTCTTTTCGCCCATGGACAGGCGAAACACGCTGGCGATTTCCGGCTTGGACAGCAAATCGAACAGTTCGTCGAGTGTGAGCACGGGATCGTTGGCGATCCAGCCCGTGGGCAGCAACTGGCGCGCCGCCTCGACCGGGCAGCCGATCTCGGCGTAGCTGAGCTTACTGGCACGGAACAGCGTTCCCTTGCGCATGACCATGCGCACGAACAGCGCGCGCGAACACTGCGGCAAGCTTTGAAACTTGTCGATGAACCCGTGTTCGTCGGCGCTGAGCAGATCGCCGTAACGTTCACCTATCCATTCCAGTACCCGGTGGAAGTTATCCAGGTAGTAGAACTCATTTTCCAGAACTTTGCGCATCAACACTGCCGGGACTTCATGTCTTTACTGTGGTTTTGTACAGTATATCGTGAAGTCGCCACGCGCCCTAAGTGAATTCGTCGTTTGGCGCGTGGCAAGGCGAAATCGGTGTGGCGCTGCCGCCTCAGCTCACTGCGCGCTGGCGCGGGGGGCGCAGCGGGCGCCGCCGCATGCGCCGCCCGCCGGTTCACGCTCGGCGGCCTGGCGCGACTGGGCCAGGATGGCGGTCAGGATGGCCACGTCGGTATCGACCGGCGCCGCATCGGCACGCACGGCGGGCGGTCGTGTTTTGCGCGCTGGCAGCACTTGCGCCGTGCGTTCGATGGCGCGCGCGGCCACCGTCCTGGCCGGCGCGGCAACCCGCTCGCCGCCCTGGCTCCGGTAGGCCGCCTTCGCGGGAGCTGAAACGGCGGAACGCGCGGGGGCGGCGGCAACAACCGCGACCGGCGCCCTTACTACGGCGGGCGCCTTGACCGCGACCGGTGTCTTGACCACGACCGGCGCCGGTACCACGGCTGGCGCCGGGGCATTGGCCAGCGTGACCAGCGGCACGGGCGCTTCGTCGATGATCTGCGCCGCGTTGTCGGCCTGTCCCTCGCCGCCGCCGGCGGCCACCGTGACGACTGGCTGTGGCGCGGCCGCCACATTGTCGAAGCGGTGCGGACCGCGCTCGCTCTGTTGCTGCGCCAGTATCGCCAGCGAGGCGATCAGGCCGGCCACCAGCACGCCGGCAGCGGCGATCCAGACGGCACGGGTGCGCGGCTGCCCCGATTGGGCGGCGGCAGGCGCCTGCTTGTCCAGCTTGGCAAGAATGTTGTCGTCGCCGCCCGCAGGGCGGTTCGACGCCGAAAACAGATTAGGCCTTTTGGAGCGGTGTTGATTTTCGTCTGAAGGGCGCACGGTCGTAACTCCTAAGATTGGGGGACTTCTAATTCTGATTAGAAACAAACTGGGGAAATCGATGCTGATCTTTATCGCACTTTTGTACTTTTGTTTGGCATGTGCCCTCATGTGGCTTGCGCTGTTTCCTGCCGGGCGCGACTTGGTGCTTCAGACCATCCAGTCGATCGGCGCGCAACTGGGGCAGCGGGGGCAGCGCTGGCACAGCTCCGGGCGCCGCCAGCTGGGCGATACCGGCTCGGCGCTGGGCCAGCGCATGGCGCGCATACACCGGTTCGGCGCGCGCCACTGGCGCCTGATCGCGCTGGGCGCAACGCTCGTGGCGGTGCCGACCGTCGCCGCGCTGGTGATGAGTCTCAGCCGGCCCAGCGTGCTGCCCGACTACGAGCTCATCGAACCGATGCCGGACGCCCACATCGCCGAGCTGCTCAAGGGCGAGCAGCTGGCCCCGCCGGTGGCGTTGCCGCCGCTGGCGTTCACCACCCAGGAGGTCGAACTGATCCGACCGATGCTGGTCAGTGCCAGCCGCAACTGGGACTTGCTGCATACCGACTTCAACCAGCGGCTGCTGCTGGTGTTCAAAATCATGAAGGAAAAGCACGGGTACGACATGGCGCTGCTGGAAGGCTACCGCAGCCCGGCCCGCCAGGATTTGCTGGCCAGCATGGGCACCCAAGTGACCAACGCCGGCGCGTTCCAGAGCTATCACCAGTTCGGCCTGGCGGCCGACTGTGCGTTCTGGCGCGACGGCAAGCTGGTCATTTCCGAGAAGGATCCGTGGGCCATGCGCGGCTACCAGCTGTACGGCGAAGTGGCCGAATCGCTGGGTCTGACCTGGGGCGGGCGCTGGACCATGATGGATTTTGGCCACACTGAACTGCGCATGAAAGGGGTGATCCGCAAGTGATCCGGCCGCCAAGTTGCCAGGCTCCAAGAGCTTTGTGTTGAATCAAATTTGCCGTAAGGGAATGTGCCAACATTGCCTGCAGGATTCGTTTTTCAACCCTCTGTAAAGCTCCCGACTATGGCCCGACTCTGGCAGTTCCTTACCGACAGCCGCGTACTCGGCGTGATCGGCCTGGCCGCACTTGCGGCGTTTCTCTATCTGGGCGCCGAGACGCTTGGAATCGCGGCCATCTGGGCCGGCGTTGCCGGCGCAGCCCTGGCGGCCATGTGGGGCATCTTCTGGCTGACCCGCCAGCACTACCGCAAGCGCGCGGCCGGCGCGCTGGGCGACGCCGTGGTGCCGGGCGCGGGCGCAACGGCGGGCACAACCGCGGGCATAAGCGCAGGCACAAGCGCGGGCGCCCAGTGCAGCAGCGAAGTGGGCGTGCTGCGCAAGGGCATGCTCGACGCCATCGCCACCATCAAGACCTCCAAGCTGGGGCTGGTCAGCGGCGCGGCCGCCTTGTACGAGCTGCCCTGGTACATGATCATCGGTAACCCGGCGGCGGGCAAAAGCAGCGCCATCGGCCACTCGGGCTTGCAGTTCCCCATCCCCGGCAGCAAGGCCGTGCAGGGCGTGGCCGGCACCCGCAACTGCGACTGGTTCTTCACCACCGACGGCATCCTGCTCGACACGGCGGGCCGCTATTCGGTGGAAGAGGGCGACCGCGCCGAATGGTTCAGTTTTCTCGACTTGCTCAAGAAACACCGGGCGCGCGCGCCCATCAACGGTATTTTGATCGCCGTCAGCGTTGCCGAGCTGACCGGCGGCAGTGCGCAAGCGTCGATCGAGCTGGCCAAGAACCTGCGCACGCGGGTACAGGAACTGACCGAACGGCTGGGCGTGTTCGCCCCGGTCTACGTGGTGTTTACCAAGGTGGACCTGATCTCCGGCTTCAGCGACTTTTTCCACGACACCACCAGGGTCGAGCGCGACCGGGCCTGGGGCGCCACCCTGCGCTACAACCGCCGCAAGGGCCACCAGGACGTGGTCGGCTTTTTCGACGAGCAGTTCGACCTGCTGCACGACGGCCTGAAGGAAATCAGCCTGGCCAATATGGCCGGCAACCGCAGCACCAAGATGCGGCCCGGGGTGTTCACCTTTCCGTTGGAGTTCGCTTCCATCAAGTCGCCGCTGCGCGCCTTCCTCGCCACGTTATTCGAAGAAAACACCTACCAGTTCCGCCCCGTGTTCCGCGGCTTTTACTTCACCAGCGCCCTGCAGGAAGGGGTGGTCCAAGATTTGTCCTCCAAGCGCGTGGCCAGCCGCTTCGACCTGGACCTGAACGAGCAGGCCGTGGCCCCCGAGGCCGGCGAGCAAAGCGGTTATTTTTTGCTCGACTTGTTCCGCAAGGTGATTTTCGCCGATAAGGAACTGGTCGCGCGCTACAGCCATCCCCACGCGGCGCGCATCAAGTACGGCGCCTTCATCGCCGCCACCGTGCTGCTGGGCTGCGCGCTGGGCGGCTGGAGCTGGTCGTATATCGGCAACAAGCAGCTGGTGGCCAATGTGCAGGCCGATCTGGACAAGGTGGTGCGCCTGCAGGACAAGCGCATCGACCTGCAATCGCGTCTGGAAGCGCTGGATATCTTACGCGACCGCATCGTGCAGCTGGAAAAGTATCGCGAAAGCACGCCGTTGGCCGTCTCGTTCGGGCTGTATCAGGGCGCCACGCTGGAGCGCAAGCTGCGCGACGAATACTTTGCCGGCGTGACCCAGATCATGGTGCAGCCGGTCGCGGCCAGCCTGGAAACGCTGTTGACGGAGATGAACGCCAACGCCGCCCAGCTGTCCGCCCAGCCCGCCAATCCGGCCGCGCCCAAGGCGGGGCAGTATCAGGAAGCCTCGGCCGCCAGCGTGACGGACGGCTATAACGCCTTGAAAACCTACCTGATGTTGGGCGACAAAAGTGTGGCCGAAGGCAGCCATCTGAACGACCAGATGACGCGCCACTGGCGCGGCTGGCTGGAAACCAACCGCGGCACCATGCCGCGCGAACAGATGATCGGCAGCGCCCAGCGCCTGATCTCGTTCTATGTCGCGCACATCGCCGATCCGGCCTGGCCCAAACTGACCCTGAAACTGGGGCTGATCGACAGCGCCCGCGACAATCTGCGCCGGGTGCAGCGCGGCACGCCGGCACGCGACCGGGTGTATGCCGACCTGAAGGCGCGCGCGGCGACGCGCTTTCCCGCCATGACGGTGGCGCGCATCGTCGGCGAAACCGACCAGTCGCTGATCGTCGGCAGCCATGCGGTGCCGGGCGCCTTTACCCGCGATGCCTGGGAACAGTACGTGCAGGGCGCCATCCGCGACGTGTCCAACAAGGAAATGCAAACCACCGACTGGGTGCTGGACACGGCCAGCAAGGACGATCTGACCCTGGAAGGCAGCCCGGAGCAGATTCAGAAAGCGCTGATCGAGATGTACAAGACCGAGTATGCCAAGCAGTGGCTGACCTTCGTGCAGGGCGTCACGGTGGCCGACCTGGCCGGCTTCGACGCCAGCGTCAAGGCCATGAACCGGCTGGGCGACGCCCAGACCACGCCGATTGCCAAGCTGCTCAACGCCATCGACCGCGAGACGTCCTGGGACAATCCGAATGGTGCGCGCGGCGCCGGCATGAACAAGGTGGAAAAGGGATTGTTTGCCTGGTTCAAGGAGTCGGTGCTGCGGCGCGCGCCCAGCGAGGCGCGCACGGTGGTCGACGCCACGCTAGCCGACGGCAATAACCATAACAATAACTATAACAATAACAATAACAATAACAGCGGCAATGGCGGCGCGGCTGGGCAGGCCCCGTCGATGGGACCGATCGGGCGCGAGTTCGCCGGCGTGGCGCGGCTGGTCGGCAAGCGCAACAACGAGGCCTCGCTGATGAGCGGCTACCTGGACGCCTTGTCGCGCCTGCGCACTCGCCTGAATCAGCTGAAGAATCAGGGCGATCCGGGCCCCGGCGCCAAGGAATTCATGCAGCAGACGCTGGAGGGCAAGAGTTCCGAACTGGCCGAGGCGCTCAAATACGTGGACGAGCAAATGCTCACCGGCATGACCGACACCCAGAAGCTGGCCTTGCGGCCTTTGCTGGTGCGCCCGCTGATGCAGATCTTCGCCGTGATCATCCAGCCCAGCGAAGCGGAGATCAACAAGACCTGGCAGGTGCAGGTACTCGATCCGTTCCAGAAAACCCTGGCCGCCAAGTATCCGTTCGCGATGGAATCCCGGGTGGAAGCGAGCGCGGCGGAAATCGGCCAGGTGTTCGGCCCGGAAGGCCAGATCGCCAAGTTCGTCAACGCCTCGATGGGGCCGCTGGTGGTGCGGCGCGGCGATGTGCTGGCCGCCCGTACCTGGGCCGACATGGGCATCACCTTGTCGCCCGGCGCGGTGGCGGGGTTTCCCGGCTGGATCGCGCCGCTGATCAACAATGGGATCGCGCAGAACGGCACGGGCGCGCCGCAGACGGTGTTCCAGCTGCAACCGTCGCCCGCCCCCGGCACGCTGGAATACACCATTGAAATCGATGGCCAGCAGCTGCGCTACCGCAACACGCCGCCCGTGTGGACCAACATGGTGCATCCGAGCCCGCAAGGCGCGCCGGGCGCCAAGATCACCGCCACCACCTTCGACGGGCGCACCATCGAATTGTTCAACGAGCCGGGACAGTTCGGCCTGAAGCGCATGATCGATGCGGCCACGCGCAAGCGCAAGGAGGGCGGCGTGTTCGAACTGCGCTGGAGCAGCGGCAATGTGACGGTGGCCGTGGACTTGAAAATCACCAGCGCGCCCGACATCAGCGGCAAGGACGCCAATGCCTCGTCGCGCGGCTTCAAGGGCTTGCATCTGCCCGAGACCATCGTCGGTCGCGCCCCCGTCGTCAAGACCGACATCGCAGCCAATGTTGCAACATCAAGCAAAGGCGGTGCCCAATGACGTCCGTCAAAACCTCCAGCCGGATCGCGTATTTCGGCAAGATTGCCTCGCGCAGCGACTTCATCAAGGTGGCTGACGATATTCCCCTGATGGGGGTGCTGGATGGCTGGCTGGCCCAGGTCATGGCCGAGCTGCCCGTCGACGCGCGCTGGAAACTGAATTACGACGCACTGGCCCCGGTGCAGTTTGCCTTCGTCGGGCCGCGCCGCAAGCATGCCATTGCCGGCCACATTGTGGCCAGCCGCGACCAGTCGGGGCGGCGCTTTCCCTTCTTGATGATGCGCACCATCGATGTGGCCGATCCGGCCGCCTTCGTCTCCCAGTGCCCGCTGGCGCTGGCGCCCTTGTGGACCAGCATGGAGCGGATGGCGGCCGAGGTGATGGCGGCGCCCGAGCCTGCTCCCCAGTTGCAGGCCATCCACGACGCCCAGGTGGCGCTGGACGAGGCCAGCGCCGTGGCGCTGACGACATTCCTGGGAACGGCCACCGTCGGCTCGCTGTCGGCGCTGCTGGGCCAGGTCGACGCCAAGCAACTGATACTGGCGCTGGGCATGCTGCTGCAGCCGGTGCTGGAAAACGGTTCGCGCGACCTGGACAAGAGCCTGGTGCTGCCGCTGCCCGACAATGCGCTGGCCCGCTACGCCGTGGCGGCTTTCTGGATGGAACTGATCACGCCGTTCCTGGGCCACGCCGACGTCGAGCTGGCGCTGTTCATCACCACGCTTGAGCAGCGCCCCGTGCTGGTGCTGGGCTTTCGCGGCGCCTCGGCGCAGACTTTGCGCGCCATCATCGATCCGCTGTTCGGGGCCGAGCAGCAGGTCAGCTTTGCCGATACCGGCTGGGTCGACGAGCAGATCGGCACCGACATCGATGTGCGCGCGCTGGCCAGCTACCTCGACCAACCTTTGTTGCCGCTGAAGCTGGCGCGCGAACTGTTCCTTCAGACCTTTATCGGAGCTGCCACGTGATCAACTATCGTAACGGCATCAACATTCTGCTCCTGGCCACGGCAATGGCGGCAGGCACGGCGGGCGCCGCCGCCGACCCCGCCGCCCCCGTCATCGTCACCGGCACCGTGGCCGACGAAGCCAGCAAGGCCGGCCTGCTGGCGCGGCTGCGCGAACTGTACGGCGCCGCGCGCGTGGTCGATCAGCTGTCCATCGGGCAGGTAGCGACCCCGGCCAACTGGAACAGCTACGTGCAAAAGCTGATCGGCGAGAATCTGAAGCTGATCAGCGCAGGCCAGCTCAAGGTGGACGGCAACGCCGTCAGCGTGCGCGGCGACGTGGGCAACGAAGCGCAGCGGCAGCAAATCGCCGGCGACATCGCCACCAGCCTGAACCCTACCTACACCGTCAACAATGCCCTGCGCGTCGTAGCCAACGAGCAAAAAGCGCTGGACGACACCTTGGCCAACCGCATCATCGAGTTTGAATCGGGCAAGGCGACGCTGGCCGAATCGGGCATGGCGATCCTGGATCAGATGAGCGTGGTGATGCTGCGCCTGAGGGACAAGAAGGTCGAGGTGATCGGCCACACGGACAACGCCGGCTCGCGCGCCAGCAACGTGCCGCTCAGCCTGGCGCGGGCGGAAGCGGTCAAGGTGTATTTGACCGGCAAGGGCGTGCGCAGCGATCTGATTGCCGTGTCGGGGGAGGGGCCGGATCGTCCGGTGGCGGATAACCGCAGCGCCGAGGGGCGCGCCCGCAACCGGCGCATCGAGTTCAAGGTCGTTCAGTAGTCCGGAGTCGTGCAGCTTGCGCCCAGGAAGGCGCTGTGCGCCTGCGGCGACTTATTGGCCCGCGATCGGCCGCTTGGCGATCAGCCGGTTCAGATACGGGTCGGCATGCAGCGTGCCGCGGTAGGCAACCGGCTCGTGCGCATAAAAGTACGCCGGCAGCAGGGAATACTGGATCTGCAGCAGCAAGCGCGGCTGGCCGGTCGGCGCCTCTCCCTTGTGGATGCCGGCCGTGTCGACCGCAAAACCATCGCCTCGTTGGCCCAGCACCTTCAGCACCGCGTCCGGCGGGAACGCCCGATGCACCTCCGTTTCGCTGTAGCGCCGCAGGCGGATTGGCGCCTGGTCCAGATGGGTTCCTGCCACGTACCGATGCGGCCCATCGCCGGGGCCGACATCGGTCAGATACACCATCACTTTGACATAGCGCCAGTCGTCGGCATCCCGATGAAAAGCCTGCAAATCATTCGGTCCTGTACGGCTGGCGGTCGACCAGCGCAGCGACAGCGCCGACATGGTGGGACGGCAGCCGATATACGCCTGCGCCATGCCCACCAGCAGCGGATCATTCGCCAGGGCCAGCAGATGGGGGCAGTTGACGATGTCTTCCAGCAGGTAGTCGGCCATGCGCGTTTCCGGCGCCATCGCGGCGAAGTCGAACGCGCCGTCGCCGCCTTGACGGTCGACCAGCTGTTTGTCGCGCAGGTAGGCGTGGATGTCATCGCATTGCGTTTGGCTAAGCAACTGGCCAAGCGGCAAGTAGCCGTCGATGTCCAACCGGGATTGCCGGGGATGGGCGGCCGCAGCCAGGGGCCGGCCATACCACCGCATGCGAAGATTGATGCTGCCTGCGATGGCACGCACGCACAGCGCCCGCAGCCAGCGCACCGTGACGACGCGCTGACTATAATAAAGCAGGCTACGGAG